>DNGG01000585.1:921-9717 GCA_003486675.1 Cyanobacteria bacterium UBA11372
TTGGGGATTATTTGCTTATACCTGTGTCCCATTTCTATCGGCGTTTCCGTATCCGATTCTCCCCAAATTAATAGCGTCGGTTTTTGGATGCGCGATGCTTCTTCTGTGAGGTCTTCATTAACGGTTTTAACCAGTGTTCCGCGCAAAATTCCCGCGTTTTTGTAGTCCCGCGAACCAAAGCGATCGCTGTGCCACTCTTTCAACCGTTCTCCGTATACTGGTATCACTCCGAACACTTGCCGCAGCGTTCTGATGTATTTACTTCTCATCTGCTGGGAGAAATTTCGCTGCCGTTGCAGTCCTCCAGAATTGATTAAAACCAAACTTCTGACCCGAACCGGATATCGACTTGCTAACCGGATGGATACTCTACCACCAAATGAATGTCCTAGCAAGTCTACCTGCTCTAATCCCTGCTCATCCATATACTGGAGAATCCTTTCTGCATACTGGATGGTATCCCAATCTTGGGGCGGTGGGGCAGATTTACCAAAGCCGGGAAGATCGATCAGGTGAACCTCTGCCTCCCTTGCCAGCAATTCCCCCAGCGGTTGTAAGGATTCTGAGTTTTGTCCCCAACCGTGGAGCAATAAAATTGGATTTCCCTTCGAGCCAAACTTAATAACGTTTAAAGATTCTTTATCCATCCTCTAAATCCTTCTTATGGGGGATACCTGGGGCGACCTGCCAAGGTAAAGTCAGTGATTTTCCCCGCGTTCGATCTTGGGGGTCGCTCGTAACTTAACAGAATCTTTAAGGAAAATCTAGAGTTTTTGTTGGGATCTTCACGAAGCCGTTGCACACGAACGCCTGATGCTTGTGTAATTCTGGAAGTACAGAGCCGCATATGGTGACAAGCAATACAGGAGGTTCTGCCCATCAACGACTGGAGTTGAACGAGGAAACCTCGATCCAACCTAGCAAGTCAATCTATCCCATTAAGGATGTTAGATGAGGCCGGATCAACTGCATAGCGTTACGGTGATGGCAATCACAGGTTTCTGCTATAGTGTCGAGTTAGGGTGAAGAAGATGTCCAAGCTGAAGATATTAAGGACATTTGGCATTAATTCACAGGAGGTGGCTGGGTATTATAAGTCAGCCTCGTTCTATCAAGAAGTGGTTAATGCGCGTCAAAGGGTGCAATCAGATTAATTCAGGTGCGATTCGCTGCAAGGGTAGCTTCGCTTCACGCGCAGCGGAAGGGAGGCATATCGCCAGCCGATTTATCATCCGATCGGAATGATTTTGTATGCTCAAGCCCGATTAAACCCAACCGATAGAGCGATAACAGGATATGGCGCCAGTAAGTTCTTTGGTAGCGCAAGAACCTATGCCCAGGTAAGGAAGAGGGAACAAAAGTGATTGCCTGGAAAGATACCTACATGCGGCAAAGCCGCCCGGAAGAACAAAAGCTGTACAAACACCTGCTCCATTGCGTCCAGGTGGAATCTCCACCTCAGCTGATCGAGCGCTTTCGCAGCTTGTTCGTTGATGGAGTAACTTACCCAAATGCCGAAATCTTGACGGCACTCGACGAGATTGCCAACTCTAAACTAGCCGATCAGGAATTTAAATACGTCTTGAATCGCTGCTGTCATATTCTGATCAACCGCTGGCAAATGCAACCTCAGATGCAAGCGGCTATTCCCGAATTGGTGGCGTTGTTTGAAAGTCGCCCTGCGGCTATGGGGATCTATTCTCCCCGCTATCGCTCCATCAGGCGCTTGCACGAACTGGTAAAGGGTTTCACCGAGAGCGAGCAGTATTTAACCCTTAGACGGTTATCTCAGGTGATTGCCGATCGGACAACAGACGGGAGTGGCGATGGCAAATCCCATTTGGGCATGTTAATTCGTCGCTATCCCTACTTGTACGAGCATTGTCTTTTAAGCGAAGACAGTACCTACGAGCATCAACAAGCTATCCGGCAAATGCAAGCCGAGGCGCAGCGGCAATTTGAAGTCGATCTGAGTCAGTACGTCACTTATCACATCCGGCAAAGTCAGCAAAGAGTACAAACTAATGGAGTGGCGCTAAAACCATCGCTAGCGCCGGTCAAAAATCCCACTTTGTTGAGCGATCGCGAACTTTTCTCTGGCATTAAACAATATACTGGCAAGGTAGAAGGCTCCTACACCTACCGGGATCTCGCCCAAACTTTCCTGACTCACAGCAGCCATACGCCCTCTTTCCGCACGTTTAAGGGCGAATTGTATTCCTACCTCGTTTCCTCTATCGATCCAGCCTACGGCAAGCGTCAGTTTAACAATCGCCTATACAATCACCTGCAAAACATCCTGCCCCACAACGATTCCCAGCCATTTAACGAATTTCTGCTGCTGAGAACTTGTAGCCATTTGTTGAACTTCTTGGTGGTAGACAGTCGCCAGCAGCCTCAACACTTTGTGTTTATTGACTTAATTTCCAACACGGGCATTAATTATACAATTGGTCTTTTACTTAAAATTGTGCTAATTTGCCGTAAAGTTAAACCATACCTAGAAAAGCGATTTTCCATCCTGTTTAACCACTACGAGGGTTGTGGTACCGATGGCGTCATGTGGCTGATCCAATCCCTAGAAAACTTAAATGTTGCCCTCAGCATCCACTTTGGTGCGGTAGACTTGTCCTACCTCAAGCAACTTAGACAAGTCTAACTTTCAAGGCTAACCCAGTCGCCACGCCGATCCCAACCCCAGGGGTTAAAACCTCTTAGCGGGTTGAATCAGTCGTCAAAATATTGGCTTTGACACTTCCCGTCCTAAAGGCAGGGGGATTCTTCATATCATGTCCGCAGGCATTGGGTAGCGTTAGGATCGGGGTGAGCAGGTGGGAGGAAAAAAACAGCTTTTCCCATAATCGCCTATATACAACCGATGCAACCGGACATGATATCAGACATTACAATGTTAATATCCTGAGAACTCAGGAAACCCTAGTGCAATCCTTTTACCCAAAGGCGGGCAAAATCCTGGTCTTGCACAGTGCTGCCTCGGTCGTCAACGCCTGCCCCAGTCGGTCGGTAGGTTTTAACGTCTTGTACTGATGAAACTTGTTTTACCACAGTTGCACTTTGTCTAGAGGGTTTGTGAGAGTAAAGTCTCACGGCAAAACCCCGGTCTTTTGACACGGGGTTTTCGCGGACTGCTCTATAATGGGAAGGCGCTTGATTAGTGCGGGTTGCCAAAGCTTAAGGGGCTTGAAAACCTTGAAACACTTGGCACGAACTGATCGCCAAAAAACCAAATATTTCAAGTCCTCTGTCAATGTTGACAGCCTCTAACAGGGGATATCAGGTCAAACTGAGCAACCGGAATTAATTCCGGCTCTCGGTAAGCTGGAAAGCGTTTGATATAGGCAAAACATAAACCGCTAAGTTTGGTTTACAGATTTGTGTAAATTTTTACAAGCGGTCAGATTTTAACTTATGTGTCGTAGAGCGGAGTAGCAAGAATGACCCAAGTGGTTTTAGGTGAAAATGAAGGACTTGAATCAGCATTACGTCGATTTAAGCGTCAAGTGTCAAGAGCCGGGATTTTAGCTGATGTCAAAAATCATCGGCACTTTGAAACCCCGCTAGAGAAACGCAAGCGCAAAGCCACCGCAGCTAGACGCAAAAAACGTATGCGCTAGGGTTTCGCTAGTCCGTAATAGCTAATAAATTTAGATTTTTTTTAGTTGAGGGACGAAGCATGAGCCTAAAGAGATTTCAGCTTGACAACAAATATAGCCGATCTCATGCTTCGCCCCTAGTACCTACTTTGGCAGCAACGGTGCGGTTATTGTAAAGGCTCATGGCTTTCTCCACGCCTTGCTTGAGGCTAAGTTCCACTGCTTCCACCACCAGTTGCAGGATTTCTGCCATCATCTCGGTTTCCCCTGCGTTAAAACGTCCGAGAACGAAGGAAACGGTGTCTTTATCGTTTTTGCTATCTGGGGTTTGAGGTTTGCCAATGCCGATTCGCAATCTGGGGAAGTTTTGGGTTCCCAGGTGCGCGATCGCTGACTTCATCCCATTATGTCCCCCCGCCGATCCCGACAACCGCAGCCGCATCTTCCCCAAGGGCAAATCCATATCATCGTAAATCGCCAAGACTGACTCTGGTGGCAATTTATACCAATCTATCGCCGCGCGAATCGCTTGTCCCGAAAGATTCATATAGGTAAGTGGTTTGAGCAAGCGTATTTTTTGTGACCCAGGCCCCATCCCTTCCCCGAAGGTGCCTTGAAACTTACGATTCTCCGATAAAGAAATTTGCCACCCACGCGCTAGAGCATCAACCGCATCAAAGCCGACGTTGTGCCGCGTTTTCTCGTATTTAGCTCCTGGATTTCCCAAGCCCACAATTAACTGGGGAATCACCAAAGCAGGTGCGGTATCTGCCGACTTCATAAATCTTCCTTAAGGGCTAGCCGTTATTCTCTGCCTGATTGGCGGCGACTTCCGCAGATTTCACCGCAGAGGGGGTTTTAACCGCTTGCTCTAACTGCTGAGCTTCCCGCTTAAACTCATTCTCAAACTCGCTAGATGCCTGCTGAAATCCCCGAATTGCCTTACCCAAACTGCGACCAATTTCTGGCAACTTCTTCGGGCCAAAAATTAACAGCGCTAATACTAAAATTACTGCCATCTCCGGCAAGCCAATGCCAAAAATATTCACAAAAATACCTCCACTAACCGCTTGAAACTATTTATAGCACTTCGTTTCCCTGACTTTTTACCCGCAGAGGGAAGATGTCCCCACCTTCCCTCTCGCGACAGCCCAAAAAAAACCCGGACTAGCCGGGAAAAGGGAAAATCCATCTGCGGCTGGGGCAAGCGTGGGATCTGCCCTAGCGACCAATGCCGTTCCAGTTTACGGTAAAGTCCTGAAGCACTAGCGAGGAGTTGTAGATCTGAAGGATGATCAACAAGAACACCAGGAATAGCACCATAAAAACAGCCATCAAGGGAGTGGTTCCCCAACCAGCGGCAACCTTACCATACTCAGAGTTCAGGGGTCTGAGGACATCACCTAACCAAGTCCGTTGTGCCATAAGTGACCTAAAATGAATCTCGATCGCAATTTTGTAACGTTCCGTAATATTATAGAGGAATCGGACTCATAATTTATCCTTAGATATGGAAGCCGCAACAGTTCTTAACATTTCAATTGGCGCTATCCTCGTTGCCATTACTGGGTTTACGATTTATACAGCGTTTGGCCCACCAGCAAAGGAACTGCGCGATCCGTTTGAAGATCACGAAGATTAAAGTGTTTTCTCATATTTTTCTTACCTGCACGGGTAGGGTATAGCCAGGAGATCGGGCTATACCCTTAATTTTTGTCTAAGTTATGCGATCGCTCAACAGCCACTGGCGAACAGAGCGATCGCTTTTGTATTTCCGGGTGTAGGGTTTGACCCCACACAAACACCCCATTAAAATCTTTAATTCATTAGCATATATATATCACAAATGACAAGGCTACAAAGAGTTGATTTAACCATATGATTTTCTCCTGATTTTTTCAATTTATATAGAAATATATCTATCATTTTTGGTCAAAAGATTATCATTATATCAGTTTGTTTCACTAATACAAAGGTTGGTGGATTTTTTGTCTTAATTTGTTACTATTTTTGATTTTAACACTTGCAATACATGATGTATGATTGCGATTTTATACTCAAGATATACTTTGATAAAAAAATATAAATGTAGAGCCAAAATGCTAGGAGCTTAAGAAAATAAGGAATAAAATTCACTAGGCAGCCAAAATTGAATATTCTTGCTCAGAAATCCACAAAAAGGAGAGAGAAGCAGATGGAAAACCTAGCTTATCTACACTGTGCTTCAGCTTATGATGAAGCTCCACCGATCGAGTTGGTTCCAGGGGAAGATCTCGAACCCTTATTTAACGATCTGAATTGGAACAAATTTTCTAGCAAAGCCTTTGTTGCTTTGATGCCTTTTGCTGTTGTTGCGGGTTTGTTGGCAACTCCTCAACAGGCACAGGCAAGTTACGGCTGCGGACATGTGGTGTCAGTTTCGTGCAAATACAAAACCGTTAGCTACCACAAGAAGGTAGTGTATAAGGCTAAATACATCCCGGTAGTCTATAAGAAAGTGGTGTATAAGCCGAAATACATCACGGTAGTCCATCGGAAAGTGATACCCGCTTACAAATATGTGAAGGTAGTGCATCCGGTGGTAATCCACAAAGCAAAACTGGTTAAAACATACCACCCCATCGTCATCCGCAAGCCGAAGTATTACGCTTACAAAACGGTAAGCTATAAAGGCTGTTGCAAGCACGTAGTGATTCACAAATCGAAGTGTATCTACAAGAAGGTGATCTATAAACCTGTGTATCACTACAAACACTACTCCTTCGTAGTCCATAAGGCGAAATTCATCAAGGTGTATCATCCGATAGTGGTTCACAAGGTGAAACACATCAAAGAATTTCATCCTGTCGTGTTCCACAAGGTGAAATACATTAAAGTGGTGCATCCGGTAGTGTTCTACAAACCGAAGTATCACTATTACAAGGTGGTACATCGGCCTTCGCCTTGCAAACGCTTTAAGGTAGTCCATCGACCCAAGTATCACTCGTATTACGACCACGTATAGGCGTCGCTAAGCTTGGGGGCTGAAGTTGTTGAGTCTGGAGTACAGATTCCACTTAGATGCGAAAACTGATAATCTGAGTCACAAATCCACAAAAAGGAGAGAGAGGAATGGATTACCTCGCCTACCTACATTGTGCTTCAGCTTACGACGAGGCTCCCCCCATAGAGTCAACGCCTGCCGAAGACGCCCAGCCTTTATTTAACGGGCTGAACTGGAAGAAACTTTCAGGTAAAGTCTGTCTTGCCTTATTGCCCGTTGCCATTGTTTTGGGTATGGTAGTTATCCCCGAACAGGCACAGGCAGGAGGTTGCTATAGCTACAGCTACAGCCCTTGCAGGGTTCGCCATCGGACGATCCGCAAGCCAAAGTATTACGTCAAGCATTACCCAGTCGTAATTCGTCGGCCTGTTTATCGCTACAAATATTACCCGGTGTATAAATATTACCCGGTGGTGATCCGCAGGCCGAAATTTGTCCACGTCACCTATCCCGTTGTCGTACCCAGGCCGAGGTATGTTTACAAAGATGTCCCGGTGGTGATAACGAGGCCGAAGTGTTACAAACATAAGGTGGTACATCGTCCCGCCTGTTTTGATGATTGGGATGGCGGATGTGGTCAATCCTTCGCGCCAATAGGATTTCAGCCTGCGCCTGCGATTGATTACGACGATGACGAATTTGCGGTATACAAAGGCGGCTGCGGCAGTGGCTCTTGTTCGAGTTGAGGTTTTTACTTAACCAAAATAGCAGATGTTTTATTCCCGCTCTTGGGCGGGTTTTTTTTGGCATTGAAAGCTGAGGATTTGCCAAGGGGAAATTTGGTTGGTTTTAGCCTCGGGGAAGGGAAGACTTCGCTCTAACAAATCTACCTGCTGCGCGATCGCTAACCCCGCATTTCCCCCCAAAGATAACTCGCCTGCTGCTCCATGACATTCATAACACCGCAAAATCCATTGTTCCGGGTTATCTTCCGACTGCTTCAACGCCATCAATATTAAATTTTGCGCCCCTAAATCTAAAAAGCAACCTACAGGTGGTAAAGATGCCTCTTTCGCTTCGCGACTTGGTGGCAATACCTTTACCTGAAGCGGCTGGTTTAATTCATACCCGCGTCGCACCGTATGGGCAGACTGCCAACTATTGGCGTGAGGATATATAGCATAGGTAAATTCATGATATCCCCGATCCGCTTCTGGGTCGGGCCAACTAGGACTTCTTAACAAGGTTAAACGCAATTGATTCGGTTTGCTGTCGTAGCCGTATTTGCAATCATTCAGCAAGCTGACGCCGTAAATTGGTAATTGGTAATTGGTAATTGGTAATTGGTAATTGTTTTGGCGATTACCTATTTCCGTTAAATCTGCCCAACGAATGGCAGGGACTTCCCATTTTGCTTTTTCTCTCGGTGCTTGAGGTTGAGTTGGGCGACTTATCGCACCGCAGGGGATTTCATAAGTTGCGGATTCGGCTTCTAAGTTTAAAGGGAAAGCTGCTTTTACCAATACGCCGCGTTCTTGCCAGTCTACCGTTGTGGCAATTTTTAAGACGGGGGAACCAGTTTGCAAGATGTAATCGGTACAAAATTGCGATTGTCCTATCTGTCTTACCACCCGCAGCCGTTGCTCTATTGGCCCATATTCTATCCACTCAATTGATTTTAGTTCGGCTGGGGGTAACGGGTGTTGTTCGTAGTTGGGGTCGATGTTCCATGCATCCCAATATTGACCGCTATCTTTAAATGCTTGCAGTTGATTCCCACCCGCTTGGGCGAGGATTTCCCGATGGTGGATTTTGTCCCAGGTGCTGGATAAATTCCCCGTTTCTGGATCTACCGTTACCCGCAGAAATTCGTTTTCTAAATTCCAATTTGTTGTTGCAATTTCAATTTTTTGTGCTATACTATATTCATAATGGGAAAGGTGCGCCCATATAAGCTCTGATTCAGAAGGGAAATCAATCGAATTGGAGATTTGAGAGATTTGGGGACATAACCAGAAGAGGCGATAGCCGACAGAGGGGATATCGGGGGCAATAAAGAGTAGTGCGGATGGATTGGTATTGGAGACTGAAGTCCTTAATTGGGTAACTAAAGGTTGTCCCTGATGATCGAAAACTTGCCAATACAGCGGATTGCAAGTGAGTGAAGTACAGCCAGTAGGCTTCGTTTGTATAGCGGCA
>DNGG01000585.1:10084-10275 GCA_003486675.1 Cyanobacteria bacterium UBA11372
ACGACTTCGGATCTTTGCCAGTTGAGGGGGTTAAATACGAGTATGGGGAGGGCGTTGGGATGTGGGGGAGGGGGTAGGGAGATTTGGGTAGCGATCGCATCCATTGCCGCGTTTAATATTGACGATGCGACTGGTTCGACTTCTTGCCAAGCTTGATTAGCTTCTCGAAATACTTGAGTAATCGAAGTTCC
>DNGG01000032.1 GCA_003486675.1 Cyanobacteria bacterium UBA11372
CGCATTTATGCTTTGCCAACGCTGGTACTGTTTAAAAACGGTGAAGCTGTGGATAGGATTGAAGGTGTGATGCAAACACCGGATCTAATTCAGCGCTTGCAATCTTTCCTCTAAAAGCGCAAGTTGCTAGCGAGCCAAGCGATCCCCCCAAACCCCACTTCACAAGGGGGGCTTTTGATGTTTTTAAATGACGCTAGCGAGCCAAGCGATCCCCCCAAACCCCCCTTCACAAGGGGGGCTTTTGATGTTTTTAAATGACGCCTGTTAACACGGGACAATTTGTCAACGGTAAGGTAACTGTAAATGTAGTGCCAACCCCTACTTTACTTTCTACTGTAATGCTGCCACCGTGTAAATCTACGCACTTTTTGACAACTGCTAAACCCAATCCCGTCCCCGGAACATCGCCGACATTTTGACCCCGGTGGAATGATTCAAATAAGTTTTCTTGATCGGCGGTTGAAATTCCGATTCCTTGGTCTTGGATCTCAAAAATTACGCTGTTCGATTCGCAATCGAGGGTAAAATAAATATGGCTATCCTCTCGGGAGTATTTAACTGCATTTGACAGCAAGTTGCTGAGAATAGAGCGCAGCATTTTTTCATCTATATAAACATTTTTACCGGGACAGTGACTGATAAAAAATATACTCTGTTGAGCGCGATAACTCAATTCAACTTCTTCGACTAAATCGGTACAGAATTTATCTAAATCCAGATGCTCTGGTTTAAACTCTAGTTTGCCAGATTCCGCTCTCGTTAGGGTGAGAATATCGGTTAACAATTGCGTCATTGTTTTAGCAGCGGATTGAATCCGGTGGAGATTTTTAAGCTTTTTCTCTGGCGTCCAATTTGGACTGCTATTTTCAAGTAATTGGGCGGAAATTAAAATAGTACTTAAAGGCGTGCGAAATTCGTGGGAAGCCATTGAGAAAAAGCGGAGTTTGAGTTCGCCGAGTTCTCTTTCTTTTTCCAAGTTGCGGCGAATTTCTTCGGCTCGCTTGCGTTCGGTGATGTCTTGTGATATCCCGGTACGACGGTAAACTTCGCCTGCTGAATTTTGGATGGGAAAGCAGCGATCGCATATCCAACGAATCGCTCCATCGGGTCGCACAATTCTGTATTCTATCTCATATTCTTTGGTAGCATTCTGCTCAAGATTAGCCCTAACACGCGCTTTGTCTTCCGGATGAACTGCTTCTAAAAAAGACTTCTGATTTGCATATAAACTCTCGCAGTCACGTCCCAAAATTTTTTCATAAGCCGGATTAACGTATAATAAAGTTTTGAGTTTAACGTCGCTAATCCAAAAAACTTCGTCGATATTTTCTGCCATTTGGCGGAACTTCTCTTCGCTGAGTTGGCGTTTCTTAATTTGTGCAAGCAAAAGTAAGTAAACTGTAAGCAGTAAGCCGAAGCTAATGGCGAAACCAACTATTTTCATTCTCACTGCGTCGCGGAAACTTGCTTCAGAAGCAGCGGCGCGACGCTGCAATAATAATTTTTCCTCTGTTTCTATTTCATAAATCACTTGGGATATTTTATCGTGAAGCGCGATCCCTTCATCTGTCAGTTCGATTTGAATTTGCCTATCTGAAGGATTTTGCTTGTATAATTCAACAGACTTTTGAATCAAAGCAACTCTTTGGTCAATTAAAGGTTTGATCAGGTCGAGTTTATACTGGTGATTGGGATTATCGGCGGTAGAGCGTCGAACCAAGTAGAATTTAGCGTTAATTTCTTGAATAGCTTGGTTGTAAGTTCCCAAATAAAAATCTTTCCCGGTTATAATATAACCTCGTCTCGCTCTTTCGGCATCCCGCAGCGTCGTTAACACATCTTTAACTTCTTGGAGAACTTCGTAGGTTTGCTCTACTCGTTTTTGTCTTTCAAACAGTTGGGTGGTATTGCGATAAGAATTTATATTCACTGCACCGAGAATCAGCATCGCCAATCCAAATCCGCCAGCAATAATTTTTTTTTCGATCTGCCATTTCATACACAGAATTGCATAGAAGCTTTAAAATTTAATCATAAATCAGTAGTTCATCCCCAAGACGGATGACAAGTTTAAGATTGCACCTATAAATATGCGGATTTTGCTAGTTGAGGATGATGTACGTTTGGCGGAGGCGCTGGCTGAAGCTTTGAGCGACCAGCTATATGTGGTAGATCTGGTCAAGGATGGGGAAGCAGCATGGAGTCAAGTGCAGGCGATCGCATACGACGCGATTTTGCTCGATGTCTCGCTACCCAAACTCGATGGGATTAGCCTTTGCAGGCGACTGCGCGATCGCGGCTATTATTTACCGATTATGATGCTAACCGCTCGCGACACCAGCGCCGATAAAGTCAATGGCTTAGACGCCGGAGCAGATGATTATGTGGTAAAACCGTTTAATCTACCAGAATTATTCGCTCGGATTCGCGCCTTGCTGCGCCGGGGAACTATCTTATCAACGCCTACTCTATCGTGGGGACACTTGCGCTGCGATCCGATTACCTACGAAGTTACATATAACGGTCAACTCCTGCACTTAACCCCCAAAGAATACAGCGTGCTAGAACTGTTACTCCGCAATGGTCGCCGCGTATTAAGCCGTTCGGTTATTATTGATAGCCTCTGGAACAGTGAAAATCCGCCGGAAGAGGAAACCGTCAAGGCGCATATTAAAAGCCTGCGTCACAAACTTAGATCCGTAGCCGCTCCCGATGATTTAATTGAAACCGTTCACGGCTTGGGATACCGCTTGAAACAATTATCTTAGGGTAGTAACGCTAGTTGCTAGTTACATCCAAGGAAACTGGTAATGGGTAATGGGTAATGGGTAATTGTCAAGAGTAAGAACTACTTTAACGAAATATCTCGTGGTTGGTGTAGGGGCGGGTTTAATCAGATATCTCGTGGTTTTGCGAGTTGGTTGGTTAAACCCTCCCCTACTCAGCTTATACCCGCCCCTACTGCCAATGAATCCAATTACCAATTACCAATTACCAATTACCAATTTCACAACTTATAACTAGCAACTTGCGTTATCTAAGCGAGTTTTGC
>DNGG01000445.1:0-4923 GCA_003486675.1 Cyanobacteria bacterium UBA11372
TTGTATCCCATTATCTTGGTCAAATTTTTATCCTGTCTTACTTTTAACTAGGGTTGATTTGTTGCCAGGGAATTGCCTCCCCATTGAGTGATTTGGGGGTGAGCAAAGACGTTAAAACTTGAAAGTTGGTTTTTGATGCCAAACGCCTTTCTCAAACTAATTACATCGGGCGAGAGTAACCGCTAAATACCCGATCGAGTTGTTTGATATTTTCTAACACCCGACCCGTTCCCAAGACAACGCAGCTGAGCGGATCTGCTGCTACGTGTACCACAATGCCGGTTTCATGGCTAATTAGAGTATCTAGACCTTTGAGCAGGGCACCGCCTCCTGCTAGCATAATCCCCCGGTCAATAATATCCGCTGCCAGTTCGGGGGGAGTCCGTTCCAAAGTGCGCTTGACTGCGTCAACAATAATCGACAGCGGTTCCGACATGCTTTCGCGAATTTCAGGTCCTTTAATCGTCACTGTTCGCGGTAAACCAGAAAGCAGGTGCAAGCCACGAACTTCCACAATCGTATCTTCATCGGCATCGGTGGGATAAGCCGAGCCAATCTGAATCTTGATTTCTTCAGCGGTTCTTTCCCCAATCACGAGATTGTGAACTTTTTTCATGTATTGGATAATCGAGTCGTTCAGCTCATCGCCTGCAATTCGCACCGATTCGCTGATCACTGTCCCCTGCAAGCTCAAAACCGCCACTTCCGTGGTGCCGCCGCCGATGTCGATGATCATATTACCTGTAGGTTCTGCTACGGGTAATCCGGCTCCAATTGCTGCCGCTACGGGTTCGTCGATCAACCGAACATCCCTAGCGCCTGCTTGAATTGCCGCATCCATTACTGCTCGTCGTTCGACGCCGGTAACGCCGCTGGGAATGCCGATCACGATTCGAGGCGAGACTAAAGCATTACCTTCGTGTACCCGCCGGATAAAGTGCTTGAGCATAATTTCGGCGGTATCGAAATCGGCGATGACGCCATCGCGCAAGGGGCGCAAGGCAGCCACGTTGCCGGGACAACGCCCCAGCATGTTTTTCGCTTCTTCTCCGACTGCGATCGGTTCCCTTGTATATTTGTCAATGGCAACTACAGAAGGTTCTTGCAGAACAATGCCTTTACCAGAAACGTAAACTAGCGTGTTTGCAGTACCGAGGTCGATACCCATGTCCCTAGAAAAAGAGGGAAGGCGATTGAAAATACCCACGCGATTTTACTGCCCCCAAGTCAAATACTTTTTTGTACTACTACCTAACCGTGCTGGATTTTATTACGTTTTCTACGCGGCGTCTAGTTCCACAGGACAATTCTTTAGCCAATAGCAGCAAAATGCTTTAACTGCGTCTTTTCCGCTAAAGTAGATACACGACAAAAGAGTACAGCTGTACTGCATCCGTATTATGAGTATCAATTTAGTCACTCTCGTAGGCCATGTAGGCCAAGACCCTGATGTGAAGTATTTCGATTCCGGTAGCGTTAAGTGTCGGTTGACTCTGGCAGTCAACCGTTGGACACGCGATGGCAACCAGACTGATTGGTTTAATCTGGAATTGTGGGGCAAAACCGCAGAAGTAGCTGCGAACTACGTCCGTAAGGGCAGCTTGATTGGGGTGCAAGGTTCTTTGAAGTTCGATCGCTGGAGGGATAGCGCCACGGGAGCTAACCGCTCTTCACCCATCATCAAGGTGGATCAAATGCGGCTGTTAGGTGCCAAACACGATGCCGGGGCGGCTCACATGGATGGCTACGCAGGCGGGGAAATTTAGTTCCATAGCGGGCGAGCGCGATCGCTCGTCCTGTGATCTAGACTCATTAGGGGACTCTCAGCGCATTGGCTTGCTCCCTATGAACTTAAACCAACAAATTCAAGTTTTGATCGACAATGCCCCCCAAGATGGGACTACCCCCAAGGTGGTGCGCGCGATCGCTCCCGCTCTCAAGCAAATCGCCCAGCAGTTGCACCATTCCCAATACTACATCCTCCAAACCCTCAACTCTGATTGGGTGAGTACAGTTTTAAGCAATCGTGGTAATCCAAACCTGGAAAAGCGCGTTATCTACGCTTTTCCGACTCAGGAGGATGCTGTGACTGCTCCCTTGGCGATGCCGAAGGCGCAAGCGATCGCGCTGCCAATTCCTGTCACCCATATTTTGTTCCAACTATTGGCTATGGAAGCCATCAGCAGCATCGTTTTTTTTGAGACACCAGGAAACCGATCCGCCGCCACCGAAGTCCGGCGCTCTGATCTGCAATCCTTGATGCAACTGCACCTGCAACAAAGTCAGTCACAACAGCGTACCAAACGTAGCAATCTGCCTCCCGACATCGCCTGAGTCAGCAAAAATCCTAGTAAAGACGACTCAGAACGTAGTCAGCGATGCTAACCAAGGCTTGACGGCACTCGGAAGGCGGTAAATCGACTAGGTGTTCCACGGCGAGTTTAGCTTGAGCGGCGGCTAATTCGCGAGCGCGTTCGATGCCGTGACTCGCTTCGATCAGCGCGATCGCTTGGTCTAAATCCCCAGGGTTAGAAAACTCGCGTTCGATCAGCACTTCCAGATACGGTTCCTTTTCCAGGGCAAACAGGACGGGTGCCGTCAAATTGCCGCTGATTAGATCGGAACATGCGGGTTTACCCAATGCTTCTGTAGACCCGGTGAAATCCAGAATATCATCGACCACTTGGAACGCCAAACCCAGATGGCGCCCATAGCTGTAAGCATTTTCAGCCATCTCGGCAGACACCTCGCTTAAAACAGCGGCTGCCTTACAGCTGTTGGCAATCAGAGAAGCCGTTTTATAGTAACTCTTCTCCAGATAAGCCTCAAAGGATAAGCTGGTGTCGAAGCGATTGAGTCCCTGCTGAATTTCACCCGTTGCCAGATCCATAATCACTTGCGACAGGAGTTTGACAACTTCCAAGTTATCCAGATTGGCTAGATACCAGGAAGATTGGGCAAACAAAAAATCGCCTGCCAGTACGGCGATTCGGTTACCAAACAAACTGTGAACCGTGGGAACGCCGCGACGCACCACTGAATCATCTACCACATCATCGTGTACCAGGCTAGCCGTGTGAATCATTTCGGTAATTTCCGCTAGCCGTCGATGCCGGGGGGTAATGTCTTTATCCTGCATCCGCATCATCGCCCGCGAAATCAGCAGGACGATCGCAGGTCTTACCCGCTTTCCCCCTGCGCCAAAAAGGTGTTCCGCTGCCGCAGACAGGATAGGATGACGGTTGCCAACAAGCTGCTTGAGGTTTTCCGACAGCAAGCGCAAGTCTACTTCTACAGGGGAAAATAGGGAAGTCGCTGAAGTCATGGATCTGCCGGTTCGGGCGTTATTTTTACGAAATTTAACATATTCTGTACTCATTTTAAGCGAAGCCTTTCCTCGATGGGAATAAGCCGGTTGTGGTAGGGGGGGGTGACCGGGTAGCTGGTAGCTCTACCCCACGGGGATCGCGGACAACCACAAGAAAACCCGCAACGACTCTAGGAGGCGGGTCGATGAGTGGTTAAAAAAAATTTTTGTAGAATTGTTAACCATTTTGCGATAGGGTATCGAAAAGCCGAGAACCTTGTGATACTCTAGATAGTAAGGATTTCAAAAAAATTCAGATACTTGCTCCCAAACAGCCAGCAGTCGCTGGTAAAGCAGGGTGCGACAGAGGGGCTGGTTATTCATAGGTAGGGGTAGCGCAAAATTTGCGACTGCTGTTACTGCTTATTAGTCCCGCAGAATTTGTTCCTTAAACAAATTCTAGGATTGGCGTGGCAAAGTTTCTAAGCGCAGCCTAGAGTTCTAAATTAACTTGAGACAGCATTTGGAGGCAGCTATGTTTCCAAAGGTTGCCTTGTATGACAGATGTCAGCGCGAGTCAATCGCTTTGACAAGCTGACAAACCGTTATTGCTATCAAACTTGACGTCCCTCCATTTTACTCCTAACTCAATTATGGTTTACCACGATATGCCTCTAATGATTCCCTTCCTGGCTACTGGTTATTTATTAGCGATTTATGCGTTGTTAATACTTGCTCAACGGTCAAGGGAATGGCGACGCCCGTAGGATTGATATCATGTTCGTTTGATTACCCATAGTTAGGACTGACGCTCCTGACGCGGTGACACTAAGGACGCACTGAGTTTTAATTATGGGTGAAAAGCCTGACATCATATGATTTGTTTGATCTAAAGACGAGCGAGAACTATATGTAGGGTGCGTTACGCGATCGCTAACGCACCATTACACCATATTTAGTGTAGTTGCGTAAGTCCTAAGTTAGTCGATAGATTCGATCGACACTGACTGCAAGGGCATTGGCATAGGCAAGCACACCTGCTCAACCGCGGGCGTACAACCCAGCCACTGTACCGACAATCGGGCAAACTGTTGCGGACAACCGCTAACGCCGAAGCGCGTCGGTTTTGCGCCAGACTGATTTCTTAGCCCCAATAAATCCAGTTCTTGAACTGCCGCAGCCACGACGTGGACGGCTGGATCGACCAGCGTCACAGTGTTTGGTAAAATCCTGCGGAGAATGGGTGCTAGGTGGGGATAGTGGGTACAGCCATATACCAGCGTATCAATTTGCTGCTGTAGCAATGGCTCTAAATATTCCTGGGCGATTTCATAGGTGTAAGGGTCGTTGATGCGGTTTTGTTCGATCAGGGGCACAAACGCCGGACAACCGACTTGCCAAACCTGCGCCTTGGGGTCAACTTCTTGAATGGCGCGACGGTAGGCATTGCTAGCGGCGGTGGCGGGAGTGGCAATCACGCCGATGCGCTTGCCAACTGCGACTGCAGCCCTCGCGCCTGGAAGGATTACCCCTAAAATCGGAAAATCGAATTCGGATCGCACGGTTTCCAACGCCAGGGCAGAACTGGTGTTGCAGGCCATGATTGCCATTTTAAC
>DNGG01000445.1:5123-11205 GCA_003486675.1 Cyanobacteria bacterium UBA11372
CAGGCCATGATTGCCATTTTAACCCCTTGCTGCTGCATCCAATGGAGGATTTGACGCACAAACTGCAAAATTTCTGCCTGAGAGCGGTTACCGTAGGGCAGCCGTGCGGTATCTGCAAAGTAAAGAATCGATTCGTTGGGAAGTTGCCGGTAAAGTTCTCTTAAAACGGTAAGACCGCCAACGCCGCTGTCAAAAATGCCGATTTTTGCAGTTGTCATGTATCAATTATCCTTTGTCATTAGTCGGAGCTTTAGCACTTGCGTATCGATTCCGATCGATCTGACCGAGATATAAGGGCGCAAGTGTTTCGCCCTTAAAGGTCATTAGTTATGATTCCTTAGCAGGCAGACTAAGTACTAATAACTAATGAATGATAGCTAACTAGAAATTTTGCCGAATGTAAAGGAGAATGCCGCGAGCGATCGCATCTGCCATCTGGCTGCGGAAGTTTGGATCTGCCAATTTGGGCGCATCAATAGCCCCCGTGACGAAGCCAACTTCGACTAAAACCGCAGGCATGGGATTATTCCTTAAGACAAAAAATCTAGCTCGCCGCACGCCGCGATCGCCAATGTTGACGCTTTGGAGAATGCTTTGGTGGATCGTCCGCGCCAAATCCTCGCCTCGTCCGAAATGATAGACTTCGATGCCATTCACGTCGGGGCGGTTCCTATTAATGGCATTGGCGTGGATGCTGACAAACAAATCCGCATTTGCCCGCTTGGCAATTTGCACCCTTGGTGCTAGGTCAACAAAATAGTCACCCCGGCGGGTCAATACAACTTGGATGCCTTGTTGTTCCAATTGGCGAGCCACCTGAAGGGCGATGGGAGTAATTACATCTACCTCGCGCAATCCTCCAATGCCGATGGCGCCCGGATCGCGACCTCCATGTCCGGCGTCGATAACGACTATCATACGTCCATCATTACGAGAAGATAGCATCGACCAACCGCTGTCGATGGTGGTGCGATCGCGAATACCAGGTCTAGTAGGCGGTTGTAGAACCGTTCTAGAGTTAGTTAATGGCAGGGATAGCAGTTGAGGAGAAGGCTGATTGATTTCGCCCAACTGTACACCAGCAGCCGGTTGCACTAAGATCGCCACCGTGGAAGGGTCTTCCTGGCGCACGCGCACCCGCAAAATTGGACTATTGCGACTTGGACGCGGTTCGTCAACATCATCTTCGAGTGTCGCACCAGCAACCGCGATCCGGAAAGCACCGGAGGCGCGATCCCAGCCGCTGGTGTAAGTAAAAGGCTGATTGGCTCGCACCAGCAATTGATTTTGGCTTAATTCAACCGCTTCAATCCTCACCAGTCCAGCAGTATAACTGCGGGAGGCTGGTTGCGCGCCGGTAGCAGGCAACAAAACGACGCCGCCCAGATTGCTAAAGCTTGCTTGCCAGTTTGAGTCATCGTCGGTCAACTGTAACGTGACGCGGGTGAGAGGGGGTGAGTCTTCTACTTGACTTAGTTGGAGGCGACTGACGCCAAACCGATCCACCGGAAAATCTCTTTGGGATAGGCGAGAAGAGATAACAGCACCTTTGAGGTCGATTTCCACAGTGCGATCGCCGCTTCGCCTCACCCTCAGTTGTGGGTTACCCCCGGTAGTCCGGATAAAAAACCCATCGGGCGTTACCTGAACATCCTGGACTTGAGTTTCCCCAGAAGCCGTCAAAGGAGTCAAAGGAGTCCGTGTAACGGGTAGCTGTTCTAAAGTAGCAGCAATCCCAATCGATGCCCTGTTGTTATTGCCGGATGGCTCCACAGGTTGGGGCGTTGGCAATTGCACCGTCCACTGTCTGGGAGAAGCGCCCCGGAAGATTACCTGCTGAGGATCTAGGGTAAAACCGGGTTTGAGTTCAATCACCAAGCGCGTCGTGCGGCGATCTACCCGCCCCACCCGGATGGCTTGAACTGCTCCACCCAAGGACTGATTGTTTACCGTGCGACGATCAAAGGTAGTACCGGGCAAGTCTATCACCAAACGGGTGGGATTGAACAGCAGTCTAGCTCTCGGTTGAACGCCCTCGTCCGTTGTAAAGAGCAGCCGGTTCTGATCGGCATCAAACTGCATTGATTGCAGTCTTCCTGCTGAGGCGGGAGTTGACAGCAGCACCAGGCTCAAAGTACTGGGTAGTAGCCAGCGGAATTTCACTCTCGGTTTCTCCTGTTTTAGGTAGCAAGAGCAGCAGATTGTTTGCTAGTCACGTCGCGTGGGGGTTTGCAGTTGTATAAGTTTATAGTTGAAACTGGGTTGAACAATACCATGATTTGGTAGCCGCAATTGCTGGGTGAGTCAAATTGCCACTGCAACGGAGTGAGCTTACACTATCGAGCGCGTGACAATCAAGAACCATCACCCGCCAAAAAGTGCGTGCATCCCCACTACGAGCGGCTATGCACGCCCTCCACGCTGTTTTACTTGCAATACCCAACCACAGTTTTTTTGAGGTTGATATTTAACTATTCTCTACCATAAGAAAAGGAATATTAAATTATTGTGAACTCAAAAATACCGATCAACATTTGTGCTTAATATAAAACCTGGAGGAATTCATTTAATTTAAATAGTTCTCATGCACTCTTTTTTTACCAACCTCCGCCTCAAATGGTTTCTAGCTACTAAAGCCTTAGATTACAGTCAAGATTTTGTCAATATACTTTACAGAATCTACTTAAATCATAACAAAATTATACATTTTCGCAACGGCTATCCAGTTTATTCTTTGTCAACGCCAGCATTATTCAGCAAGCCAGCGTCTAATTTTATTGCTCGCGCCTTATATCGCACGATTCAAAATAAAAACTTGCCCAACTTGATGAGTTTTGCTGTCAACGATATCTGCAACGCCGCTTGCGAGCATTGTAGTTTTTTTACAGCGGTAGAAGAAAAAGATAGAAATATTTTAACGCTAGCACAGGCGAAAAAATTAATTAAAGACGCGCAAGATTTGGGAGTGTCTGTAATTAACTTTGTCGGAGGGGAACCGCTCTTAAGAAAAGACTTGCCAGAAATAATTAAAGCCGTTGACAAAGATTTATCGACGACGATTATGTTTACAAACGGCTGGCATTTAGAACAACGATCGGCAGAATTAAAAAAAGCGGGATTGGATAGTATTTATATTAGCATTGATGCGGCTACTCCTGAAAAGCACGACCAATTCCGCCAGCAACCAGGTTTATTTAACAGAGCGATTCGAGGAATTGAAAAAGCTAAAAAATTAGGATTTTCTACAGGAATTGCGACAACTATAACCCCTGAAGCTTATCAAGATGGAGAATTAGACAGAATTGTCAAGTTAGGGAAGAAGATCGGAATACACGAAGTGCTGGTTTTTGATGCATTACCGACTGGAAGATATAAAGAACGGCAAGATTTAGTAGATAATAACGACTGGATAGAAGAGATGATTCAGTCAGCCAAAAAATACAATCAAAATCCCAGTTATCCGGGAGTAGTTTTCTTTGCTTACTTTACCAGTCATCGCAGCGTTGGATGTTCCTGCGGTACGAGTTACTTCTACGTTTCTCCTTACGGGGATATTATGTCTTGCGATTTCAATCATGCTAAATTTGGCAACATTTTAGAAGCACCCCTGTGGAAAATTTGGGAAAGACTAACTAAGCTACCCGAATTTTGTCAAGCGAAGTGGGGAGGATGCAAAATTAAAGACTCGGAATTTCGCCAGAAGGAAACAGTATCCGGCGGATTAAATGGTTAATAAGAAATTAGCAATTAGCAAGCTTGCAATTTTCCTATGATGACAACACTTTATTACCCGCTTTTAGCCCATTGCAGCTTCGATAAAAATGCTACCTTACCGATTATTTTGTTTGAGGCTTTTATATTGGTCGGGGTAGGCGCAAGTTTTTTTATAATGCGGAAATTAAAAGATAAAATATGGCTGCGTTTTTTGGTGATGAGTGTGGGAGTGTTAATTTTTGAATTATTCACTTCTCCCATGTGGAATAATTACAAAATGGGACAGTGGGCGTATGTTTACCACGATGTTAGTTGGATTTTGACGATTGGCTGGACAGCGTTAATTTTAGCTGTTGTGCTATTAGTAGATAAGTTTTTAGAACATTGGAAAGAATGGAAAAAATTTGGGGTTGATCTGGGGATATTAACCGCGATAATTATACCATTAGAAATGATTGTTGTAAATATCGGGGTTCGCAGTTATGCTCCTGAAGTTTTACAGGCGATTTCGGGGTTCTTTATCTTGGGAGTGCCGATAGAAGTGCTTTACTATATACCTGTGTTTACGGGATTGGTCATCGCATTTTATAAATATTGGAGTTTTGTGATTGATGACGAGTTGTTAATACCTGTAAAGGGGAGAAAATGGTTGCGAAGTTTGTGGATTGCGTTTTTAGGAGTGTTTTTATTTGAAGTAATGATTGAGCCGATGGTGAGGAATGAAAAATTTCCGCAGTGGTCTTATGTTTTTCACGATATTAGTATAATACTGCTCGCAGCGTGGGTGCTGATTATTGGAGTAACGGCGGTTGCGATCGCCAGATTTTTCATCCACTACCATATCATCCAAAGATTTTGCATTGCTTTGATGATTACCAGTGCTTTAGTTTGGCCTCTTGAGTCTTGGCTAATTATCAATGGATACCGGGTTTATGGCGAAACTGCCGTTAAAAGTTATATTGGTTTCAAGACACCAATTACTAACCTACCTGTCGAAATAACCTTTGCCATACCTTTTTATATGGCTTTGATTATTGCTTTCATCCGCTATTGGGAAACTGCAATAGATAATAAATTATAAAATCGGGAAAAATGAACAGACAATTTAGAGCTACAGTGCTAACAAAGAAATTTTACTTAATCAGTTTAGCCGTAGGTAGCATAGTTCTTTTTATTGGGATGGCAGTAGCAGTTGGCAGTATCCAAAATGCTGCATCTATGTTAATTGTCTTAACAGTATGTACGCTAGGTATTGGCCTTGCGATTTGGCTTGGCTTTGCCTGGTTGGTAGGTATGGTGATAGTAGGATCTATTTGGGGCATTCTGCGGGTTACAGGTTTAGCCACTGAAAATCGTACCTCAACTGAGGGAGAAACAAGCGGTGAAAGTCGCCCGCAAGAAAGGGTATCCACAGAGGAATTAGCATTAGTAGATTATACGATTAAAGCAAAAGAGCGAGGTTTTAGCGATACGCAAATTGCGAGCCGCTTGCAAGCGCAAGGTTGGAGTAATGAAGAAATTGAACTAGCGCAAGGACTGGCAAATGTGAATATACGCCGAAGATTTGGAGGGGAAGAACAATAATATTTACTCTTTTCCCGTGTGAAGAATACCTATTTAACAAACCACAGAGGACGCAGAGGACGCAGAGGTAAGAGAAAAGAAGAGATAGGTAATTTTTGGCTGGGAAGGGAGGGAAAACGATGGTTAATCGATGGTGGGTTTATCAAAAAGAACGCTTCCCGGTTTTGAAACATGGGTTGCCGATAGCAGTTTTTAGTATTTCGGCGGTTAGTTATTCGGTGTTGGTGCATGGTAGGAGAATGCCGAGTCTAGCTGCAATGGTGGTTGCATTTGTCAGCGTTTTTTTCTTCTTTTTACAAATGCGAATTGCGGATGAGTTTAAAGATTTTGCAGATGATGCGCGATACCGTCCATATCGTCCAGTTCCTAGAGGTTTGGTAAGTTTGCGCGAGTTGGGTTGGGTGGGTGTTGGGACTGCTATTATTCAGCTAGGTTTGGCTTTTTGGCTATCACCGAGGTTGGCGTTGTTGTTGGGTTTGGTGTGGTGTTATTTCGGGTTGATGTGCAAAGAATTCTTTGTGCGCGATTGGTTAAAGGCGCATCCTTTGGCATATATGTTGAGTCATTTAGTTTACGTACCGCTGATAAATTTGTATGCAAGTGCTTGCGATTGGTTAGTTGTGGGAACTGTACCATCTGCTAATTTAGTTTGGTTTTTAGTGGCGAGTTTTTTGACGGGGACTGCAATTGAAATTGGGCGGAAAATTCGTGCGCCTGAAGGTGAAGAATTTGGGGTAGAGACTTATAGCGCGATTTGGGGAAGGGGAAAGGCTGTGGTAGCTTG
>DNGG01000261.1 GCA_003486675.1 Cyanobacteria bacterium UBA11372
TCAATATCAAATTTTGATAACCAGCGCCTGATTTTTCATGCCAGCCGCCAGACGCTTCGTAAAGCTGAAATGGCACGCCTGATCGTTCATGAATGGTTAGAACAACACGAAGCTGAACTTGAAGAATGGAAAGCCAAAACAGCTTCAGAACTAGGCATTAGTGTCAGAGAATTAGAGCGGCAATTATTAGCGGCTTCTGAAGAGCAAACAAGAGCAAAGAAAAAAGATTAGAAATTATTGAATTGAAAATATATTCAATTGTTCATCCCGCCTGCGCGGGCTTTTTTTTTGCGAGCAATACCCATCATCCTAAAGTGGTAAATGTTGCATGTAAGTTGCATATGAGTTGCAATTGAGTAGCAACCAGTTTACTATTAATTTAATTGCAGATTGATGCAATTAAAACTCATGTCGCAAGTCCAAGCTACATATAGCAGTTACAAAATTATTAGCCGCTATAGTAGCGTAAATTACTTTTGAATTGCTCCATAGGTAGGTAGTACGCAAAAAAGTCGCTGTACTGCACCGTTATTAATGCAGAATTCAGAACACGTACCATTGAATGGAGTTGCTTATGAAACTGTCTGATTTAAATCCTCTGATTCCTTTATTCAAGTTAAAGCAGGAATTCTCAAAGCTGCCAACGGGACATTACTTCAGTCAAGAAGAAACGCTAGAGTTTCTATCCAGACGGCGATGGCCCGATAGCGATCGCCGCATCGACCGCACAACTTTCTGGCGCTGGCGAAATGATGCCGGAATCCAGCACAATAAACTATTCAGCCAATCAGATATTCTCAAACTTTGTCAAATCTGCGACCACTATCGCGTAGATGGAACTCGCAACGAGTACTTAGATTTAGTGAAACAGAGTCAAACCCAAATCCTGAATCGCCTGTTTCAATCCAAGTGCTAATTCAGCCTCAAACCAGAGGCAAATAGATTGTTTGTCAAACTGAGTTTAGAATGACTCAGTTGGGAGAGATTTTTTTGACTTTATCGCTTTGAAAATAAGCGGGTGAGTTAATTTGTCAACTTACCTGCATTCGGTTACAGCAAGAGTTTTTTTGATACGAATAGCGATTCGCTACGCGAATCGCCAACATTTCCATCACCTATCGTAGGGTGCTCTCTTCGACAGCGTAACGCACCAGCGATCGCCAACATTTCTACCACCTATTGTAGGGTGCTCTCTTCGACAGCGTAACGCACCACCCATAGCGTAACGCACCATCCCACTAACGCAAAGGATTTAAAATCAAATGGCTCAACTATTTACCATTAACCAATACACTCCTAACAGCGACCTCGCCGCAGGATTTCGTCCCAGTCAACTCATATTTGCTCGCAGCGGTAACGATACAATTCTCGGATATCAACCAATTGTAACCACTCCCGGTGCAACGCAAATTGACCTAATCAACGCCGATTTAACAGTCGAAGATCCTGGTTTTCGTTCGTGGAACGACACATTTATTTTAGGCGAATGGCAAAAGCCTTACTATGCCAACGGCAATCCTCAAATTCTCGGTTTAAACGACTTTGCTTTACTGACTGACTTCAACCCCTTACAAGATACCATTCAGTTACACGGCACAGCCAATGACTACTTTTTAGTAGATCTTGGACTTGGATCGGCAATAGTTCAACCAAAACAAACTGGCTTGGATGTTATCAGTTTTCTACTCGGCAATTCCAACTTAAATTTAGCCGCCAACTATTTCAATTACCAAGGTAACACCGCACCCCAAGGCCCCGTTTTACCCCAAACTCAGCAATTAGGAAGTGCAGGTTTCGATCTGGGTGCTACAACTGCCACAGATCCCTTTGGCAATATTTATATAGCAGGAGGAACGACAGGATCTTTAGCTGGGTCAAATAACGGCGAATCTCGCGATGCCTTCGTGGCTAAATATGACAACCAAGGTAATCTATTATTTAGCAAACAAGTAGGCACTCCAGATATCGATACCATCTCAGGAATCGCCACAGATAAGCAAGGTAATTTCTATGTATCGGGGATTACCGCCGGTAATTTAGCCGCACCCAAACAAGCATCGAGTACCGATGCCTGGGTTGCTAAATATGACAGCAATGGGAATCAATTATGGATTCGACAGTTTGGTCAAAATCTAATTTTTCAAGCCTTTAGCATCGACGTGGATGATAATGGCAACGCCTACCTATCGGGAATCGATGTCCGTTCATCTATCGAGATTGCTACTGATGATTTTTGGGTAACTAAATTTGATACCAATGGCAACCAATTGTGGTTCACAAAAACTGGAAGTGTAGACGATGCTTTTGACGAATCTTACCGCGTTACTGTCGGCAAAGATGGCAGCGTTTACGCTACTGGATGGACTCTCGGTGATTTGGCAGGAACGAATGCTGGAATTTATGATGCTTGGTTAGGCAAATTTGACAACAATTCAGGTCAATTGCAGTGGCTAAAACAATTTGGTACGCCCGATTATGATTGGGCATGGGGCGTCGATACCGACAGTCAAGGCAACGTTTATGCAGCGGGATGGACGCTGGGTAATTTAGGCGGAAATAGTGCCGGAACTTACGATTCTTGGTTAACTAAATATGACAGTCAAGGAAATCGGCAATGGATTAAACAGTTTGGTTCTGCTGGCGACGATCAAGCTTTTCACCTCAACATTGACTCGCAGGATAATATCTTCGTCACCGGATATACTAATAGCAACTTAGGCGGAAATAACGCCGGAGCTTATGACCCTTGGGTAGCTAGGTTTGACACCAATGGGAATCAATTATGGCTGCGGCAATTTGGCACTTCCCAATTCGAGCAAGCTTACGGTATTACCAGCGATAACTTTGGTAACCTTTTCGTGACAGGAGTGACTCAGGGTTCTTTAGGAACTACCAATGCAGGCTCTTTTGATACTTGGTTAGCCAAACTCGATTCATCATCGGGAAATCTGCTCAGTTTTGCTGGTAATCAGCAGCCCAGCGATATTTCTACAGTTGCAGATTTCCTTGAAATTGACCCAAGCTTGCGTCAGCTTTCAAGTCAGCAAGTAGACTTTATGGAAAACTTTTTGGAGGAGTTTCTGGTTTCTTCAGGTATTGGAACCGATGGCTCTGGATTGGTGAATCTTGCTCGTAATTCTTATCAACAACCTACTCCTACTTCGATTCCCGAACCTTCTTCTGTAGCCGGTTTAGCGATGGTTGCTGCGATTTCATGTATTGGTGCTATGCTTGGTAAGCGCCAAAAAATGAAGCCATGCCGGTAGAGGTGCAAGATGTGAATAAATATGGTGGGATGGTGCCGTACTCTGTAGGCTAACGCACCCTACTGATAACTACAGATAAGACACTAATGGTAGTAGGGGTTAAGGCAATTTTCACCCTGTTTCTGGGTTCTCTTGCCATGTTGGCGATCGGTTTTCTGGCAAGCTCACCACAATCTGGCCAGCAAGACATCCTCCCAAAGTAATAAAAGCGCAAACATCTTGGCACAATTTCCGCTCGCTCGCAATCAGCCTGTTCCTAAATGGAAATTCTTTGCAGATTTTGTTTAACCCTGGTACAATTACCTAACACGCACACTCGTTGGTCGAAAATTTATGATTTTCGTTCCGCAACGGGGCTGAGCATCCTTTGCGATCGCACACTCAATCGCATCAGCTAACCCCATCTCACCTTCGACCCTTGTCCCATATTCGGCTAGAGAAATCAGCTATGGAACGAAACGAATTGGACTATAGACTTGCGACAACCATCTACTACGCCTTCAGATTCGGCATCAGTTTCCCTCCGGAAACTGCCTGCAACTAATGAAGGTCAAACTATCATCCGTAAGTCTAATGTCAGGGATTGATGAATTATATCCCGTAGCAGATGCGACCGGCTTCAAATTGCTTTACTCTAGAAAATGAAAATTTCATTCAGGTTCCCTAAAGCTGAAGAGGTCGTTCAGTATAGTCCCTGCTCCAATTCGCTCCAGCTGTCGTTTAACTCAACAAAACTATGGTCACAACAAGCAAAAAGCACATTGCCTTGATTTCCGTTCACGGCGATCCCGCCATCGAAATCGGTAAGGAAGAAGCAGGCGGACAAAATGTATATGTGCGTCAGGTAGGGGAAGCCCTGGCAAAGCAAGGATGGCATGTTGATATGTTTACCCGCAAAGCCAGTCCCGACCAATTAGACATTGTTGAACATAGCCCCAATTGCCGCACAATTCGCTTAACTGCTGGTCCCGTGGAATTTATTCCACGGGACAATCTTTTTGAGTATTTGCCAACGGTTGTTGAGCAAATTCTCAAGTTTCAGCAGGAATCGGGGGTTACCTATCCTTTGGTACACACGAACTACTGGCTGTCCTCCTGGGTGGGAATGCAGCTGAAGAAAATTCAAGGCAGCAAGCAGGTTCATACCTACCATTCCTTGGGTGCGGTGAAGTACCAGTCTGTAACCACGATTCCCCTGATTGCCGCAACTCGGTTAGCGACGGAAAAGGCGGTTTTGGAAACGGCAGATCGGATTGTCGCCACCAGTCCCCAGGAAAAAGAACACATGCGGACGATGGTTTCGACCAAAGGCAATATCGATATCATTCCTTGCGGCACCGATGTGCGCCGGTATGGTTCGATTAAGCGTCAAGAAGCGCGTGCCAAACTGGGAATCAACCCGGATGCCAAGGTGGTACTGTACGTGGGACGTTTTGACTACCGCAAAGGAATTGAAACCTTGGTGCGTGCGGTCAATCTTTCCCAACTGCGTTCTAATATCCAGCTAATTATCGGCGGCGGTTCTCGTCCCAACCAAAGCGATGGCATTGAGCGCGATCGCATCGAGCGCATCGTAGACGAGTTGGGTATGCGTGAGTTTACCACCTTCCCCGGACGCATCAGTCAACAAGAATTACCGTACTATTACGGTGCTGCTGATGTCTGCGTTGTTCCCAGTCACTACGAACCTTTTGGCTTAGTGGCAATCGAAGCAATGGCAAGCGGCATCCCCGTCGTCGCTAGCGATGTGGGCGGCCTTCAGTTTACCGTTGTGCCGAAAGAAACTGGGTTACTTTGTCCCCCCCAAGATGAAGTTGCCTTTGCCGGTGCAATAGACTCGATTCTCTCTATCCCCGAATGGCGATTGGAAATGGGCCAAAATGCCCGCGCCCGTGTAGAAAAAATGTTCAGCTGGGATGGCGTTGCTACCCAACTGAGCGAACTCTACACCCAGTTGCTCAAACAACCCGCTGAAGTGGCATAAAAAAACTCGCTCAAGTTGGCCCTTGAACAAGTTTTAATCTCTTAGGGACGGGTCGATCCTGTACAAGCTGTTTCCCGACAGTCACACGGATCTAACCCGCCCCCACTTCCACAAATTTTTTCTCGAGGCGAGACAACCAAATATACCTGGTGGTAAATTTGGCATTGAATTTTTGATAGTCTTTCTAGAGAAAAATGCAATCAACTACTGGCGCTACTCTCCGCATGTTGAGAACGGAGAGTTGAGCGCCTTTTGTTTAACATTGATTCTTAGTTAGACTCA
>DNGG01000297.1 GCA_003486675.1 Cyanobacteria bacterium UBA11372
AATATTGTTTGAAGATTACGATCTAAAGAAAAAGATTGCAGCGGTTACTGTGGCAAAAAAACGACAAGCCATCAATATCTTCGCTCCATATGTAGCACCATTACCCGACCTAGTAGCGTTTGATATAAGGACATCATTCGCAGCTTTTGAAGTCAACACACACAAGATTGAATTCGATCAAGAAATGGCTGGCTTCAACCAGAGGGAGCGCGAGCTATTCCTCGCTATGAAAAAAGCGCAGCGCCAAGCTGAAGTACAAGAACAGGCTAAAGACGACTTGCAACGCCAAGTAATTAGGCTGATGGATGATGTAGAAGGAGCAGCGCGGGGCGATCTGACCGCACAAGCAGAAGTCACTGCCGACATCTTCGGAGGTATTGCCGACGCCTTTAACCTCACGATTCAAAATTTGCGAGATGTGTTACAAAAGTTGCCTCCAGAACATCCAGATAGAAAAAGATTTCGCCTTCCCTCAGAACAAGCAGCACCAACATTTGTAGAGCTTGATTCATCAGGGTTTAACTTTGATGAATTAGAATTTGATGCTTATGGCGGGAATATACCTGCTTTTGAAGATCCTTTTGCTACAGATGATACAGCGATAAATCAAACCTTATCATCACCCAGCCAGCCCAGCAGAAAAGTAGCTAAAAAAAGGAATTTTCCAGCTAGTCCTCCGCCGCGAGCAGAATTAATGGGTCGAGGTCTAAGTTTAAGAAGTAATTTGCCCGCAGATATAACAGATGATGTAAGCAATGCGATCGCCTATGGTTTAATGCGGCTAGGCGCAGCAGAAGACACAACCAAGCGCGGTAAATTATCAATTGAGCAACAATACGAAGCTTATTTAGAAATCCTTCAACGCCAGAAAGTTGTTGTAAATTTTGACATCAAAAAAGTCGTCAAAACGGCAGTAACCAAAGCCGAAAGTTGCTTTTATATCAACCTTCCTCCCGGCGGTATTAACGTGCGAGAAGTTGCAGCTGCTTTTGACTATGCCTACAGCGCCGATGGCAGAATTGATATTCCTTCAGACGGTCAATTTCACTCTGTCGCGCTCACCAATAAAACCACAAACGTAGATGTACGCTATATCGTCGTTCCCCGTGAAGATACTAACGTTTTCCGTATAGCTGAACTTCGCAACCCGCTACCAGCACCGTTACTAAGTGGATCTGCGGATGTTTATGTAGATGGTGAGTATATATTATCAACAAATATTGCCACCGTACCGCCAAAAGGAAATATGGAAATCGGACTAGGAGTCGAACAAGCAATTAAAGTAGCAAGAAATACATCTTATCAAGAATCTCGTGCTGGCACGATATTAGTCGCCTTTAACGAAATGCAACATAAAATTAACATCGAAATTGCCAATCGCCTCTCCAAAGAAGCGCTAATTGAAGTACGGGAAAGAATACCCGTTGCCCAAGAAGGTGCTAAAGTAGATGTGCAAATCAACCAAGTTACGCCAGCGTGGGAAAAGTACGAACAAGAGGAACGGGGCACGCCGATTCGAGGCGGTTATCGCTGGCGGGTAAAAGTACCTGGTGGACGCAAAGCAAACCTATCAGCAGAGTACACAATTAAAACCTATGTCGATAGCGAGATCGTTGGAGGAAATCGGCGAGAGTAATAATACTTTGTGGAAAAATCCCTGCAACGGGTGAAGCGCCGATAAAAAAAACTTGTTGATCTAGAAAGATATCCCTACGATTTCCCTGGCGCATTAAACCGATATCTTAAATCAACACAAATCATTTATCAGGGCAAAACTATGCAGCCGGAACGACAAAAACGAATGATCGGCTACTTTATTGAGGAGGCTACGACGCATCTAGATACCATCGAGCAGGGTTTGGTAAATTTGAGCAGCAGTATTGATAAATACTCGATTGTTGACGATCTTTTGTTTGCTGCTCACTCCCTCGCCGGGGGAGCCGCGATGATCGGGATTGACAGTATTTCAAGTATTTGTGCCAATTTAAAATCTTGTTTTCAACCCTTGCAATTGGAAAGTTCGGTAAAATTTGACCTGAAGCTAAAAAAAATGTTCATGCAGGCATTTTACGGGATTAAAGAGTTAGTTTATCATCTCAATCAATCTTCCGAACTCAGCGATGCTAAAGCGATTAAAGTGATGTCAGAAATCGAAATAACTTTAGCTCAAATTAGGGATTATATGGATGGAATGGGGAAGCGATCGCTGCAAAACGACCTCCCCACCTTTTTAACCGATGAAACTCTATCCATGTTCGATGATTTTTTTTTGAGTAGGTAATTGCAAGCTTGCTAATTGCAAGCTTGCTAATTGGTCACAATTATTACCTGTTTACCACTGGCAATCGAGCGTTGACGTACAGATTAATTCATCAAGGGTGATCTCCATGCAAGCACTTCAACCACCAGTATCGGTCATTCAAGAATTAACTTTAGATGCGCCTGTTTCTATTGTGACGCTGCTGGAAGATCGGGCACAAGTGCGACGAATTGGCAAGAGCAATTTTACTCCAGGACTGTGGCGAATAAAAGTAGAACAAGTCGCACCAGTTTTATCAGATAAATCCCTGCGCGCCGAATTTTGTCAGGAATATCCCAACGCACGCATTGATGATGTTAGAGTCCGGCGGCAAATGTTAGTTAAAGAAGCCGATAAACCCGATGAAATTAAAGCCTTAGAAACCGAAATCCGCGAGCTAACCAAAACTTTTAATAATACTGCTGAAGAACGCCAGCACCTCGAATCTTGCTTTGAAAAAGTCAATAATATTTTGGCAAAAGGTTTGCAAGAACTGCCGATCGATGCCATCTGGGGACAAATCGATCCTAGAACTTGGCGGGAGCAACTTTCTACCCTGTTTAAACAATTGCGCGAGTTGCGGGTAGAAATTTTGAATAGCTATCACAGCCAGCAAGATTTAAGTCAGAAAATTAATGACTTGATTGCTAAAGCAAGTGCATTATCTCGCCCCGATTTGGTGTATAATGCCCGCATCGAAGCAGATTTAATGATTCCCCAAGCGGGAGAATACGAAATTGCCTTTGATTATGTCGTTCCTAATGCCATGTGGCGTCCTTGGCATCAGGCGCGCTTGTTGAGGACTGAAGTCCTTACTACGAACTCGGAGGGGACTGAAGTCCCTACTACTAACTTTGTTGCGTTTCGGGTTGATGGTTGCGTTTGGCAACGCACGGGGGAAGATTGGAACGATGTAGATTTAGTATTTTCTACTGCAAGAAGCTCTCTCTTAACTGAACCGCCCCTGTTAACAGATGACACTTTAAATGTTCAAGAAAAATCTCAGGCAATTATTATAGAAGCTCGCGATCAGAAGATTCAAACAACTGGAAGCGGCACAACTCAAACCGCTGCACCTGAAGCAACTCCTGGCACTGTAGACTTACCAGGCGTCGATGATGGCGGCGAAGTCCGTACTCTCAGACCAGCAAAAAAAGCGACAATTCCTTCGGATGGTCGTCCCTACCGCGTGCCTATTTTTTCCTTTGACTCGGCAGCGGAAATTGAGTATATATTAATGCCGGAAATGTCCTGTCAAGTTATGCTTAAAACCGCACAAACTAATACTTCTCAATTTCCCATTTTGGCAGGACCAGTTGATTTGGTAAGAACATCTGGTTTTGTCGGTCGTACCGAGGTTTTATTTATTGCACCTGGGGAGAAATTTGTTTTAGGATGGGGGCCAGATGGTGCAATGCGAGTGCAACGGACTCAAACCCAGGAAAGAAAAAAAGATCATCTCACCCGGTGGAATATCGTCACCACTACGACAAAGCTATTCCTTTCTAATATTGGACCAGAACCAAGAATGATTAAAACCACTGAGCGAGTGCCAATTTCGGAGTTGGAGCAAGTAAAAGTTGAGGTAATTTCAGATAAAACTTCCCACGGCGTGCAACCTGATGAAAATGGCTTTTGTATGTGGAATTTCCAGATAGAACCTTACTCGCAACTCCAGGCATCTCTAGTTTACAAAATTTCCGCCGCACCAGAAGTACGAGGAATTTAGGTTTGGTGTAGGGACAGGGCATTTACTATCTTTGCGATAGTAAAAAATTGCCTATGCCTTGTCCCTAATTGTCGGTCAGTTGTACAACTTTTGGTAGCAAACTGCGATAGGGAGGTGGAAGACTTTCTTCTAAGCAGCTATAAGCGGCTTCTTTAACTAATATTTTTCCCGTCCAATCTGCACTAAAATCTTGACCGGGGATAAATCCCTGTGCGGCGAGGGTTAGAGCAACCAATTCCTTAACTTCTTCTAGCAAATCCAGGTGCGCTTCTAAATCGTAAAAGTTGTTCAAAGTCCATTCCAAGGTTTTGGAGTCGGTTTCGGATAATTCCATGAGGACTGTTGTGAAGATCTCGGTTGTGTAATCAAAACCCGCTAAAGCACTTAGGGTTTTTCTATAAGATTCTACTAGAGTTTTGTTCTGCTTCTTTAGGGCGCGGATAATCAGCCGACAGCTAAAGTCAAACATTTCAGCAGAAGTGCGATACATGATTACGCTCCTTGGGACTGAAAATTGAGAGAGGATGCTTAAAGGCAGTTTCCCTGCCCGATTGCTTCCAGTGTCCAACAGATGCGATGGCTTTGAGAGAGAAGTTAGCGATTTTAAGGAGAACTTAAGCAAGATTTACACAGCTCGGCGATCGCTACTGAATTGCTTTAGTAAATTCGGTTACAGCATCGTACTGGTCTGCGGACAAAGTATACTGACTCAACAGGGAGATATCTAAGTCTGGCAATAACTCGCTGCGCTCAATTTGTTCGTAGCGATCGCGCCAGCGATACA
>DNGG01000488.1:0-10854 GCA_003486675.1 Cyanobacteria bacterium UBA11372
TCGCTTAAAATTATCGGATATATTACCGCTGCTTTTGTATCAATTTGATCGATTTCCACCGGCTTTGTTTTGATACAAGCATCGCCAAAGAAGTTATCTAATTCTGCCAGTTGTAATGCTTCAATAACTTGACGAGCTTTGGCGAGGTTAGCTTGTGCGATCCCCCCCTGCCCCCCAATGCCTTGGGGGGGTGTACCCTCGTTACCCTCGTTACCAGGCTCTGCCTGGGAACGCATATTACCAGGCTCTGCCTGGTATTTCACCGCCCCAGCGATCCCACCCTGCCCTTCCTTGCCTTGGGGGGGTGTATCCTCGTTACCAGGCTCTGCCTGGGAACGCATATTACCAGGCTCTGCCTGGTAATTCAGGGGGGGTGTTAAGAGGAGGCTGACGAATTCGCGATAAATAGGTTCTACACTTTCTTTAAATTCAAACTGAATTTCTCGATTAATTGCAACCAAGTCGCTCCGCAAAGATTGCAGGCTCTCAAAGGCTTTATCGTAAGCTGCGATCGCTCGGTTTATATCCCCCTCTTGTTGCAAAATTCGACCGAGTTGCCAAGCCGCACGCGCCACAATGTCATCAGCTTCAATTCCCTGGACTATTTGCAGCACTTGCTCGGTTACAACTTGGGCATCTTGCCACTGCCGGTGAAGTTCGTACAGCTTTCCCACTTCAGTTAAAGCATACGCTTCGGCTCTGCGATCGCCCAATTCTTTTGCCTGCTTCACCGCCGTTGCCAGCATCTGGGCAATATCTTGTTTGGTAATTGGTAATTGTCCTCCTCCCAGTTTCATCAAGCTTTCAGCGAAATTCACCCGGGCATAAGCCGCGTCTCGACTTGGGGATAGATTGGCTAATTTCGTCTGGATTTGGGGGATGATAGCGAGCGCTTCTGCCGTTTGTTGGTTAGCGATTAAAAGACTTAATTGATTGACTTGCGCCTGGACTTTTGTCAGGTCATCATTTGCCATTTGCGCGGCTTTTTCATAGTACGAAATTGCCACATCATTTTTTTGCAATATTCTGGCAATATTCCCGATACTAAACAGCGTCACGCTCGTATCGGCTGGGGAATTCAGTTTATCGCTAATTTCCCAACTTTTTTCTAAGATTGCCTTGGCTCTCCTTAAGTCACCAATTGTTTGCAGCGTCATGCCCAAACTTCTCAAACTATCGGCTTTGAGCAAGGTATCGGGTTGCGCTTGCATCTGTGCGTTCACTTGCTCTAACAAAGCTATGGCTCGCCGATATTGTCCCATCGCTTGCAAAGCCAGAGCTTGGTTCATTCTGCTGCCTTGTTTTCCGCTTTCATCTTCTGCACGCCCGTAGGCTGTTTCTGCTTCTTTCCAAGTTTCTAGGGCTGCTTCTGTTTCTCCTTTCGCCAGTTGTTGCAGTCCCCGCCCGTTCAGCGCTTGCCCCAAGAGGGAATTACCTCTTTTCTCCAATTTGTCAAGTCCCTGCAACAAATTGATACTTTGCGCGATCGCTTTCTGCGCCTGCTGCCATTCCCCCAACTGGTAATAAGCTGACGCGAGATAGTTCAAACTTTGTGCTTGATTGAGACTTTCCTGACGCAAGCTATAACCTTGCGCCGCTTGTTCCCACAGGGTGGCGGCTTCCCGAAACTGTCCCGCCTCGTAGCGCGATTTTCCCCGTTGCAGCAACTGCTCGACTGTAGGTTGGGTTGAGGTAACGAAACCCAACTTGGTTAAATCGGAAGCAGTTGGGTTTCCCTGGCGCTCCACCCAACCTACAATTCTCTGCTCCCCTGCTAGCGCTGGCACAACTATTGTCACCAACAACACAGTCAGCACAAAGTAAACTGGCAAAGCGAAAGATGATGCCCAAAATACTTTCTTGCCGTTGCGCTTTGCTTTAGTCTGCTTTTTACCAGGTTGGTGAAGGTTTGCCATAGGTTTAAATATCACCCCTTGCCACAACTTGCACAACCACCCCTTTGAGGTATTTTAGATGCGGGATCGCTTTAAGCTGCTGCTTGAGAATCCCGTTAGTTATGACGGAGGAGCGAGATATTACAAAGGTTTGAGGGATTTTACGAACTCAATCTAGATCGTAACTTTTATTTATTTTATCTCCCTAATTAAAAATTAATTTTGATTGTTTTTTCTGATTGAGTTTTCCAACCCAAAAGGATATATTAATTTGGCTAAAAATGAAACGTTCTAGCATTTATAGAAACAGATGACCATTTTTAGCCAATTAAACTATATTTTGTCCAGAATTATCGCATGTTTTGTAAATCCTTGCAATCAGGAAATTGAAACCCAGGACGCACAGTAGTGCCGTTGGGCAGGCGCGCCACCAATTCTACTTGGCCTTTTTCATTCACCACCCAGCCGGTGGCTTCGATTATTTGAACCTTAGACTGGGAGATGGAAGATGGGGGATTTTGAGGCGAGGTATTCGCAGGTTCGTTGGCAGAGGAAAAATCTCGCAGATCTTGCCAAACAGTCTGACTTCTGGCGACGGTAATAGCTGCTGTTGGGTTTTCTGGTAATCCTCCCCTGCCGGTAATAGTAAATGAATTGCCTTCTGCGGCACAACCGACAATAACTTGGTCGCTCGGATCGCTGACTTGTTCGGGCAATGACACCAATCCGGAACCGGGATCGACGTCCGGGGTGTTAATAGATACAGTGCCGGAAACACCAAACTGAGAACTAGCAGTAATATCGCTCAGGGGGGTAGGTTGCGATCGCAATGCCAAACCAAAAATACTGGTAGCATTAATATCAACATTGCCACCCCGACCGAGGAAAGCATTGGCTGTAATATCGCTATTTTCTTGGGGAAAGGCAACAAGAAAGCCTGTGTCTATCGTGATGTTACCGCCATCGCCACTTGAACCCGCTTTCCCGGCAGTAGTTGAAATCTGACTTTCTCGGCGCAAGACTAATAAATCGGGCAACTCCAGGGAAATATTACCGCCATCGGTACTGGCTGTTTCCGCAGAAATCCTAGCGCCATTGTCCAGGGTTAATCTGTTAGCTTCAACTTCAATATTGCCACCCGTACCGCTACCTTGGCTATCGACTGAAATCGCCGCACCATTTCTAATTTCAATTTGTGCGGGATCGATGGAAATATTGCCACCATTCCCAGTAGAAGCTGGGGTTGTATTAGAAAATACACCTGTATCTGCGCCGGAGAGCAAGATTGATTCGCTGGCATTGATGTTAATATTGCCAGCATTGCCTCTACTTTCGGTCACAGCTTCTAACTGTGCGCCGTTGGTGACTGATAAAGAAGGGGTATTAATAGTTAGAGTACCGCCTTGCCCGCTTGCTCCCGCCAAAGTTCCCACAAATGCACCGCTGGGGAAAAAAGGCGCGCCCGGATTGCCATCGAAGGAAACCGATTCGCTGGCATTAATCAAAATACTGCCTGCATTACCTGAAGATACAGTGCTAGCACTAATACCAGCACCATTGCTGACAGAAAGTTGACCCGTGTTAATTTCTATAAGATTACCTTGACCTTGCGAACCAGGTGTAACTTCACTCACAATCGCAGTAGTAATCGGGACTGGTTCTGGACGATTGGGGATGGTGACCAAAATTCCCCCGTCAAGCGCAATCGATCTGGTTGCTTCAATCTCAATTCTGCCTGCATTACCGCGCCCTAAAGTAGTGCCTCTGATTTGCGCTCCTCTTGCCATTGATAGAGAGCCAGTCTCAATTGCGATCGCGCCAGCATTGCCAACAGCATCACGTCTGACATCGCTACTAAAACCGCTGAAAACTCCACCATTCGTACCTGTGAGGGTAATCGAATCTAAGACAGAAACCGTCACATTGCCAGCATCGCCAATACCTCCTGTGAAGGAACGAACTTGACCGCCGTTAGTAGCAACAAAGGTATTGGCATTAATCTCTACATCCCCAGCTTTACCCCCATTTGGGCTAAAGGTTTCACTTCCTACCACAGATCGATCTAAGGAGATTGCATCAGCATTAATGATGACGTTGCCACCATTGCCACCGCGAGTCACATTCGATAATATAGCTCCGTTTCCTTGCAAAGAATTGGCGGTAATAATTAGCCTTCCTCCGGAACCTGGTGCGCCTCTACGGACATTACTTTGCACAAAATTACTCAAGGAAATAGTAGGTGCGTTTAGATTAACATCTCCTCCTTGCCCTGCACCGTAGGTGGCACTTTCAATGTAGGAATTTCCTGAAGCAGTTGGGGCTTGAATAATTGCTGATTGACTTCTGAGGGTAATGTTTCCTCCAACTATCCCTTCGGAAAAAATTCGAGATGAAGGGGGCATGAAAATATCGCCAAGGGCGATCAGGGTCATATCTCCACCCCTGCTGATATACCTGGCGGGATTAGTAGAATAATCTGCCCCAGAAGTATCAAGAAAGTTGGGGGTAACAATTCTGCCTCGCGAGTCAATTACCACGTTGCCGCCTCCAGCAGCAGCGGCTGTGGCAATCAGATTGTTAACGGTAATGTCACCGGATAAAGCGGGATTTGGTTGATACTGATTGGTTAAAAAAACCAGTCCGCCAGGAGCGATAATTCTATTGATCGTTATATTGGCACTGGTTGCGGTTCCATTCGGGTTAGGAGGAGCAGAAAAACCCGTTGTTGCCCCTGTAATTCCAGGTGGATTGAAATTAGTTGTTCCGGCTCTGATATCAACGGTCGGTGTAAGATTGCCATTAATGGTAACTGTTGTTACTCCATCAGAAAGAGTAACTGTTTCATTGATAAAATTTGCAGGTTCCGTTCCGGTAATTAGAATCCTGTCAATATTTACGCTTCCACCGGCAAAAATATGCAGGGAAGCGCCTGTATAGCTGTTAAAACTAACGTCGCCACTGGCGCGAATAATTGGGTCGTCGTCACTGGATAAATCTCCGCGATCGCCATTGATATTTTCCAGGTTAAAATTACCGCCGCTGTAGAAATGGGCGTTCGCACCGATCGGATTGGCGGAACGGAACGTCATATTTTGTCCGGAAAAGAAACCGCTGGCGGGATGATTTAAGGCAAAGATGTCGAGCTTATTTCCTTGGAATAATAATTGTTGTCCGGCGGAGGCGATGAAAGCATCGCTAATGCTGTCTCGCACCCTGAGATTATTGGTAGCTTGTAGGGTTAAGTTACCGCCTGCTTGTAACTGACCTTGTAGGTCAAGATTGTTACCGACTAAAGTGAGGTTTTGCCCTACAGACAAGTTGCCGGAGTTGGCGATCGCACCAGAAGCAGGCAACCAATCCCCCAACCCCGGACGCACATTGACCGTCAGCAGGGGAGGCGCACCGGGATTTTCCGTACCGAACTGATAACCATTCTCCAAAACCAGGTTTCTGGCAGTGCTGGCGAAAAAAGAACCTGAGATATCGAGTCGGGCATTTTTACCAAAGATAATGCCGTTGGGATTAATTAAGTATAAATTTGCACTTCCCAAAACTCCCAAAGTCCCAAGAATTTGAGAAGCTTGACTGCCCGTAACTCGTCCCAGGATATTTTCAATACCAGTAGGGTTGGCAAAATAGACACGTTGCAGATTACCGACGTTGAAATCTTGGAAACTGTGGAAGAGATTGCTACCGCGAATTGCACCGCCATCAATGCGATCGCTCAAAGCACCTTGATGGGGAACATTCGGAGTAACGATCGAGCGTTCTGCACCCAAACTGTTGTCTGGGATAATCTGTGCCAGGGTAGTTGTGGTTAAGCTTAGGGTGTAAGCGATCGCGCCACAGCTTGCTAAGATTCCAATCCGGTAACGCACCATATATTTGCCTCTCGCTTTTGAGAAGCGATAAAAAACATGTTTATAAAATCAAGGCAGCCATATTGACAGTAGTAACTCCTGTCAGCGAGATTGTACCACCATTTACAGAAGTCAGATCCAGCTTCAGGCTACCACCGATCAGATCGGCGAGGTTATCGATTGCATTGATAATACCATCACCATTACTATCCAAAGCACTGCTGCTTAAGTTAAGTTGCCTCAGATCGATCTTGTCTTGACTGACAAAATCGCTAATGATGTCGTTACCAAAATCGGCTCCAAAGACAAATGTATCGTTTCCAGATCCACCCGTTAAACTATCATCACCCCTGCCACCGATTAAGGTATCCTGAGCTAAACCGCCGTCAATCGTATCGTTACCACCGAATCCAGACAAAACATCAGTGCCATTGAATCCTTCAATTTTGTCAGCAAAGCGAGTACCAGTAATTTTATCTCCGGAATTATCACCGCGCAGGTTCAAAGCAGGAGCAGGGCTAGGTAGCACAAACTTTGGCAGTGAAAAATCAACATCAGCAGCACCGTTGCCCGAAACAAAAGTCACTTGAGAAACATTACTATTGACGGTGATATTTTTCACTGACCAATTGTCATCAAAGTTAAAACCGCCAAGTTCTTTCAATCTCGTTTGAACTTTACCATCTCCACTCGAATCTTGAATCGTCACGTTTACCGCAGTGGGATTGGCAAAATTAAACGAGTCTAACGCCGCTTGCAAATCGGCAAATAGTAGATTGCCGTTAACTAATGCCCCTGCATCTGTCACTAATATATTGACAGAACTGGTTCCAATTGGGGAAAATTCACCGCCTTCAAAGGTCAGTTCTTGTGTCTGAGTGCCGTTATTCAATGTAAACGAACCGCCAGCATAACTGTCACGCCGATAAACGCCGCTTTCAATAAAATCAGCCAGGGCATCGATTACCGCTTGTTCATCTTGCGTGCTGGACAAATTTCCATCAGCCGATAGATTCATCCAAGTCGCCAGAGCGGCTAAATATGCTGGATCGTTGATTTTAGTCCACTCCCCAAAAAATCCAGCGACACCAGTGCTACCAGGTTGTAAAAATTCGGAATGATTATAGTATGGATATCCGGAACTTCCACCGCCACCATCAGGATCTGGATTCAGGAAAAACGAGGGGGCACAACTGTTCGGGTTGTTTAAATTTTCAATCGAAAAAACTTTGAATGGCTGTCCGTTATTTAACACCCCTTGAATTGCATAGGTAGAAACATCTAACCTGCCACTTGCTTTAATCGATCCTGGGGCAAGGTTTTGTTGGTTGACGGAAACGATTTCGGCATCGCTTGTAATATTTAGGTAGCCGAAATTCGCTCTCCCTTCATTCACCTCCTTTTGGACATTGTAATTAAAGAAAAGCGTTGCATCAAAAGTTGTTTCATAATATTCTCGCAAGGCTGGATTCAAATTACCCGTGCTAGGATTTTCAGTTCCTAGGGTGCCAGAAAAATTAATCGGCGTAATGTAATCGGTGCTGACTTTAGCATTGACAGTAACCGTTTTCGTTGCGCCTGGGGCAATGCTGTTAAACATCACCTCAACTGTTTGAGCATTACCATCGCCGCCAATACCATTATCCAGGTTAATGCCACCGTCAAGACCGAGACTTTGCACGGTTAATCCTACTGGCAATACCTTGGTCAAATCGTCTTTAATTTTGACATTTGTAGCGGTCGCGACGCCATTGTTTGTAACTTTAATTTGGAACGTGACATTATCGCCAGGAAGCGCAATAAACTGTTCCGGCGTTCCGTTGGCGTCTCCATCGACTTCTTGAGTAACGCTAGTAAATTTTTTGGTTAAATCCAGCTTCACCACAGGAGCAACGAGACTGGTATAGTCATCTTCTGTGGCGTCGTTATTATTGACGGCTGAATCTGGATCGAATTGTTTGGCAGCAACGATTTCTGCGACGTTGGTGTAGGCGGAAGCGCTGGCGGCATTCAGAATTGTACCCGTAAGGGTTAGAGTTGCATTACTTCCCGATGCTACAGTGCCGACGTTCCAAATACCAGTCTGACTGTTGTAAGTACCAATGCTAGATGTGGCATTGGTAAAGTTAATGCCAGCAGGCAGCAAATCTTTAACTTTTACACCCGTTGCACTTGCTGGCCCGCTGTTATTTAATGTGATGGTGAATGTAACCGAATTGCCCACCGATAAAGCAGTGTTCGATACTGCTTGAGTTAGGGATAAATCGGCTAAAGATCCTAAAGCAGTTGTGGGAGCGTAGGAGAATTCCTCAAAACCCCCATCAGCATTCTGAAATTCTGCATAGGTGTAAATATACGGATTGCCCGTAAATGCACTTCCGGGTAAATACACCAGCACATCGCCCACGCCACTCCCTGAATTGAGACTGGCATCTAATAGCACTGTGCTATTTAAGTTAATGACTGAGTTTAAACCACCCAACTGACCTGTAGTTGAGTTGTAACCTGTGAGATTGGCATTTGGTGATTGAAATACTTGTAATTTGCTTAAGGCAATTTGAGGACTGCTATTGCTTTCGTTCAGGTCAATCCGAAACTCGTAGTAGGTAGTATTGTCAACAGTAATCGTAGGCAAATCGCTCAGAAGAATTGCCTTTGTCCCCTGCTTCTGCGTGTCGAATTGCGTCGTTCCGTTTGTGTTGTAGCCTCTTTCTAAAGTGCTGCCTTGTCCTGCTCTGAGCCGTAAAAATGAAGTGGTAGCGCCACTTCCTCCGGGATAATCTGTCAAAGCAAATAAGACTTTGTTTCCTAATGAGTCTTGCAGCGCTCCGTTACTCTGCAAGCTGGGGTTTGTCAAATCTAGTGTCATGATTTTACCGATGATCTGCGATTGAGTTTACAGCGGATTGCCATGGAGTTAGGTACAGCCAGTAGGCTTCGTTTGTATAGCGGCAGCAAAAATGGCAGCCGCTATACAAACTTTGGATGTACCTCATGGGTCTGCAATCAGCTATATCTGAAACTAGATGCACCCGATGAATACCTTCTATCTGTTGGCGATCGCACCCACAAATCTTCTCAGTTTCGCCTCTCTAAGGATAACTACCCAAACGGACGATACAAGCTTGAATTCCGCGCCTAACTGGTTTTTCAGTAAATATCCTTATACTTTATTAATTTAACATCAGCAATGGAAGCTCGTCCATGAAGATTTCATGAAGCTGACTAAAGTTTTGGTAAGATTATCCCTATCCGGCAAAATAAAAAGTCGGAAAGGTAGGAAAAGTCGGAAAGGTAGGAAAAGTCGGAAAGGTAGGAAAAGCAGAGGCTTTAAAATCTTTTGGATTAAGCCTAAAACCTGCTGTTAAGCCAACTCTTCCATCACTATTCGTCGCATTATCTCGGTGACTTCCGCCGCCATTCTGGCATCCATTTCCCTGGCTTCTGCATCGATATCTCGCGGATTGAAGGCTTTTGCTGCTCTGAGTGTCATGGCAAAAGTTCTTAATTTGGAGGGGTTTCCAGTTACATTGGGACGCAATTCGATCAACTGTACGAGTGCTGTGTAAGTAATTTCGTAGCGATTTCTGGCATCGCTGGCTCCCCAGCCTACTTTGGAAATAATCACTGGATCTTTGATAACATTTTGCAAGCCCAATCTTTCAATGGCAATATCAATGTAACGCGCTCTATCTGTTCCCATTGCTCTGGCAAGGCTTTCTAAGCTGTACCACTGTGCGTTTGGCAGTCTGGCGGCGGATGGTAAATGATAGTGCCAACCTAGCATTGAAATCAGTCTGGTTAAATCGTAGGCAGAGACAAGATTGTCTCCCCGCGGTTCTTCTGGTGCAGCTTGAGCGACAATTCTTTTGGCTTTGCGATCGTAAAGTTGTGGTGAGTTAAATAACGCATTTTCTCCATATCTGCCTGTAAAACTGAGGCTGGTATTGCCTGTTATTTGTTTCAGCCAATTTTCTAATCCGGAATAAGTTTCAAACCGTTTGAAAGTTAAGCCGAGAGAGTTGGAACTAGCGTATTTGGCGCGATAGCTGATCAGATCGATCGCTAACTCGTGAAAAGGCAATCCTTCTGTACTTCCTGAAGCTCTAACTACGCAATCGTCAATGTCGCAATTGATAAAGTTTTTATTGATTTTACAGATGAGATTCAAGATGGCAATTATTTTGGTAGCACTCCAAAACTGAACTGAATCGAGGGGATTTTTCCCTAACCAGTTGGCTCTGATTTCGCCATTGACAAAGCTGCCAACGCATACGCAGGCTTCTGTGATATCTGGGTGTAAAAAGTTGAGAGCGCTATTGTCAATATTGGGTTTGATGCCAACTTTTGGATAGGGGCTAAACGTGACGGTACGAGTTGGATTAGACAGAGCGATCGCATCCCCAAATGAGACGATTTGAACGTTATCCGTTTTCTGGATCAGGCGATTGGGATAGGTGGGGATATCCTTTTTGTAAGGGGAATTTTCTATCTGGCGATCGCGTATTCTCAACTTCCCCTCGGAGAACCCTTTTTCCGATAGCAGCAGCATGTCAAAAAATTTATTTCTATCTTTCGCTGTTTTGAGCCGCAACTCGGCTACATTTGGATCTAGTAAAGCTTCTGCGATCGCTTTATCTATTACTCCCTTACTCGTGTCGGCAATTCCTTTAATTTGGCAGAATTCATTCAAGCCATTTTGCGTGCGAGATCCCCAATCCCCATCCCACCATGCACCCGCCGGGTATAGCCCCCAAGCACTGAGAATTTTTTGAATTTCTAGAACTAACTGACCATCTTCTTTCAGTTGGGCTAGGGTAATTGTGCGATTTTGTTGGACGATTTCTCGCAGGTTCATAGCTCGTGGATAAATTGACAATCTTATCCTATCAGGACTTATATCATGTCCGCTGGCATCGAACTCGTTTAAACCGCAGCTTCGGCAGCTTCGGCAGCTTCGGCAGGTGGAAAAGAAAATAGCTTCCACTCTCAGGTAGTTATATGATGTCCGTTGAATTGCCCATAATAAAAAAACATCACAGAGTCGTTGCGTAGGGACACGGTATCATAGATTTCTCGGACAAACAGATAACTTTGAT
>DNGG01000488.1:11060-12079 GCA_003486675.1 Cyanobacteria bacterium UBA11372
AGATAACTTTGATCGTGCCGTGCAAGGGCTTCTGATTACGAGTAATATCATGTCCGCTTGTATCGGCATCGCGCTCATGGCGGGTTTATCAACATTATTCGCTTGCCATTGAAGGTAACTGGTAAAACCCGCCCCTACAAAACTATTAACGATACGAGTCCGATACTACCGGACTTAATATAATCGACCGGACATGATATGAAAAGTAATATCCTGTGTTAGCATCGCTATCGGATGTGGAAGTTGCTAATGGCTAATAATATCATGTCCGCTAGCATTGGTTGTGTATAATTTTTGATTGTGTAGGGGCGGGTTTTACGAGAGATCGTTGCCAGCAGCGCGAAGAAACAGTAAACCCGCCCCGCCTAACGCTACCGATGCAACCGGACACGATATAACTAATTGCTAATTCTTTTTTAAGATGCTCGTTTCTCGGTTAATGGCGTCATCATCAACCCGGTTTTTTGAAAAAGCCGGGTTGATTTTGCACTTCACCTTATTCGTTGCAAATTGTTGCAATTAAGCTCAGGATTCACGTTTGTTCGCATAGGCAGATTCGCAACTAATTCTACTTGTCCTAAATTGTTAACTATCCAACCAGTTGCTTCTACTAATTGAACGGGTGGATGGGATTTCTTTGAGGAGGTATTCGCCGTTGGCGTTGCGATCGCAGCATTACGCACATCGCGCCAAATTGCCCGACCTCTGAGGGGTGTTGTGGGACTTTCGGGTAAGCCGCCGCGTCCAGTAATGGTAAATGAGTTGCCTCTAGTTGCCGCACAGCCAACGTTAATTTGGTTGCTTTGATCGGGAACATTGTCAGGTAATTCTACTAATCCGGCAGCGGCGTCAACGTCGGGGGTGTTAATGGTAACCGTGCCGCTGAATTGAGGTCCTAGTTCGGAGGTGGCGGTGATGTCGCTTTCTGGGGTGAGGCGATCGCGAAACTGAGTGCCAAAAATAGCTTGGGTATCGATCGTGACTCGTCCGCCAAATCCTTGCAGTGCGTTGGCGGTGAT
>DNGG01000592.1:0-5670 GCA_003486675.1 Cyanobacteria bacterium UBA11372
GGAGCATTTCAGGAATGCAAATCTACTCCTACACCCCCAATGGTGCGGCTACAAAAACGAAGCCCGCCATAGCGGGCTAAAGCTTTTAAAGCCTGCTCTGGCAGGCTTTGTTTGTGTAGCGACACCATGCACGGGTGTCGGCTACTACAAAGTTGACATGCTCCCGATCGCTTCTCCCTATCCTCATGCCGCGCCGCCGACTCAAGCCAGCTCGTCAAACCCGCCGCGATCGCCGTGAAGTTCTATTCATCGCTAATGGCTTGAATGTAATCTAGCGTGCTGGGACGGCGAGGATGGCGAGCGACTTGCAACCGTTGAGCAGGTGACAAACCGCTGAAGATTTCTTGGCGCAGTTGTACCGATCTCGTCTCTAGCTGGCGAATCTCTTCGGATACGTCCACGCCGTTTTCGGCGGCCAGTTCGCGAATTTGGTCAATACGTGCCTCTAAATCGGTTAGGGGCTTTTCAAAATCTAGTAGAAACGGTTTGCGCTCAGTAGTTGCCACGGCAAGGAACTTGGATAACGTTGAGTAGCTTCTTTACCAGGATAGCGTGGGAGGTGTACTCGCTCTCTTTTGACGCTAAGGAGCCAAGCCAGCACTCTGACGGAGGAAAAGTAGGAAAAGTAGGTTTTCTCAACATCTAAAAAGTAGGAAAAGTGGGTTTTCTCAATATCTAAAAAGTAGGCCAAGTAGGTTCTCTCAACATCTAAAAAGTAGGCCAAGTAGGTAGACTGAAAACTTTACGATAAATTTATAGAAAAATCGCGAATATACTTAATGCTTCATCAGAACTTTACAGACAGAACAGAGTTAGTGTCGTAGTATCTATTTAGTGGTTTTTACGGATGGCTGGGAGGTGAAGCCCAAGTCGTATAAGTAAATTCAACAGAGCGATTCTCTGCTAGGAGACTCTTCGCGATCGCCTTGAGCGAGAAAATCATTTGTAGCCGCTTATATAGGTAAACCCGCTGGCTTAAGAGTGGAGTTGGTATTAAGCCCAGATGCGTGTAAAAACCGTCAGTAACGGTAATCTAATTCATCTCAACAAACATAGGAGTAAAAACCGTGAAAAACATCTTTACCAAACTTGCAGCTACCGCAGCTACCGGCGCAGTTCTTTCTGTTGGTATTGCAATTGAAGCTCCCAAAGCACAAGCAATATCGCTGTCCATCACCAACGCAGGGTTTGAAACTCCTGTTCTTGGAGACGATCAATTTACCGATCAGCTTGGTATCGCCAATCCACCAGGTATTACTGATTTCCTTCCGGGTTGGGATATCTATGACCCAAATGGCATCCTCGCTAGTTTTACAGGTCGAGAGCCAACAACCGGAGATTATCCTTCTGTTGGTGTCTGGAATCCCCCAGCCGGAAATTATCCAGGTGAAGCGCCGGAAGGAAAGAATGTTGCGTATGTTTATCTACCTACTTACAGTCCCAACTTAGTGACAGTAGGTAGCGGCGTTACTGGTATATCACAAACACTTTCAAGCAGCTTAGCCGCCAAAACCTTGTACACCTTAAAGGTTGATGTCGGCAATACAACGGGCATAAATCCTTCATTTCCTTTAGTACGTGAAATTTACAAAGGTTTCCCTGGTTACGAAGTTCAATTATTAGCTGGAGGAAATATTCTTGCCACAGAAAGCGCCCTCAATCCGGCTGAAGGAACCTTTACCACGTCAGTTTTATCTTTCCTTGCTACTGCGGACAATCCCTACTTAGGCACTCCTCTACAAATCCGATTAATTAATAAGAATGCTGCTGCGGGTGGAGACGTTGATTTCGATAACGTTAAGTTAGAAGCAACTGCCGTTCCCGAACCTGCTTCGGTTTTGGGTTTAGCTGCATTCGGTGCGTTGGGTGCAACATTAAAGCGCAAAAAAAAGCTAGCTGCCCAGAAAGCAGAAGCTTAAGGGTTACTAGCTCGGTGGTAAAAATTCAACTGACTTAATTTTAGCCTCGAACAACCAGGAATGCGATCGCACCCAAGCAAATTACTCGCTCTGGGTAGCGATCGCACTTGTAGAATTGTTTCTTGAGACTGCTATTGGGGTAGATAATCCGAGTTAAGAACATCTTCCAGCGTGAATGGCGGTTCAGCAGGGAAAAAATCAGCTCTTAGTTGATATTTACGCAAAGCAGTACTCCTCGCTTTTTGATAGCAGTCGAGAAACAGCTCGGTTAAAAGGGGACGCAGACTAGGACTATCCTCAAGGGATAGTTCAATCTGAATTCTTTGCTCCACAATTGTATCGCGCCAACCCCTGGCGTTATAGGCTTTCTCTGCTTCCCAATACATCAACTTGAGTAGATGCTCAATCAGGACTATTAATCGGCTTTTAACTTCCTTTTTCTCGCTTCTTCCCATGCTTTCGATTTCTTCAATCAGATTTTCCCAGTCCACGTCGTCAAAGCGATGCTCTTTGAGCAATTTTGCCGTCGTCTGTATCCAGAGATAAAAATCCTGGTCGTAAAGGATTTGATTGAATTGCGGTTGAGAACGGGTTTCCATAGCAGTTTATTCCTTTGTGTGAGTTGTAATTTAACACCCATGTTTTCTATTTTTATCCTCACCCATAACGAAGAAATTGACATTGCTGGTTGCATCGAATCAGCCGGGGTATCCGATGATATTATCGTGGTAGACTCCTACAGCAGCGACGCCACTGTAGAAATTGCCCAAAAATATCCCGTGCGCGTGGTGCAACACGGCTTTGAATCTCATGGTAAGCAGCGGACTTGGATGTTGCGAAATATCCCGACTAAATACGACTGGGTTTATATTTTAGAAGCAGATGAACGAATGACCATGACGCTGTTTGCTGAATGTCTCGCAGCGATTCAAAATTCAAAATACATTGGCTATTATGTAGCGGAACGGGTGATGTTTATGAACCGCTGGATTCGCCACAGCACCCAGTATCCCCGCTACCAAATGCGCTGGTTCCGCAAAGATAAAGTTTGGTTTACAGATTACGGTCATACTGAGCGAGAAGTCTGCAATAGTGCGACAAGTTTTCTGAAGGAAACTTATCCTCACTACACCTGTTCAAAAGGCTTAAGTCGCTGGTTAGAAAAACACAATCGTTACTCGACTGATGAAGCCAAAGAAACGCTCTATCAGTTAAAACATCACAAAGTTAATTGGCGCAATTTATTGTTCGGGAGTACGGAAGTAGAACGACGCCGCGCCCTTAAAGATTTATCGCTGCGCTTGCCTTTTCGACCTCTGTTGCGCTGGGTTTATATGTATTTTCTGCTCGGTGGATGTTTAGATGGTAAAGCTGGATTTGCTTGGTGTACGTTGCAGGCATTTTATGAATATCTGATTTGGCTCAAAGTTTGGGAGATCAAGCACAGTAAAAACTCAGAATTCACCAGCGAAACTAAGGAATTTAGAGAGCGAGAGCTTAATTTTCGCTCAAATCTAGCAAAACAACCGATAAGTTAGTTGAAAAATCCCTGTTTTAAACAAGCGATCGCTAAAATATTCTTGCTACGCTTGGCAAGCGATCGCTTCCGCTTGTCCTAATTATAAACTCGAAACAATTTACATTCAAGCTGGTGCTAGTGATGGAATTGCTATTGTCATTTTTAAAGATGGAAATTGGAGGTTTGTTTAATGACTGACTTAAAGCAAATGACTGCTATACAACTAAAGCAGTATCTCTCAGATTACAGAAGCGATGATGAAAAGTTTAATGCAGCTTTGAGTGAATTATTGAGCCGAGAGTCAAATCCTACCATTTATCCTGCCAATATGCCTTTAGAAGAAATGTAAAAAGTTATTAAAAAAAATCGAGCAAGCTCAACAAAAGTAATCGGAAAACAAGCAAATTACCGATCTTGATTTTACAGGCGATCGCTAAAATATTCCCGATACAATTTACATCTGGGAATACAATCATTGCCATCCAATTTTACTAAACCCATACTGTTTAATTTAAAAGCATGTTCTGAGGGTAATCGCACGCTTTTTGCAGCCGTTACTACCTGTCCAAACGCCAATTTTACATCTGGATATTTGTCTAAATTCCACAAATGCCGTCGCAGGAGATCGCTGTAAATTCCTACTTCTGTAGCAGATTCTTTAACTAATCGATCGAGGGTGATATCCCCACAAGCAATATGATACATTGCGAGTCTAACTAAGAAAGGATGTCCTCCCACTAAATCCATCAGTTGCTGGACTTGATTTTCATGAAAATCGATTTCGTGTCGCCTTGCCAATGCTTGGACTTGCTCTTGGTTAAATTCTGGTAATTCTATTGGTAATCCCACATTAAATGGGGATTTATTCATATCTAAAGGGATATAAACTTCCGTCGAGTGAACTAAAATTAAGCGAAACTTTTTCCATTTTTCAGCTCGTTTGGATTCTTCGTGCAAGGCTCGCAACAATCCTAAAAAATCATCGGCAATTTCGGGGAATTCAAATATTCGATCTACTTCATCTAACCCTAAAGTCAGGGGTGGCAAATTTTCCGATAATAAATGCTGCTCAAAATAAACTTTACAACAGAGATTGCTACCAATTATATCGGCTAGCTGCCAGCAGTTGGACAGTGAATCTAGTTGTCCCAAAGCTAGACCTACGCCAGCGCAAAACCACTGTAAAAATGTATCTAAATCGGTGAAAATTTGCTTGCTTGCTAATTGGAAATTTAGAGCGATCGCTCGCGATCCTTGCGATTCGGCGCAATGCAAAATCCTTGACATTAGGGACGTTTTACCCATCTGTTTAGGGGCTTTAATCCGAATCAAAGCACCGGGTTGAACAATTGTTTCATAACAGCGGGCTTCGATGGGAGGACGTTCAATATAAAAGCTAGAAGCTAATTCAACTTGCCCTTCTGGTAATTCTGGAGAGGCGTTGGGAAGTGTTAATTCTGCTTCTACCGTTTCTGAAGTAATGTTTGTCCAGCATAAGTCTAGTTCGCGATCGGAAGATAAGTCGGATAAATCCGCTATATTGCGCCACTCTTGACCCAAAGCTTGGCAAATTTCTAGAAAATTGGCGTAATCTACGGGTTTGCCGTTGAGGAAATTGCTGACGGTAGATTGGGCGATGCCTAAGTCTTCCGCGAGGATTTTTTGGCTGGGAAAGCCGTTTCTCAGTAAAGAGGATTTGACGATGGGGATGGAAGATGGATGAAGTTTGAGCGATCGCGGCATTGCAGCCCTATGAGAAATACACTTGCTTCGATTTTAAACGCCCGTTGCGTTCAAAGTCGATGAGAAGTCGATAAGTTCTCGATAAAGTCAGTCGAGATCTCAGTTATCCACCTGTCTTAATAGAGACAAGCAAGAATTTGGACAGGAGGTGAAGAGATTGCCCTTAATTGATTCGCAACTGAGTTTTCCGCTGTTTTGGTTCGCGTTTGGTATCGTTCTTTGCTTGCTGGAACTGTTTCTACCAAAAACTCTGGTTACTTACTACAGATTTGTGCCGTTATTCTCAGGAATTTGTTCTTTACTTGTAGCGTTCCTTTTATTTCGGGCAAACCGCGTGCCGGAGTTTAAGTATCAGATTCTTTACTGGATGGGATTGTCTTTAGCTTCAGTTCTTTGGATACGTCCAATGATCCGCAAGCGCAAAAAATATGTGGTGCGAGAAGCAACGGAAGCGAAAACGGTGACGGAAATTTTACCGGGAGAAACGGG
>DNGG01000592.1:5874-7141 GCA_003486675.1 Cyanobacteria bacterium UBA11372
GAAATTTTACCGGGAGAAACGGGACGAGTGCTTTATGAAGGCTGTGTTTGGCAAGCTTATTGCGAAGATCGAACTTGCGCGATCGCATCCCATCAAAAAGTATTCGTTTTGCGCCGCGAAGGCAACACTTTGGTTGTAATTCCAGACAGATTATTTCTTCCTTAACCATTCACTTATCAGGAGACTAACAATGGATTTCTTTCAACTTGTAATATTCTCGGCTTTGACTTTTACCGGAACCTCCCTTGCGTCTAGTGTCAAAATTGTGCGCCAAGGCGATGAAGCGATCGTGGAAATGCTAGGTAAATATGATGGCAAAAAACTAGAACCTGGACTTACACTTTTGATTCCCTTTATCGAACAGGTAGCTTATAAACAAACTCTGCGGGAACAAATTTTAGAAATGCGTCCAATTCAATGTTTGACATTAGATCGAGTTTCTGTAACCGCTAATTTTATAGTTTACTGGCGGCTGACAGATATAGAGAAAGCTTATTACAAGGTACAAAATCTCAAAGACGCGATGATGAACTTGCTGATTCTGGACATTCGCACTGAAATTGCCAAACTTGAACTTGAAAAAATGTTTAATGCTAGAGAGAGACTAAATCAAGCTTTGGTCGAAAGATTGGATATATCAACAGAACCTTGGGGAGTGAAGATTACGCGGGTAGAAATGATGGACTTTACCATCGGGAATAACCTGACTCACGAAGGGTTAAAAACTTCAGCCAAAAGCTTGAATACTCTAGGAATTCGGTAAGGTTATCCTAGAAACCGGGTTTCTGCATAGATCTTTAGTTTCCAAGCTACGAGTTTTCATAGAAACCCGGTTTCTTTGGGTAAGGGGCAGGCAAGATGCCCACCCCACAAGAATGCCCCTAGAAACCGGGTTTCTGCGTAGATATTTAGTTTCCAAGCGACTTTTCATAGAAACCCGGTTTCTTTGCGTAAGTCCCCAAAAATATTGAGGTTATTAAATCCTATGATGTACTTAAATTCGATGAATTTACTAGCACAAATACCGCCTCAGTTTTTTGCGATAACTCCCCCTTGGTTTTGGGCGATCGCTGGCGTCATTCTCTGTATTATTGAGTTTTTATTAGCACAAAAGCTGAAAAAAAGCTACAAATTTATTGCTTTATTAATCGGGATTAGTTGCTTCATTAGTGCAATTACAGATTGGCAAATGGCAGAAGCACTCGGATTTGATTGGCGCTATGTCATGTATGAAGAATTTAACGTCCAAGTAATGTATTGGATGGGT
>DNGG01000592.1:7336-12017 GCA_003486675.1 Cyanobacteria bacterium UBA11372
TCCAAGTAATGTATTGGATGGGTATCTCTCTTGCCTTGGTCATCTGGGTGCGTCCTACTTTAATTAAGCGCAAAAAGGTGGCGATTCCCGATGCCACTGAAGCCAAAACCGTGACGGAAATTTTACCCGGAGAAACTGGAAAAGTTATCTATGAAGGATGTTTTTGGCGAGCGCGTTGTGCTGATAGAGTTAGCAAGATTGAACCGAATGAAAAAGTTTACGTTTTGCATCGAGATGGCAACACGTTGATTGTGACTTCAGAAAACAGAGGTAACAAACTGTGAAGTTTTTGGCAGGCGATTCCGATTCCTGCATAAGTCAAACCGCGTCAGATATATGTAACTGTAGAACATTCAACTCAGGAGAATAACCATGCAACTTCATCCAAATCCCAATTCCTCCCTCGTCGTCTATAAAGATCGCGAACTTGCAACTTACAAATCGCGCCGAGCTATTTCCCGAAAAAAGTGGCAATCTTTGATCAAAATTATATTAGGCGCTGTTTTTTTACTACTGATTCTTGCCTTACCAGCAATAGCTTGTGGTCCTGATAGAGGGGTATTATTTGCCTCGCATGTTTTCTTGCTTCCCGCAGCTACATCAATTTCTAGCTATGGAATCCCTCTCCTAGCAATCATCAGCATCGAAGCTTTTATTCTGCATAACAGAGAATCGATTCCTTACCTCAAAGCTTTTGGAATAGCTGTAGGAGGAAATATTTTCTACCTGTTAGCCAGCTTATTCAGCTTCGTATTTTTGGTTTTAATTTTTCCCCTAGCGGTAATTGGTGGGGGAATTTCTGCTGCGATGTGCCTCTCTTTTTGTCAGCGCACAGATTTCTTAAAAAACCTGAGCAAAGGGATGTTTGCATTCTTAGTTTATCTGCTGTTTATCGGCATGGGAGTTGCCCAGGTATTTCTGATGGAATCTATGACGATTTCGGCAGGAGTTAGTTATCTTTATGCAGCGACAGCGGGGTTATTGATGATTGGATTTATCTTTGGATTTGTGATGAAAGGTTATGCGATCGCATACCTCCTCAAAGACAAACGCCCCAATCTTGCTGCTACTGTGATGTCGATGCATGTAGCTTCTTATCCTGTGGTTGCGATCGCCTACTATTTTATGGCTGGCAAAATGTTCTAACCGAGCAAATATGTTCCCCGAAATTATCATACTATTGGTGAACTCTATAACCCAAGTGGTGTAAATAAAGATGGGACAGGAGATAGCGATCGCAACCATTTTCGCCTCATTGTTGTTCTTTTTCGGACTGCGGCTAGGACGATTTTTAGCACGGAAAGGAGTTAAAGCTAACGACATTTTTCAAGGCAAAAACTACCTAGCAATAGTTTTTTTACTTCTGTACATCGGTTTGCTCTTACTGGCTCGTTTTGTGCCTGAAATGTCAGCCCTGCCCTTTGAATGGCGCGTTTACAGCCTCAAAATAACCTGGACAATCTTGCGTTTGTTGCTTCTATTTATCTGCGGCATTGGTTTCGCAATTAGTTGGTATACTGCCCGCGTCCAGGTCGTCGCTGTTGTGCTGATTGGATTATTAGGATTGGGTGGATTTAATGCAGCGGAATCTTACTTTTTAGCGCCAATTCACTCAACTTTACAAGATAATCTTCAGCCGAATGGCGTATTTAGACAAACTTCTAACAGCAGTTGTGGTCCCTCTGCTTTAGCAACAGTATTGCGACTTTGGGGAATAGAAGCAACTGAATCAAGCGTAGCCAAACTAGCAGGAACCACCCGATTAGGAACATCGATGCCGCAACTTTTGGTTGCAACTCGCGCTATGGGAATGGATGGAATAGAATTAGATGCCAATTGGGAGCAAATGCAGCGAATAAACCGCCCAGGTGTGTTGGGATATTGGTCGGGAAGCGGTATTTTTAGACTACCTCATGCAGTAGCTTTACTGGGTTTAAATGACAATTTTGCTATCGTTGGTGAACCCACTTGGGGGAGAATTTACCGCATCCGTCGGGCGCGTTTTGAGCAATTTGGCGGCGGAGAATATCTGCCAATCTTTCGCCCTCAAGATATTTCCATTTCCCGCGAGCAAGCTCTGGTTTATCTTCAGCAGATAGGCGAAAAAGTTAATTCGGACGCTGAGTTAGCTTCTGTAATTAGGCGCTTTCAAAAATCGGTAGGTGTGAAGGTAACGGGTGAGTTAGATACTCAGACAGTGCTGCTGTTAAGTGGTTCGTTTCTCCAAGGAGTTCCAACGCTAAAAGGCTGATAAAAAGATTGTAAGAGGAATAAAACAATGGTGATTTTGGAACAAACAAAAACTCAACTAAAATTCCGCTATCGACCTTATTCGATTTGGATGGCTACAGGTGGTTGGATTGTCGGGACTTTTTTGATCGTTCCGATTATTTACCTACAACTTTCTTGGATGTTCTATCTTTGGTGGATACCTTTATTCCTGATCTTGAATATTGTGGCTAGTATCGCCCTGCTGATTTTTGCCGGACGAGTTGTTATCTGTCATTTTGATAAGGACTATAATGGATTCACGCTCAAGCGACGCGGGTTGCTTAATACTCAAGTTATTTGGCATCCTTTAGCTCATATTATAGATGTCCAAGTTGAAGCCATTGGCTGGAATCCGGATCGCAACGCTACCTGTCAGATTGCGATGTTTCTTAAATCGGGCGATCGCATCTCTCTTGACTTGGGTTTAGCTTCCATCAATGACAAGTTAAAGACGGTTAATCTAATCCGTAAGTTTCTCGATATGCCACCTCAAAAATGGAGTTAGTAATCTAAGCATAATGACAAACTATCAATATCAAATTGGCGGCAGTTTACCCAAGGATGCACCCACTTATGTGGTGCGACAAGCTGATAATGACCTTTATGAAGGACTCAAAGCTGGGGAATTTTGTTATGTCTTAAATTCCCGCCAAATGGGAAAGTCAAGCTTGTTGGTACGCACGATGCAACGGCTCAAATCTGAAGGAATTGCCTGCACGACTATTGACCTTTCAGCAATTGGTAACCAGCAAGTTTCTTTAGATAAATGGTATGGCGGCGTTGCCTACAAAATATTATGCGGTTTTGAGCTATTTAACCCCATCGAATTTATGACTTGGTGGAAAGACAGAGAACTTATTCCCCCTGTCCAACGCTTGGGTGAATTAATAGAAGAAGTGCTGCTTGTCAAGGTTGAGCAAAAAATCGTTATTTTTATCGATGAAATTGATAGCGTTCTCAGCTTTAAAGAACCTCTAGATGACTTTTTTGCTCTGATTCGATCTTGCCATAACAAACGCGCCCAAAAACCAGATTATCAGCGATTGACGTTTGCACTTTTGGGAGTGGCGACGCCTTCCGATCTCATTTCCGATCCCACTCGCACGCCGTTTAATATTGGTCGTGCGATTGAATTGCATGGATTTCAATACCAGGAAGCTCAACCTTTGTTAAAAGGATTTGAGGGAAAAGTCAATCGCCCAGAAGAAACTTTAAAAGAAATTTTGGCATGGACGGGCGGACAGCCTTTTTTGACCCAAAAACTTTGTAAATTAGTAGTTCAAAATACTGAATTCCTACCTACAAACTTATCCACATCAATTACCAATTACCAATTACCCGTTACCCCATTAGTAAAATCCCAGATTATCGAAAATTGGGAATCTCATGATGAACCGGCGCATATTCGGACGATACGCGATCGCATCACCAAAAACCCCCAATCTGCTGGCAGGTTACTAGGACTATATCACAAAATCCTCCAGCAAGGAGAAATACCAGCCGACGACACTCCCGAACAAACCCAATTAAGATTATCAGGATTAGTAGTAAGTCACGCGGGAAAATTAAAAGTATACAATCGGATCTACGAATCTATTTTTAATCTAAATTGGGTTGAAAAAATATTTTTAGATTTGCGCCCTTATGCTGAATCTTTAAATGCCTGGTTAGCTTCTAACTGTCAAGATGAATCAAGATTATTGCGAGGACAGGCTTTGCAAGACGCCCTCGCTTGGGCGACGGGTAAAAGTTTGAGCCATCAAGATTATCAGTTTTTAACTGCTGCTCAAGAAGCTGAATTAGCCGAACTCCGCAAAATAGAAACCCAAGATCGTGCTGAAATTGAACGGCTAAATCGAGAAAAAGAGTTGCTCAAACAACTGAGTCAAGAAAAGGAAAAACGCAAATTAACAGAAGCCAAACTTCAGCACGAACGAAAATTAAGATTCGCGCTAAATATCCGCGCTTTCATTGTTTTGGGTATAGTCTTTGCTTTGATAATTGAGTTAATTTGGCTAAAATCATTTCTAGATGCCAAAAATAAAGAACTGAATGCCTTGAGTTTATATTCCGAGTCTTTGTTTGAATCCAATCAAAAGTTGGATGCCCTAATCCAAAGCATTCGAGCGGGTAGAAGATTCAAAAACTTATGGGGTATTGGCATAAATCCCGATACTAAAATGCGAATCGTGATGGCGCTGAATCAAACTGTTTACTCTTTTAAAGAACCCCAGCAATTACCGGATAAAATTAATCAGGCTACCTGGATCAAGTCCAGTCCAGATAGTGAGGCGCTTGCTGCTTTAATGCAAAAGATAACCTTTAACATTTTAAAGGGACATCAAGGTGAAATCACCGATATTAAGTTCAGTCCGGATAATCAAACGCTTGCTTCTGCAAGTGTTGATGG
>DNGG01000195.1 GCA_003486675.1 Cyanobacteria bacterium UBA11372
GCGGCATCGCTACCGATGCACGCTGTCACTCATTTTACAGAAAATCTCCCTCCTGCCTTTAGCCAAACAAAAAATCTTTTTGCTATCATGCTTGTGCTGTGGCACAAACGCTGTATCCTTGTAAAAGGTCAAGTCGTTAGAGCCTCAACCACAGGAGTGCGATCGCACCCAAAAGTTGTGGCATCGCTCTGGCTAGGGGGCGTGGCGGAATGGTAGACGCTACGGACTTAGAAAACTGAGCCTTGATGGAGAAATCCTTCAAGTGACCGCTCTCAAATTCAGGGAAACCTAAATCTGGCAACAGACAAGGCAATCCTGAGCCAAGCCCAAAAATTTCAGATTTGAGATTTTAGATTTTAGATTGGGCAGCCAATCGCAAATCCCAAATCCAAAATCTGGGGAAGGTGCAGAGGCCCGACGGGAGCTACCCTAACGTTAAGTCGAGGGTAAAGGGAGGGTCCAATTCTCAAAGCCAACTGGCAGCAGCGAAAGTTGCGGGAGAATGAAAATCCGTTGACCGTAAAAGGTCGTGTGGGTTCAAGTCCCACCGCCCCCATCACTAAAAAAGAGTCGCCAGGTAACAAGCAGAGCTATCAACTGTTTTACCTGGCATTTTTTTTGTCTCACTTTTGTCTCAAATGTCAGCATCATAGCGGTTTGCACCCGGATGAGGTAAACCTTCGTTTGTATAGCGGCACCCTTAAGGGTGCCGCTATACAAACGAAGCCATAAGGCTTTCCTTCACTCACTTGCAATCCGCTGTAACTGCCCTGCCCAACCAGTCGCGAAAGCTTGAATGATACAATTTATAATGCCATTCGCTATTGATTTGTTTTTTAACTAAGAACTCATACCAATTTTCCAATACTTGCTCAACTTCATATTCATCCTCATCAATTGTTTCGGCAATTAATTGTGCCGATATTCCTTCTTTTTCTGTGGATGGGAGGGCGATGAGTGTCTGAAGCACGGCTAATTCAACAGCAGATAATTGCTCACCTTTCATTTTCTGCCAATGTTGTTGATAGTATGCTTCTAAGGTTTCGGGGAGCTGATTTAATGGGAGAGCGATCGCATCCCCCACTCCCTTCAAATACATAAAATTATTTTCGCATAAATCTGCAAGATTATCAATCAATTCTTGCCCTAAAAGCTTGAGATTATTATTGATATATTTCTGCACATCTTCCCGATTTTGTTGGGGAAACGCATCTAAATCAAAAACTTGAGACGGCGTTTCAATTAACAAACCCGATTTTTCCCGCAAAAAAGGGCGGCGAGTGAGGATAAAATAAACGCGATCGCGCAGATATCGGGGCAGATAAAACAAATTTGAACCAGGAGTTTGACTGCGTGTTTCAACTGCATCTAGAGCATCAATCGCAATAATCAAACGTTGATTTGGTTCCAGTTTTTCACCGATCTTTTGCAATAAAAGAGACAGAAACCAACTGCCATCTGTCACATTATCGGGCAGAGATGTGTAACCGAGGGGGTAATCGTTGATTAATTGGTTGCAGAGAGTAGTGAGAAATTGGTCAACTTGATTTTTGCCCTCAATTTGGGCGTTATAATAAACAACATCGGGATTTTCGGTAACATATTTGGCGAGAATGGCACTTTTGCCGCTACCGGGTGTGCCGACGAGGGTGAAATAGCCGCGATTCTCCCGTGCCAAAAAGTCATTGATAGCCGCAAAAACAAACTCGCGACCGACAAAATTGGCGCTTTTTTCTTGAATGACTTGTTCAAATTCTGGCGGATGGCCTCTAGGATTGATTGTGGTTCGAGTTCTAGGTTTTGAATTCATACAGAATGAGCGAGGAATGTTGATAATAATTTTAGGACTTAACCACCGAGGTATTTTAGTCAAATAAATTGCACCTGTCTCGATGCTTCCCTTGTTACAATAGTCGCTTTATCGGCTGGGTGCAAGGGTAAACCAATCCGGAGAACATCACCATGACTCAAACACTAGATAAACCAACAGATCAACGTTTCATTCACTCAGGCGTGACCTGGGAACACTTCAAACTAATTGAAGCCGGGTTTGCCGAGTCTCCCGGTATCAAACTGTTTTACTACGAGGGTGAGGTAGAAATTTTGGCAGTTTCCTTAGAACCTGAAGCTATTAGCCGTTTGATTGGCCTTCTACTTGGCACTTACTTGGCAGAAAAAGGCATCGAGTTTATCCCTTCAGGCAGTTTTACCCAAGAAAAAGAAGGAGTTGCTTCTGCACAAGCTGATGAGTCTTACTTCATCGGTAAGACTGGGACAACTCCAGACCTCTCGATTGAAGTGGTCTTCACTAGCGGTAATGAAAGGAAGTTAAATCGCTATCAGGCGCTGGGTGTGCCGGAAGTTTGGTTTTGGGAAGATGGAAGGTTTGCGCTTTACTGTTTGCGGGGTAACAGTTATGAACGAGTTTATAAAAGTGAAATTTTGCCAGATTTGGACATCGAATTGCTATCAAGATGTTTGCTGATGACTTCTAGAGTGGAAGCGGTGCGAGAATTTCTACGGGGAATTAGCCAAAGTTGATTTAAGCGGAAATTGCACAACCTCACCTAGCCCAAGTTACTGGCAAAAATAATTTGAAATGTAGGGGCACGGCATCAATAACATCGGACAAAAAGCGATTATATTTTGATTGCCGTGCCCCCAGAATGTATCGATAA
>DNGG01000229.1 GCA_003486675.1 Cyanobacteria bacterium UBA11372
ATACAATACCGGCTTCTGCGCTTTACAAGCTAGCGCCTCTCCCAGCGCCGTGGGGCAATAGAGATTGAAATGCGGGTGTTATTAGCCCCACATAACAGTTTACGGAATTCTCGATCCGACGCTGACTCGCAACCAGGGCAGAAAATCCCACCTTGGGAACTTGACTAAGAAGAGGTGGGGACGCTCCTGACGCCCCGACGCGGGGAATATAACAGCAACTCAACCCGTCCTCTGCAACAATGTTTTGCCCAAATTGCAGAAATGTGAATAAAATCTTAACCTGAGACTGGAAAACTCAGCGAGTAGGTGATGAACTGTTTGGTAGCTCCAGAGCGCCTTAGACGCCCTTTGCAGGTTGCGATCGCATTCGTCGAGAACTAAAGTACCATCTAACAAAGGAAAAACGTTTCTGTCTCTCAAGAGCAGCCAGCAGTGCTGCATCTGGACTTCTGATTTATTTTTTGTGTGTGGTGGTGTGTTGATAGTGAGTGAGGAAACAAAAATTGCTGAGATCGGTCAAACCAGTTGAAAGAAAAACTCAAAGGGTTGGTCACTCTGAGCGGGTGCAGCACCCTTTCTTGGCGAAGTTAGACCTCCTGAAAACGTTGGTAGTAAGAGATCTAGAAGCCCGACATAAAGGTTCAATTTTGGGCAATTTGTGGCCTTTGCTGAATCAGTTGTCCCAATTGCTGATTTACACCTATGTTTTCTCGATTGTTTTGCAGGTCAAACTCAGCCTCCAAGGGTTACCAGAAAATAACTTAACCTTTGGTTTGTGGATTTTTGCCGGATTGTTATCTTGGAATGCTTTTAGCATGGCTTTGGTAGCAGCATCTGTATCGGTAATTAACCAAACTAACTTGGTAAAAAAGGTAGTCTTTCCACTGGCATTGTTACCTTTAGTGCCGGTTTTTAGCGCCTTTGTGGAAAGCTCTTTCGGGTTAATTGCGTTGATTGTGATGGTAGGGTTAATCGCCGGTACGGTGAAAATTACCCTGTTGCTGCTACCGCTGATTTGGTTACCTCAGTTGCTGTTAACAATTGGCTTGAGTTATCTGGTAGCTGGGTTAACGGTATTTCTGCGGGATGTTCCCCAAACTTTAGGGGTTTTACTCAATTTGTGGTTTTACCTCACCCCACTTGTTTATCCCACCTCGGTGATTCCAGACAAATGGCAAAGTTGGGTATTAATGTTAAACCCAATGGCAGCGATCGCTGAAACTTATCGCGACTTAATTTTAGTCGGAGAAGTTAGGCACTCTCAAGCTTGGGCTATTGTTTCCCTCGTTTCTGTCGTTGTCTGTTATGCAGGTTTCTGGGTTTATCAGCGCTTGCGTAAAGCATTTGCTGATGTACTTTGAACTTGTCATCGATTAACTCTCAAAGAAAGCCGTTTATTTTCAGCAGTACCATGACTGAGATAGCAATTGCCATCAACAACGTTTCCAAGTGTTTTAAGCGTTATGCAAATCCGGCAGATCGCTTGAAAGAATTATTGCTTCCTGGCACAGTTAAAGCCAAGGAATTTTGGGCTTTGCGCGATGTTAACTTAGAAATTCCCAAAGGAAAAACCATTGGGATTGTCGGACGCAATGGTTCGGGGAAAAGTACGCTTTTGCAAATTATTGCCGGAACTCTTACGCCTACCAGCGGCGAGGTACAAGCTAACGGCAGAATCGCGGCATTATTAGAACTGGGGAGCGGTTTTAATCCCGAATTCACCGGCAGGCAAAATGTATTTTTTAACGGTCAGTTATTGGGGTTAAGTTACCAAGAAATAGCAGCAAGGTATGATGCGATCGCAGCCTTTGCAGACATCGGCGATTTTATCGACCAACCTGTCAAAACCTACTCCAGCGGCATGTTTGTCCGCTTGGCTTTTGCCGTCGCCACCAGCGTCGATCCCGATATCCTAGTAGTAGATGAAGCCCTCTCTGTCGGCGATGAAGCTTTCCAGCGTAAATGTTTTGCTCGCATTCAAGCCATTAAAGATCGAGGCGGCACAATTCTGTTTGTTTCCCATTCTCCCACCTCAGTTGTATCGCTTTGCGACTCGGCTATATTAATGGATCGAGGAGAATTATTACTCGTCGATAGCCCCAAATTAGTCATCGCCAAATACCAAGAACTAATCTACGCCCCCGCAGACAAAGCTCAGGCAATTCGCGAAGAAATCTGCACCCTACATAAATCAAGTCAGCCCGATAATGTTTTAACGCTAAACCGGACTAAGGGACAAAATAATGTTGTTTTCAATCAATCGCTCAAACTCCCAGAAATCCGCGAATTTTATGACCCTGAAATGATCCCCTGCACAACCATCTCTTATAAATCTAGGGGAGCCAAAATCATCGATCCCCGGATTACAACCCTGGATGGAAACGTTGTCAATCACTTAATCAATCGCCAAGAATATATCTACACCTACTCGGTAACTTTCTCTAAAGCCGCTGACAAAGTTCGTTTCGGGATGTTAATTAAAAATCCCAGCGGATTAGAAATTGGCGGGGCATCTTTTGCAACGCAATCTCAGTCTATCGATCGGATCGAATCGGAAACTTTGGTAGTAATGCAATTTCGGTTTAAATGTTTGCTTCACCCCGGTTTATACTTTTTAAATGCCGGAGTTTCTGGCATCGTCGATGGAGATTTTACCTACTTAGCCCGTTGTATCGATGCTGCGATGTTCAGAGTTAAACCCGAAACCGACTCTTGCGGCACCGGCGCAGTTGACTTTTTGATCGAACCAAGTATTAGAATTACCTACGACTTGGTGAAAGCCGAACCAGAACAAGAAATGAAAGTTATCTAAATTTATCAAAATTTAGCAACAACTTCGAGACTGGAAAATGTGAGGAAAACCTGTGGAAACAACCTTAGAGACATTAAAAACCAATCCAATTATCCAGGATTTTATTCGGGAGCGGGTAAAATTTCCTCACAAATTCCCTACGGCAATTCACCCAGATGACGAAATGTACCTGTTTAGCCTGAAAAATTTAAACGGCGATAAACAGGCAGCTTGCATTCGCTACTATGGATTGGGGCAGCGCATCTTTGATGCCGTCAAACAAATTGTGGAATGGCAATTTCAGAATTTTGATAATGTATCGTCTTTTTTAGATTTTGCCTGTGGCTACGGACGTTTTAGTCGCTACTTGCTACAGGAATTGTCACCGCAACAAATTTGGGTTTCTGATATTTCTGCCCAGGCTGTTAAGTTCCAAACTGAAGAATTTAATGTCAGGGGTATTGTTTCAACTAACTATCCCAAAGATTATCCTGGAGAAGGCAAGTTTGATTGTATTTTAGCGGCTTCTTTTTTCAGCCACGTGCCCAAAAATACCTTTGGCGACTGGGTGGAAAAGCTTTATAGTTTACTCTCACCTCAAGGGATTTTGATTTTTAGCGTTCACGATCTAACGCTTTTACCCGCTGATGTGGCAGAAAAGTCAGAGGGTTTTTATTTTGTACCAGAAAGTGAAAACAAAACCCTCGATAAACAGCTTTATGGAACTACCTATGTCAGCGAGGCATTTGTTAGTCAAGTTTTGACCGAAAAGCTGGGTGCGGCAGTTACTTATTACAGAATTGAAAAAGGGCTTTGTAGGCATCAAGATATTTACATCGCAGTCAAGCATCCGGTGCAAGAATTTTCTAGTTTGAATTTTAGCCATCATCCTGAAGGAGGGGTGGAAACCTGCCAAATTACCACCGACGGCAAGATAAATCTGGCAGGTTGGGCATTAGACTTGAATCAAGATAGTCAAGTTGAGCAAATTCAAATCATCGTTAATGGTAAGCTGGTTCAAAGCTGCATTCCCTCTGGACTTGGCAACAAAAATACAAACCTCCGTTCCCTCTGGACTTGTTACTTAAAAACAGATACAATTCGTCTTGATGATGTTTTAATCGTCAAAGCGATTAATAGCCGCAAACTTGAACGGGTACTAGCAGCAAATAAATTGGCAGCGATGTGCTGCTAAAAGCCAAGATAATGATATAATTTCAGCCAGCAGCCTCGCTTGGGCAAATCCATAACTATCTGTCAACGATTTATGAATTTATTAAACTCAATCAAATCCGCACAACACAGGTTGAAACAATTACTAAGTAATTCCGAACCAGCCCAAGCAATTGAGGAAAAAAAATGGGCAATCCAACCTCAAGATCTGCCTTGGCTAGATCGCCCCAATGCCAAAAAATTACTCGATGCCAAATACAAGTCTAAAGAAATATCATCCCAAGAATACGAATGGTTGGGGCAGTGGATAGATGAGGGATATTTTGTAGTCGATGATGCAATAGATCAAAACCTTCTCAATCCCATGATCGCAGATCTGGATAACCTGTGGTATGCAGACAAACCAATTCCAGGAGTAATAATCCACAATCTAGGATTAGACAAGGATAGTTGTAGAGACTACACCCACGCCGAAGTTCTTGACCTGGATCAAAGCGTCCGCGAACAAATGCGCGACAATTCAAATTGGAGAATCCACGAGTTATATAAAATTTCGGAAAACGCGCGCCAAATTTTTTACAGTCCAACTTTAACCAATTTAGCCAGCTTGGTTTTGGGTAAAGAATCCCAACCCAAATACAGCATTAGCTTTCACTGGGGAAGCGGACAGTTTTTACATCAAGACATGGCGGTGTTTCATATTTTCCCAGTTAATTATCTTTTAGGCGTGTGGATAGCAGCCGAAGATATTTCGCCCGATAGCGGGCCTTTAGTATTTTATCCAGGTTCCCATAAAGAGAAAATGTATGAAGGATTTGATAATTACCCGCAAACGAACCTGAGAACAGCAAACAAAGAAACATTCCACACTTATCTCGATAGCGTCAACCAAGTCGCCGAAAAATACGAGAGAAAAGAATTTATTGCTAAAAAAGGACAAGCGCTTTTTTGGCATGGAATGCTGATTCACGGGGGAGGATGGATTAAGAATCCCAGCTTAACCAGAAGATCTTTTGTCATCCACTATACTCCAGAAGGAGTTGACAGAGCCACTGAAGTTGAAGGGCCTTTTAATTGGTAATAGACTGTGAATAAGGATATATCGTATATTTTCCCAATTGCCGGAATGCATCGCTCCGGAACTTCATTAACAGCGTCTCTCCTGCAAAGCGTGGGAGTGGACATCGGCAAAAATTTAGTAGGCGCTGCTGACGGGAATATTAAAGGTCATTTTGAGAATATTGATTTTGTCGAGTTTCACAAAGAGGTGTTGCGATCGCATAAACTTGACGAACAAGGATTTACCCTCAAATCTGAAATTCCCGTCGCCGAATCCTTGATCGAAAAAGCTCAAAACATTATCCGCCAAAATTCCCAAATTCCTGTTTGGGGATGGAAAGATCCCCGCACCACCTTATTCTTAGATTTTTGGATAAAATTGCTGCCAAATGCTAATTTTATCTTCGTCTATCGTTCTCCGTGGGAAGTCGTTGACTCCCTCTATCGCCGGGGAACCGATGAAATTTTACTAAGTAAACCCCAGTTAGCGCTTTTAGCCTGGATTCATTATAACAGGAAAGTTATAGAATTTTCGGAAAAATATCCGAAAAATTCTCTCATAGTTAATATCAATACAATCGCTCAAGATTCCTTAGCTTTTGTTCAAGGAATTAACGAAAAATTTAACGTCAATTTAAAATTACCAGAGCAAGAACTATTCGATCCGTCTTTATTGGTTGATAAAATTTCCCAAACCCATCGACCTAGTTTAATCCAAAAACGCTTTCCAGAAGCGCTGGAGATTTATCAAAAATTGAACTCAAAAGCGCTGAAATTAGTAGAAACGCCCTCAAGCTTTGAAAAAAAATATTCAGCACTTTGGGAATTTCAAGATTGGTTAACCATCCGCCTGTTAGACAAGAAAAGAAAAGGATTGGAGACTGAACTGAAGCAGTGGCAAAATCAATTACAAGACTCTCAAGCTAAAGTATTGCAATTAGAAACCGAATTGGGTACC
>DNGG01000041.1 GCA_003486675.1 Cyanobacteria bacterium UBA11372
GAGAGAAACAAAGGTGATTTGCCGTCTTTCGGCGCTCAGTTAAGACATGTATAAGAAACCGGGTTTCTGCTGATATCTCTAGTGGCAAAAAGGCTATTTTTGAGAGAAACAAAGGTGATTTGCCTAAGTTCCAACTGATAAATAATGCCTCGAGCGCGATAATGCTACGCATCGCTCAAGAGCAAAATGTTCAATAGGATACAATTTCCCAGAGAATTTATCGAGATTTTAAGCTTTTTAAATCTGCGATCGCCAAGCCCACTTTTGCACAAGAATTATAGCGATCGGACTTTTCACGGCAGCTTGCCAGACAGGGTGTCAAAACGCCGATCTCCTTTCCCTGAAAGGGATTTGGGGTACTTGCCGTGAAAGGTCGGGGAAATTATTATATGCGATCGCAACCTTTGGCAAAATATGAGCAACTACCCAGACTTTTCAGATCTAGGCTATCAAGTCAAGCGGGAACTAGGACAAAACCGTGCCTGCGGTAGAGTCACCTATCTAGCAACCAATAAAAAAACCAATTCCCCAGTAGTCATCAAGCAATTTCAATTTGCCCAAACAGGTGCAAGTTGGTCGGATTACGATGCCTATGAAAAAGAAGTTCAACTCTTACAGCGTTTAGATCATCCCAGCATTCCCAGATATTTAGATTCCTTTGAAACTCCATCGGGTTTTTGTCTGGTTCAAGAATACAAATATGCTCCTTCCCTCGCCCAACCCCATATACTGAACCTAACGGAAATCAAGCAAATTGCCGTCGCAGTTTTAGAAGTTTTAGTTTACTTACAACGACAACAACCAGTTGTCATCCACCGAGATATTAAACCTGAAAATATTTTAGTTAACTGGCAAGAACCAATCAAAATTTACCTAGTGGATTTTGGCTTTGCCCGCATTGGCAGCGGAGACGTTGCCGTCAGCAGTGCAATCAAAGGCACGTTAGGGTTTATGCCGCCAGAACAATTATTCAACCGCCAGCTGACAGAAGCATCGGATCTTTACAGTTTGGGTGTAATGCTAATTTGCTTGCTGACAAATACAAAATCAACCGAAATCGGCAAATTAATCGATGATGCGTATCAGATTAAATTTAAGCTGCTAGTGCCAAAGGTGAATCCCTTGTTTCTGGAATGGCTAGAAACAATGGTGACACCCAACTTAAAAAATCGCTTTCCCAACGCCGCCTCTGCCTTGGAAGCACTTCAACCGATTGATGTAGTCGGCAAGTTCAAAACACCAGAAATATCCCAAAATACCATCAAACGCAAACAGCGACTCAGGGTAGCAAGTTTAGTCGGCTTTGCTATTGTTGCTCTTGGTATGACAACTATGAATTATAGAATGTCCCATCAAGCGACAGTCAGACATTTGCTCGAAACCAATAAATGTCCCAAATGCGATCTGACGGGGGCAGACTTGAAACAAACTAATCTGAAAAATGCCAACTTATGGGGTGCAAAATTGACAGGTGCAAACTTAGAAGGTGCTGACTTAACAGGTGCCAAACTAGGTTATGCCAACCTCGCCAATGCCAACTTAGCAAATGCCAAACTCGGCAATGCCGATCTCAGAGGAGCAATAATAGCAAATGCTGAACTGGGAAATGCCGATTTGGGAGGTGCAAAACTGGGCTATGCCAACTTAGGAAGTGCCAACTTAACGGGTACTAACCTAACCGCTGCTAACCTATGGAATGCCTACTTGGGAGATGCCGATCTCAGACGTGCCAAAATGGGGGATACCGATCTCAGACGTGCCAACCTCAAGGATGCCAATTTAGAGAATACCAACCTCAGACGTGCCAACCTGGGAGGTGCAGAATTAGAGTACGCCAACCTGGGGAGTGCTGACTTAAGCGATACGATTTTATGGGATGCCAACTTAGCCAGTGCCAACTTAGAGAGTGCCAACCTGGGGAATGCCGACTTAAGAAGTGCCATTTTAAGAGATGCTAATCTAACCAATGCCAATTTATCGAGTGTCAACCTAGAGCGTGCCTATCTGGGTGAAGCAAAACTAATAAAGGCAAATTTAACCGCAGGGAATTTATCAGAAGCTAATTTAACCGAAGCCAACCTGACAAATGCGATTCTAACCCGTGCCAACCTAGCAGGTGCTGACTTAGAGCGTGCCAAATTAGAGCGAGCTATTTTAGTCGGTGCCAACCTATCCAATGCCGACTTAAAAGCAGCCAATTTTAAAAGTGTCAACCTATCGAATGTAAATTTACAAGGTGCTTATTTAAAGAGTGCCAATTTGACCAATGCCAACCTCACCAATGCCAACCTCCAGAGCGCCAATTTGACCGATACCAACCTGACAAATGTCACAATTACTCCCTTGGGAGCCAACAACTAACCGAATGTAGAAACCTCCCTCCTCTCGTTCCCAGGCGGGAGCCTGGGAACGATAATATTGAGGCTCCGCCTCTGGGTGCAAGATCTCAATTGGTAAACCAGCTATATACGCACAAACCCGGTTTCTCAACCCGCGTTGCTAGTCAGTACATTTCCCGAAAAAACATCCGGAGATTCCCTGGTAGCTCTTGTAATAACTATTGTAAGGTCAGGGATTAAATTAAAGCGGGAAAGTAACATGAACTTATCCAAATTATTCTCATCTGTAGGTTTAGCATCAATGCTGGCAATGACCACCATCATCGCCTCGCCAAAACCCAAAGCAGCTTCGGCACAGCTAGCCGCACAAAATTCGATTATTTTGGTCAATCCTGGAGAAACGTTGGATGCTGAAATTCCAGCCGCAGAAAGCTTGAATGTCTTGGATCTTACTAACCAAACGGTATGGGAAAATTCCGACATTCCGGTTTCGTCAGTAGAAGTTCCTCAAGACGATAGCGGTGCAGAAGCCCACGCAACCGCGCCAAAAACTGTTGCTCAACCGTTAGACAATGGAGTTTTCAAGCAAGAGTCAGATGGGTTTAAAGTTGTCCAAGTACAAGAACCGGAACAGAAACCAGCATTTTCGATTAGAATCAAGAGTCCAGAAGAAATTTTCCGCTCGTTGTCTTTCTATGTCTTGATTGGCTTTGTGCTTTTAGTCGTGGCGATAATGTTCTTTGTGGAAATCCTCAAATTTATCGTTTGGATTATCTTGTTGCCTCTGAAGATTTTATTATCGCTATTCAGATAACCAAACCCGTAATTTTATGAAGTGAGAGTAATATTGAACGGAAATATACTGATAACTGTTAGGTTTGGTTGAGTAGTGGAATATGCGATCGCATCTGATAAAACAGAGCGATCGCATTTTTTTCAGGGAATATGGGCATAGGTAATGGGTAATGGGTAATAGGTCATAGGTGAATCAGGAGGCAGAGCCTCCCAGACTTCGCTCCCAGGCTGGAGCCTGGGAGCGAGAGGGGCGAGGCTCTGCCTCGGTTATCAGATTACCAATTACCCATTACCCATTATCAAAGCTCTAACAATCCCGGTGGCGGGGCAATTTCAATCCGCTTTTGTTCTAAATCTACTACCGGCACAATTTCTTGAACAAAGGGAATCAAAACAGTTGTTGGCTGGGATTTGCTTGGCTCGTTTTCTTCGTTAGAAGTATCGGCTAAAGCTTCTGCCTCTGCTTGATAGATTTGCACTTCTAGTAAATCGTTTCCGGCTGGAATTAGATCCACTACAATACCCAATTTTTCGCCCGTAAGTTGGTTGAAAACTTCTAAACCAATCAAGTCGCGAACGTGATATTCATCTTCTTCTAGTAGTGGGCGATCGCTTGCCGGTACCATTAACTTACAATTCCGCAAAGCTTCAGCTTGGTTGCAGTCTTCCACACCCGCGAGTTTTATCACGTATACTCCCTTACCGGGAATATATCGACCACTGAGCAATTCTACAGTTTCCAGTTCTGTTTGATTAGGTCGCAATAGCCACCTTTGTCCCGGTTCTTCAAACCGTTCGGGAAAGTCAGAATTAGAATAAACTCGCACCTCTCCTTTTAAGCCTTGAGGCGCGACAATAGTACCGATTTCGATCCATTCATCGGATGTTGGATTTTGGCTCGTTCCCTGGCTCCCGCCTGGGAACGCGGGTTTTGGATTGGTCATTGGACAGGTAAAATTACGTTTGCAGCATCTCTATTGTCTCGTGCCTGTGGCAGTTGGGGGACGATATAGTCCAGGGGCGGGATAGCCCAAAAATCTTTGCTTCCGGCGAACTTTATTAATAAACCCGCCCCTAGATGGGATGGCGATCGCTGATAAACTTACCTATTCAATTTCTCCCAACTGTGACCCTGTTATAACACTTAGTATCCCATCGCTCAGTCGATACTTATTCGTGGAGGATTGATCCAAGTATTCTGGATTTGGATATTTTTCCAAAACTTTTGAACACCAGGCAACTAAAGTTCTAAGTGATGCACAGGTCTCAGGGCGAGACAAAATATACTCAAGATCGAGACAATCTAGAATTTTCCCCCCATGTTCAACCTCATCAAAACCACGATCGATATGTTTAAGCTCCCCTTTGGGATGGCGGATCGTTTCCACATCTGTCTCATAATCTGTTAAAGATGTTCCTAATACTGTATTGATTGCCTCAGCATTGGCAAAGTAGTAGGCTTCGAGCATATTTACCAGAAAATGTACTGATGCACGCTGTTTTTGCTCGCGCAGAATGGTGTCGAGAGCCTCTCGGTATCGGTTAAAAACTTGTTTTGCTTGGTCGGCGCGAGAGTGTTCTAGATCGTCTACTAGCAATACATAAGTACAAGGTTTGCTAGACAAATATCTTCTAGCTGGCAGTCCAATTTCTTTAGTATCTTCATCAGGGATAAGCTTTCCAGTTCCAACCATTTTGATTTTTCGCTTCTCTGAAGTGATTGGATCTCGCTGCTCGACTTTGCGAATTATTTCAAATGAGCAAATACCAGAATCCATCAGCGAGCGAAACAATTTTGTCAAAAATTCTCTTTCACCTTTTCCAGTAACGATCAATCCAAAATAGAAAAAATAGCATGACTGTTCGCTGTTAGTGTCGTTGCTATTCATCCACCTAACACCTCTAATGGCAGCTTACTTTGAGGCGCAACCATTTCAGCCATGTAGAGAGAGCCAGTAGCATATTCTTCTAGCAAGTCTTGAATACCTTCGATCTCGCTCACCCTTCGCATCACGCTTTCTCCCCGCTCATTGACTTCCGCAGCAAATATATTTTGCGGTTCAAATTGACTAATTAATACTGGAGAATGCGTGGCAATAAAAACTTGCTTATGCCATTCTTCAGTCGCCAGCTTTACTGCTTTTGCCAACACTGCTAATGCCCAAGGATGAAGAGATATTTCAGGCTCATCGAGCAAGATAAGTGTATTGCGGTTCCGTCCTTCAGAAAATAAAGCTGTCAGATTAATCAGCATCTGAAGATGACCATCAGATACGCCTGAAGCATAGATTGATTGGCGGTGTCCTTTCTCTAAAAAATTTGCATAAACTGTGTTTCTGCCCGTTTGCTCAAAGAATATATCATTAAATGATGGAAAGCTTTCTCGCATAAATTCTTTGATTGTGTCATAGCGATCGTCAATGACTTGCCTGCTGTGAAGGTTTCTCAAAACCGACCATAAATTGTCACACCGATCCTGTAATCGCTCTCCCGAATCAGCCTCAGATCCAAAGCGCTTCAGCTTGAATAATGAAGCTGCTCTAGAGTTATAAGAACGCACAAGTCTAAGTAAATTGTCTACTTCAGAAGCAGCACTGTCAGTGTCATCAAACCCTACGTATCTAGTCAGAGCAAGTTTTTCCGGCTCTCTAAGAGGTTCCGATTCCAATTTTCCTGGCATCGAGTGGTAAAATTCAGCTTTGTTACTGCCTATCTTTCTATCAATCAAGCATTGATGATGTTCTTTTGACTCTAACTTCTCCCCTACATAAGATTCTATTCTTCCCGCAGAATACCCAAATGATACTTCATACTTAGCTGTTTGCGTTTCCAGCTTAATTGATATATTTTCTCCTTCACCTGCTCCATCCCAAAGAAGGCCAATCCCATGATCTCTCTCGGAAGAAGCTAAATCAACTCCCCGGATGGCACAGTCTCGTAAAAACCAAATTGTATCTAAAAAAGTTGATTTTCCTGCTCCATTTGGGCCGAATAAAATATTTAGAGATTGCGGTTCGACGGTGACGTTGGCAAGGGAACGGAAATTTTTGATTTGAAGACGAACCAATTTATTAGACATCATAAACTGCTATTGCTTCATTAGTCTGCTGGTTAGATCCTAGACCCAGTTTTGAGCGTCTTCCTCTTTTCTACAATTAGCTGACTGGCGATCGCTTATAAATCCCCTCCACCACTTTCGCCAATCTTTGCATCCCTTCTTCAATTGCTTCATCCGTAGCCGTCAAGCTAATTCTGATACACTCTTGCTTATGCGCCCAATCTTCGCGCAAGCCTGGAAAGAACGAACTACCGGGAACTACAATTACTCCCACCTGTTTTAATTCCTGGTATAAATCCCAATCAGTAATCGGTAAATCTTGCAACCACAACCAGGCAAAAATCGCCCCTTCGCCGCGATGGAGCAACCAAGGTAGATTCTTGGGCATGGCTTGGTCTAGGGTGGATTCGACAACGGTAAACTTGTTTTGATAGTAGGGGCGAATCGTGCTGATGGAGATATCAGCCAGGGCACCAGAGTTGATGGCACGAGTAGCGATCGCTTGTCCATATCGCGAAGAATGGATGCACAAATTCGTCTGAAAGCACTCCAATACCCCAATCAACTTCGGATCGCCAATCGCAACCCCAATTCGCTCCCCTGGCAGTCCAGCTTTTGATAAGCTGATGCAGTGCAAAATATTCTCGCCGAAGGCGGGCGTCATTTCGGTAAAATTTAATGCTGGGAAAGGCGGAGCGTAAGCCGAATCAATCAACACCGGCACATCGTAAGATGCAGCTAAATCGGCTATTTTTTTCACTTCATCATCGGTCAGAACGTTACCTGTAGGGTTGCAAGGTCTAGAGAAAATTACGCAACCCGTAGTTTCATCTATTACCAGTTGACTGAAATCGGGTCGATATTTAAACCTGTGAGATGCTTCGTCAATATCCAAAGCCGGTTTGTAAGCAACTAAAGCCTCTGGGGTTAAAGTAACACCCCCATAACCCGTGTAATCAGGACTCAGCGGCAAAACAATCGATTTGAGATTGGGGTTATATTCTATTCCCCCCTGCTCACCTGCTCTCCTGCTCACCTGCTCCCCAACGGCAGTATATCCAGCGAAAGCATTGGCGGCGTAGAAGTAAATGCTTTGACTGCCGGGGGTAATTAAGATATTGCGATGGGTGAGGTTTAACCCATAGCGGCGATTGAAGTCAGCAGCGATCGCATCAATCAGCGGCTGATATCCTTGAGATGACCCATAGCGACAAACCACCTCGCCATATTCCGAACTCGCTAAGAGCTGTGCGGTACAATCGCGCCAAAGATGCTCTACTTCGGGCAAAATCACCGGATTTCCAGCGCTTAAGTTAATAAAATCTTGTCCCTTCCCAGCTTGCAATGTTTCGATGATGTCCTTCATGATCGCCCGCACGCCGGTAAGTTGGGACATCTGAGTGCCAAATTGAGACAGGGCAGGATGCATAAAAATTTCCAAACGCCGCTTGTGCTATTAATTTTACGCTTGTTTTTTAGTAGTTGTCAGAAGCAGAGCGGTTGCTATCCATTGCCGCCAACTTAGAAACCGGGTTTCTGGCTGGGAGCGGTGGTTTCCAACCGACAATTTTTCAGAGAAACCCGCTTTCAAGGCGCCAATTGCTCAGCAACAGAGAAACCGGGTTTCTGGCTGGGAGCGGTGGTTTCCAACCGACAATTTTTCAGAAAAACCCGGTTTCTTGGCGATCGCAGACAGGGAAAACTTGACATTTTACCCTTTTGTTTGTTAAACAGATCGACTCGCTCGGCAAAATTTTAGATTTTATTAAAATTGTCTAAAAAAAACCGAACTAGGCAACAAATGCTGTCAAGCTATATCGATGGACACGAAAGAGGCATGTGCAAAAGGCTAGGGATAAAATCAGCCGCTTCAACCGCCCAAGAAGCTCTGGATAAGTTAAAAATGAATTGTTTTGGATTGACAATAACTATCCGTCCAAGCTCAACTTTCGTGCGATCGCACAGTTACCTATAAATTTCCTATGGCGAACGACCATTCCATGACCGCAGCCCAAAAACTACAACAAAAGCTACCTCTTCCCCTCAAACCATTAGCAGACATAGCTTATAACTACTGGTGGAGCTGGACAAACGATCGCATTTCCCTATTCCGCAACATCGATCCCGAAGCATGGCATAGCTTGAAACACAACCCGGTGGCACTGTTGGGATCGACCAACTATGTGAAACTCACCCAGGCGGCAAATGACCCCGTGTATATCAAGCGAGTCAAGGCACTCGCTGAGCAATTTAACCGCTACATGACCCAAAAAGATACTTGGGCAAGTACCGTCGTACCGCAAATTACGCCAGAACACCCGATAGCCTATTTCTGCGCGGAATTCGGCGTCCACGAATCCTTGCCGGTTTATTCGGGCGGTTTGGGCATTTTAGCCGGGGATCACCTCAAATCCGCCTCGGATCTCGGCATTCCTCTAGTTGCCATCGGGTTAATGTACCGCCAAGGCTACTTCCACCAACGCTTAAACCGTCACGGGTGGCAAGAAGAAAGCTACATCGACAATCCATTTGACCAAATGCCCCTCGAATTGCTCAAAAACGAGCAAGGGGAACCGATTACGGTTGAAATCGAAATTCGCCAGCGGACTGTGAAACTGCAAATCTGGTTGGCGCAAATCGGTCGCGTCAAGTTGTACCTGTTGGATACAGATCGCCATGACAACGACCCGATTGACCGCTGGTTGACCGGACACCTGTACGGCGGTAACCAAGAAACCCGCATCGCCCAAGAAGTAGTGCTGGGAATCGGTGGCGTTAAAGCTCTCACCGCCTTGGGGATCAAACCATCGGTTTACCACATGAACGAAGGTCACGCCGCCTTCTGTACGCTGGAAATTGCACGAGAACAAATTAAGAAAACTGGCAAGTCGTTCTACGACATCGAGCAAACAGTACGCCAATCTTGCGTCTTCACCACCCACACCCCAGTGCCTGCGGGTCACGATGTCTTCTCCCCCGACTTGATGGACTCCTACTTCGCCAACTATTGGCCTCAACTGGGTCTATCTCGCGAGCAATTCCTCGCCTTGGGCGCGCGTCGGTTGGGCGACCCTTGGGAACCGTTTGGCATGACCGTCCTGGCGCTGCGCCTCAGTCGCGCTGCCAACGGCGTCAGCGAACTCCACGGTGAAGTTTCCCGCAAAATGTGGCAAATTCTCTACCCAGACCGACCGGAAAATAAAGTCCCGATCAGTCACATCACCAACGGCGTCCACGCGCGCACTTGGACGGCACCCTTGCTGGGCGACCTGTACAGCGAGTACTTGGGTGAAGATTGGTCGAGTCGCGTTGCCGATGCCGAAATGTGGGCAAAGGTAGACGAAATTCCCGATGAGGAATTGTGGTGGCGTCACCGAGTTCTGAAAGAGCGGTTAATAGCACATACTCGCTCAAAAGTCAAGGTTTCGCGCCAAAATCGCGGTGAAGACCACGACTTAATTCAAGCTGCCGATTACCTGTTAGACCCCAATGTCTTGACGATTGGATTTGCGCGCCGCTTTAGTCCTTATAAGCGCGGTCATCTTTTGATGCGCGATGCCGAACGCGCCTTACGGATTTTTGGCAACGAAAAACGACCCGTGCAAATTATCTTCGCGGGTAAAGCTCACCCCGCCGACGAAGAAGGCAAGCGGATTATTCAACGCTTGATGGATTGGTGCAAGCATCCAGCGATTCGTTACCGCGTGGCATTTATCGAAGACTACGATATCTACACCGGGCAAAAATTAGTCCAAGGCGTAGATGTTTGGTTGAATAACCCCCGTCGTCCTTTGGAAGCTTCCGGTACTAGCGGACAAAAAGTTTGCTTCAACGGCGGCATTAATTGCAGCGTGTTGGATGGTTGGTGGTGCGAAGGTTATAAAGTGGGAGCGGATGGTAAAGGTCTGAACGGTTGGGCAATTGGTGAAGATGCTAATACCAGCGACCAAGAATTGCAAGATCGGATCGATTCTGAATCCCTCTATAAATTATTAGAGGAAGAAATCGTTCCGCTCTACTACGACCAAGATGACAACGGCATTCCCCACGGTTGGATTGAAATGATGAAAGCGTCGATTAAAACCAATTCGCCGCTGTTCAACACCGATCGGATGTTGGTGGATTACGTTGCTCACATGTATGCTCCCGGAGCAAAGGTCGATGCAGCGCCGATTTTAGCCAGCGTTGGTGCTTAATTGCGTAGGGTGCGTTAACGCAGTGTAACGCACCATCGTCTAAATTCCTCCTTTTTCCTGCGCGTCTTACTCTTCGAGAAGACGCGCTTGCTGTATATAGTGCCAATAAACCGATCAGATATTAATGAGCGATCGCAAATCCACCAGTTATGGCAAGGATAGTAGCGCGAGTAGCAATTATACCAATTTCCTTTGAAAATGCTACAGATCAACATGTAACAATTGTAGGGGCGGGTTTTACCAGTCATGTTGGGAAAAAACAAACAATTTCTCTAAACCCGCCCCCAAGTGTGGCGGATTCATGGGAAAAGTTTATTAGATAAGATTGACGGGCAGGATGCCCATGCCACAAGATGCCC
>DNGG01000528.1 GCA_003486675.1 Cyanobacteria bacterium UBA11372
GAAAGGGGGAAAGGGGGAAAGGGAAAAGGGGAAAAAGGGGATTTGGAAAAGCCAAAGCATTAGATATGTTGTCAAAGTCGATTCCTATTAGGCACTTTTACCAAATATCTATTCCTCCCCTCCAATGTTTCCCTTTTTCCCCCTTTCCCCTTTTCCCCTTTCCCCCTAATCACCCGCTCACCCGCTCATCTGCTCACCCGCTCACTTGCTCCCCTCTTCTTCTATTTAGCCATTCCAAATACACTGCTAGCAGCACGCATCATATTTTTCGGTTCTAATGCATCCATTGCTGCGGTTGGCTCGAAGCCGCAATGCATCATACAATCGGCGCATTTGGGATTGCCGCTCTTGCGACCGTATTTGCTCCAATCTGTATTATCCAGCAATTCTTGGAATGTGGAATAATGACCTTCGTTGAGCAAATAACAAGGTTTTTGCCATCCCAAAACGCTGTAACTCGGACTTCCCCAAGGCGTGCATTCGTATTCTTTCTCGCCGGTGAGAAAATCGAGAAATAGCGGGTTGTGGTTAAAGCTCCAATTATTCTTACCTGCCTTGTAGGGAGCTAAAATTTCCCGGAAAATAGCTCTGGTTTGTTCCCGCTTGAGGAAATGCTCTTGATCTGGTGCCCATTCGTAACTATAACCTGGGGCAATCATCATGCCATCGACTCCCAAGGTGGTGACGAAATCAAAGAATTCCTGCATTTCCTTGGGATCGCTGTTTTCAAACACGGTAGTGTTGGTAGTAACGCGAAATCCTTTCGCTTTAGCGGTGCGAATCGCTTTGACGGCAATATCGAAAACACCTTCACGATCTACGCATTTGTCGTGATGTTCCCGCAAGCCGTCTAAATGGACGCTGAAACTAAAGTAAGGGGAAGGCTCAAATTTATCTAAGTTTTTTTCCAACAAAATGCCGTTGGTGCAGAGGTAAACAAACTTGCGGCGCTCTACTAACCCCTTGACAATTTCACCAATTTGTGGGTGAAGTAGCGGTTCGCCGCCGGGAATGGCGATCACGGGTGCGCCGCATTCTTCGGCAGCGTTGAAGCACTCTTCGGGGGTGAGATTGCGTTTGAGGATTTCGTTGGGATGTTGAATTTTACCGCAACCGGGGCAAGCGAGGTTACAGCGAAATAAAGGTTCCAACATCAAGACGAGGGGGAATTTTTTCCGCCCCTTCAAACGTTGCGTAACTAGATACTTGCCGACTTCGAGCGCTTGTTGTAAGTGTATTCCCATAGTACTCCTCTCACCTTGTTTGCTTGCATCAGCAGCGATCGCTTGTTATCAGAGTCGCTGTTTTACCTACAGTCTCTCCTTTAAGTTTTCCTCAGAATTCCCAAAAGCTGACAAGGCGGTGTGCAAGTTTTTTGATTGGGGGATGGGTAGCGATCGCCTATCTCCCTGGTAACTTTGTACCAAAATAGTTTAACTGCCGTACCCCTACGCCCATCCCAGGAGGTAATCAGATCGGTAATGGTTGCGATCGCTACCATAGGTGTAAGAAACCCGGTTTTTTTGGAAAAACCGGGTTTCTGGGAGCTAAATATGTCGCAGATTAAGATCGAAAAACTGACACCTCAGCAAGAAGCTTTAATTGGGGTATATCGAGAGAAGTGGCGCAGGATAGCACTTTCTACCGATGCGATCGATCCTCAAAAAGCATCTAAAGCTGTAAAAGCAGCATACAAATTTATTCGCTTTGGGGAACCTGAGATTATTTTTTGTGATAGCCCTTATGCGGGTAGCTGCGCTATTTTGATTCTACACGAGAGCCAACTGTGGAACAAACTGAAGAGCGAATGGAACGAAATGTGGAACGATCTGAAAAGCCAACTGTCGAACAAACTGTGGAACGAACTGTGTAACGAACTGTGTAACGGACTTAACAGACAACTTAATAGCCAACTGCACAGCCATCTTAAGAGCCAAATTGAGTGGGATTTGAATAGTTACTTTTACCTTACACAATTGCCCGGTTATGGCAGTTTGTTTGATTTTTGTATTTCTGTCTTGGGCTGCGCTTACCATCCAAACCAGTGGCAAATCTTGCAGTCGCTATTGTTTGATTGTGGCTGGATTTTCCCTTTTCAAAAAACTTGCTATGTATGCGATCGCCCCCGCATCCTCTCGTTTGATAATCAACAACGCCTGCACGCAGAAGGAGAACCCGCGATTCAGTATGCCAACGGCTTCAGCGTTTACGCCTATCACGGCGTAAGATTGCCGGAAAAATACGGGAAAGTGCATCCAAATCAGTGGCAAGTACAATGGATATTAGAAGAAGAAAACGCGGAATTGCGGCGAGTACTAATTCAGGGAATTGGTTACACCCGCATCTGTCAAGAATTGCAAGCAACCGAGTTAGATTCCTGGCGAGAATACACTTTGGTGAAAATTGATGAGAATTTGCATTTGCAGCCAATTTGGTTTTTCGAGCCAATTTATTTATTAAAAATGACCTGCCCCAGCACAGGATTTATTCATGCTTTGCGCGTACCGCCCGATATGAAATCGGCAAGAGAGGCAATTAGCTGGGTGAATTGGGGCATCGATCCAGAAGAATTTGGGGTGGAAACTTGAAACCTAGAAACCCGGCTTCTTAGAAAAAGCGGGTTTCCGATCGTTGCCTGCGATCGCCCGCAGGCTAAAGCCTGGGG
>DNGG01000558.1:0-2946 GCA_003486675.1 Cyanobacteria bacterium UBA11372
AAGCCGCCCATAAACCAGAATCGCTCAAAAAAGTCGAAAACGATTAATGGTGTTGTAGGGGCGGGTTTTACGAATCCATCACCTTAGTTTCTTTGTAGATCTCTTTCCTTGCTCAAAGATTTTTCATAGAAACAAAGGTGATTTCCACGAATTGTGTTGCTAAACCCGCCCCCCGCGCGATGCCGATGCAAGTGGACACGATCTAAAACCAGTTTTTTATCCCAAGACGCCCAGCAATGAACACAATCGCGATCGCTTCTCACTCCCCGGTTAGTACAGTACCAAAATTAGGGTTAGTCTGCATTACGGCGTCGGAGCAAGTCCGTTATAGGGCACTAACCCGCAAGCGACTGTTGAGCTTGCAACCACAAGAACAACAGCGGGTACTGCGAGAATTGTATGCAGAAAACCTGAAACGGCTCAACAATGCGATCGCATTTTGCCACACCCACAACATTCGCTTATATCGCATCACCTCTGCCTTATTCCCCTTTGCCGACGATGCTTTAGGCGAGGATATTTTGAGTGAATTTACGGAACAATTGCGACAAACTGGCGATCGCTCCAAAGATCTAAGTATACGGATCGTGGTTCACCCGGATCAATTTGTGGTGCTAAGTTCCGATAAACCCGACGTGATCGAGAACAGCATCAAGATTTTAGGACTACATGCCCGTATATTTGACATGTTGGGGTTAGAGCGATCGCCCTGGGCAGTTATGGAAATACACGGAGGCAAGTCAGATCGGGCAGAACGACTGATCGGCGTTATCCGCAATCTCCCGGAGAACATCCGCACCCGTCTAGCCCTAGAAAACGACGAATACGCCTACAGCGCCGCAGAAATCTTAGATATTTGCCGCGCCGCAAGCGTACCGATGGTATTTGACGCCCACCACCACGTCATTCACGAACATTTAGATAGTTACGAACATCCCAGCGTTGCCGAAATGCTAGCAGCAGCAAGCACAACTTGGCCCAATCCGCAATGGCAATTAGTACACATTTCTAACGGCATGGAATCATTCAACGATCAGCGCCACAGCGACTTGATAACAGTAATGCCCAGCGCTTATCGCAACGCCCCCTGGATCGAAGTAGAAGCCAAACTTAAAGAACAAGCAATAGACAAATTGCGGAAAGAATGGGTAATTGGTAATTGGTAATTGGTAATTGGTAATTGGTTAAATTCTTACCCATGACCGATTACCTATTACCCATTACCCATGACCGATTACCAATTGCTAAATTGCTTGAATCCATTCGCGGATTTCGTATTCTGTCCAAATGCCATTTTTCCAATAAGGATCGTTTTCCACCAGTTGGCGCACCGTGTCTTCGCTTTCTGCATCATAGATGGCAAAGACTTTAGTTAAATCTTTAGTAGGACCAATCGTAATTAAAACACCCGATTCTTTCTGGGCGGCAAGTCCATCTAAATGATCTTGTCGATAAGGTGCCCTTTTTTCCAGGACATCCTCGCAATAACTTCCCCACATCACGTATTTAGTCATAACTTGATTTTAGATTTTAGATTGCAGATTGCAGATTTGAAATAGGAGATTTTAAATTAAATCTGAAATCTCAAATCTGCAATTTCCTGATTTTGGATTGCCAATTTGAAATAGGAGATTTTAAATTAAATCTAAAATCTGAAATCTCAAATCTGCAATTCCCTTAGCTTCTGAGATTGACACTGAATTTATCAACCAACGCTTCCCGGACTTTTTGATGTACGGGTTCGATATCGGCGTCGGTGAGAGTGCGATCGCTCGCGCGATATACAATCCTAAATGCCAAACTCCGCTGTCCACTTGGAACGTTTTCGCCGCGATATTCATCGAACACTTCTACCGACTCCAGCAAAGTGCCAGCAGCTTTAGAAATCGCCCGTTCAAATTCTGCCACCGATACCTGCGTCGGCGCAAAGAAGGCAATATCTCGATCCGATGCTGGGAAAGTGGAATAAGGGCGGAATGCAGGCGTCAGATTTTCTTCCCCATCCAGGGAGTCTAACAATACATCCAGATCGAGTTCAAACGCATAAACCGCATCTGGTAAACCTCGCTCTTGACGTAACTGCGGATGGAGTTGCCCAAACGTTCCCAATCGGTTACCCTGCACCCACAGCGACGCAGTACGCCCGGGATGCAAGCGCGGATCGCGGCGATCCGGTTGATATTCTACCGCTAAATTTAGTCGGCGGAAGGCGCCCTCCAGAACGCCCTTGGCTTCAAACCAAGACATGGGTTGTTCTTTTCCGCCCCGCGTCCAACGACCGAGCGTGCGATCGCCTCCCATAATACCTGCGATCGCGTCGGCTTCCATCAAACCATCTTCATCCCGCCAGAAAATCCGACCAATTTCAAACCCGTTCAACGCTCCATTGCCCTGTTCCAAATTATACTTAAACGCATCGATTAGCCCGGAGAGCAAATCGGTTCGCAACGCCGAGTACTCGGCAAACAAAGGATTTGCCAGGGTAATTTGTTTATCCCCACCCGGTTTAACCAGGGAGTATTGCACTAATTCCGTCAATCCCGCCGCGCGGAAAACTTCTCGCAATTTCCGTGTCAGTTCCTGGTCAATCGAAAGATAGCCAGCTTCTGTTTCTTGCGGCAAATCATCGCAGAAATTATCGTAACCGTAGAGACGGGCGATTTCTTCAATTAAATCGATTTCTCGCTCCAAGTCGCGATAGCGATAAGGGGGAACCGTTACCTGCCAAACCTTTTCGCCTTTCGTGTCATCAATTTTACATCCCAAAGCCGTAATAATGCGGTTAATATCTGCCGCTTGCAGTTCGCCTACATCATCGCCGACGACAATTGGCCCTAAAATCTGGTTAACCCGGTCGAGGCGCAATTCGATCGAGCGACTCCAGGCAGATTGATTGGGACGAGCGTCGGCAATTTTTTGCTCCACCAGCACCCCGCCCGCCAACTC
>DNGG01000558.1:3149-16432 GCA_003486675.1 Cyanobacteria bacterium UBA11372
ACCAGCACCCCGCCCGCCAACTCGACGAGCATCCCCAGGGCGCGACGACAAGCGACTTCCAATTCTGCGAAGTTGACGCCGCGTTCGTAGCGGGAAGATGCTTCAGTCCGCAATCCGACGCTGCGTGCAGAACGACGAATTGCCACGGGTTCAAATAAAGCAGCTTCCAGGAGCAAATTTTGGGTATCGGCGTGGACTTCAGTTTCCTCGCCGCCCATGACCCCTGCAAGGGCTACAGGCTGGTTGTAGGCTGTAATCAGGAGAGTTTGTGATTGCAGGGTGCGAGATTGACCGTCGAGGGTTTTGAGGGTTTCTCCAGAGGCAGCAAAGCGGACGCCGATAGTCAGGGGTTTAGATGATTTATCTTCAGTACCTGCTATAGCTAATAAGCGATCGCGATCAAAAGCGTGCAGCGGCTGTCCCCACTCCAACAGCACATAGTTAGTTACATCTACAACGTTATTAATCGGTCGTACCCCAGCAGCAGTCAGCCGCTGTTGCAACCAAGCCGGAGAAGGAGCAATTTTAACCTGTTCGATAACCGTCCCAATATAAGCAGGACAAGCCTGAGACTCCTCAATTTTCAGCACCAACCCAGAAGCAGTCTTCTCCCCTGCCCCCCTGCTCACCTGCTCACCTGCCATAATTTCCGGCGCTTCTGGTAGCTTGAGGGTGGCACCAGTCAAGGCGGCTACCTCCCGCGCGATGCCCACCATGCTCAAAGCATCGGCGCGGTTGGCAGTCGCAGTAATGTCTAAAATTACATCATCCAGACCCAGGAGCGGGCGAACATCGCTACCCAGCTTTAAATCCGACTCAAAAATATGAATCCCAGAGGATTCTTTTTCCAGCCCCAACTCAGCGAGAGAGCAGATCATCCCCTCAGAGGGTACGCCCCGCAGCTTCGCAGGTCGAATAGTCAGATTGACATTGGGTAGGTGAGTTCCTACCGTAGCGACGGGCACGTAAATATCAGCGCGGGCATTGGCAGCGCCGCAGACAATATTTAAAGGGGTTTTTTGCCCGATATCCACTTGACAAACTCGCAGCTTATCTGCATTGGGGTGGGGCTGACAATCCAACACCTTGCCGACAACCACCCCTTGCGCCCAAGTGCGACGATCTTCAATATCTTCCACTTCAAACCCAGCCATCGTCAGCGTCGTAGCCAACTCTTGGGGCGTTGCAGTGAAATCGACCAGTTCCTTTAGCCAGTTGAGAGAGATACGCATTAACTTGCTTGCATTTTCCAATCCAAACCTGATTATATTAGTTGCGCGTGCGGCGAGAGAGTTGGGTAGCTCTCACAGGTGTGCAACCGGAGCAGGGGAGATACGGAGCATGGGAAGACGGGAAGAATGTACATTCAAATTCCCACCTGACCACCTAACCAAGAAGACGCTCGCTCCGCCAAGAGGGGGAGACGCTCTTTGCGACACCAGTGAAGATCTCTGCACCAGATCTAGTAGCCCCCCCGAATTTATTCGTGGTGAATCAGAAAATTGCTCAAAGTTGGAATCTCCTCAATTTATTGATGGGGTGTCCCCGCGTCGCCGCGTCCCCCTGTCTCCCCGTCCTCTTCAACACCTGCCCACCTGCTCACTTGCCCACCTGCTTACTTGCCCAGGGGTCACTCCCTCTGGCATTTAGTTGACCATTACTGTTAGATTGGCGGTAGAACTGTTAAATTACTCCCAAGACGTGGTATTACAAGTAAATTGCTCTGCCATGGGCTTGCTGTTAATTAATCCATCCTTTTGGGCATTATATATGTGTAGAGTCAACCTATTCAGTAATTTCACTGAGGAAAATTACTGTTAAAAAACACTTAAATCCCTGTTGGTGCTACTTCATCAAATCTTTAATGAATTGATTGCAGGAATAGCACTGTATTTATTGATGCTTGCCCAGATAATGGAAACAGGGCACTTCATTGACTGCTGAACCGATATTTGAAGCGAGTGATGCTGAATGAGCTATTGCTTAAATCCAGCCTGTTCCCATCCTGAAAACCCCAACCATGTCGATCGGTGTCAGGCATGTGGCGCCAACCTGCTGCTGCGCGATCGCTACCGGGTGAGAAAACCATTGGGACAAGGTGGCTTCGGAGCCACGTTTTTAGCCATAGACGAGAGTCTCCCAGGTGAACCGTCCCGCGTCATCAAACAACTGCGCCCGTCGGCGACGACGCCACAGGTGTTTAAAATGGCGCGGGAGTTGTTCAAGCGCGAAGCCGAGACGCTCGGAAGAATTGGCAGTCATCCGCAAATCCCGCAACTGCTGGATTACTTTGAAGATGAAGCCCATCAACAATTTTATCTAGTTCAGGAATACGTATTAGGCGAAACGCTCCAGCGGGAAGTTAAACTCAACGGTCCTTTTAGCGAGGAAGGCGTTAAACAATTCCTCAGCGAGATGCTGCCGGTGCTGGAATACATCCACAGCCAGCAGGTAATTCACCGGGACATCAAACCGGCTAACTTGATTCGTCGCCATCAAGACCGCAAGCTGGTTCTGATTGACTTTGGGGCAGTGAAAAACCAAGTCAACACCGCAGCCTCCCTATCAGAGCAAACCGCTCTCACCGCTTACGCCATCGGCACTCCGGGATTTGCACCACCAGAACAGATGGCAATGCGTCCGGTATATGCCAGCGATATCTACGCCTTGGGCGTAACTTGCATTTACCTGCTTTGCGCCAAATCTCCCAAAGACCTAGAATACAATCCGGCAACGGGAGAAATGCTCTGGCAAAAATACGTCCACCTCAGCAAGCATATGGAGGACGTATTGAGCAAAATGCTGGAAGTATCGGTTCGCCATCGCTACCAGTCAGCGAATGATGTCCTCAGAGCGCTAGATTTGGAGCCTTATCTAGATAGCCTCGCTCAAGGGATGGCAACTCAACCTTCTAGTATTTACCAGCCCTATGGCAACAAATCCAACATGGTGTCTGGGGCATTGGGACGCATCTCCGGGGGTTCCCAATCCACACCTTCTGTGGTCAAGGCGGCAATGGCAATTCGGGCGCGACGCACCCGCTTAGAAGGAACGGATTTCCAATCTGGAATTACCGGACATCGAGTTAATCGCCCCAAATCGGTGACGGGAAGCGCAATTGCCAGCAGCGGTTCGGCGGCAAAACAAACCAAAATACCGCGCAAGTTAGATGCCCAAGAAGTGCAAACAGGTTACTCCAAGGGCAGAAGGGACTTTGCCGAACAAAATCTCAGTCTATTAAACCTGCAAAAGGCGAATTTATCCGGAGGGATTTTCCATCAAGCTAAATTAAACAAAACAAATCTAACTGGAGCCAATTTATACGAGGCAGATTTTGGTCGGGCAAGTTTAAGTTATGCGATTCTGCGAGAAGCCAACTTGGTTAGGGCTTACTTGAGCTATGCCGATTTGGAAGGAGCTGATTTGAGAGGAGCAGACCTGAGTTATGCCTATCTCAGCAATGCGAATCTCCGGGGTGCGAACCTGTGTGGAGCTAATCTCACTGGCGCCAAACTCACCGAAGAACAGTTGGCTTTAGCGAAGACAAATTGGATGACAGTGCGACCTAGCGGCAAAAGAGGCTTGTGGTAATGCCCTATGCATTCGCGCTCTGCCCCGGTACGCTGGCGCGATATGCCTGCCAACCGCAAGCGCGTGAAGCTGGCGAAGAAAGCTCCTTTGAATCCCATCCTGACCCAGGGTTGAGTGCTGCAAAACGGTGAAAAGAAGACAACCCTCGCGATATGCCTGCCAAACCCAAGCGAATCGTGCTTTTTCCTCCCACCCAACTGCCCGCCATTCGGGTTTTGCCTTGAAAATCAGCGGTAGTAGCCCTAGGGCTAACAACAGCGATCAAAATTCTGCTTAAATCTACTTAAATAAACCGTAGAGGGAAAACTTGGATAATGGCTATAAGTTATCTGTATCGCTGGCGTTATATATCGCTACCGCCTTAGATTTGTAGGGTGACCCTATCGGGATTTAGTGATTCTTTAATTAAGACTTTCCGTGACAAATAAACTACAGCCAAACAGTGCCTCAACTAATGTAAAGTTAGTTTTGGGGAAGCTTTGGGAAATATTAAGATCAAAGGAGTGGGAACGGGTGCAATCGGAGCGGTAACATACCTGTTGAGCTTGCATGAACCAAATCGCAGAATCGGTATTCAAATACCAAAAACAATCGTTTCCAACCGTTGATGCCCGCATCAACCACGTGTTTGTATTCCTGGAAATTTTTGCTGGCGAGGGCGGCATTCAGTCTTACGTCAAAGACATTTTTCGCGCCTACCTCGCTTTGTCAGATTTGCCCAGTGCCGAAACATTCTTGCTGCGAGACGCACCAGGATGCGACAATCCGTTTGACAATCAAGGTAACGAGCCGGGTGAACCCACCCTCAAATTTCACTATTTAAAGACCCGTTCCGCCATGTTAGGGCGAGCGAGACTGTCTGCGGAACTACTCCAGTGTTTTTGGTGGCGGCGACCAAGGCGAGTTTTTTGCGGTCACGTTAATCTAGCACCGTTAGTACAAGTACTCTGCCAAACCCTTGGGATTCCCTACACTGTCTTGACCTACGGCAAAGAGGTGTGGGAACCCCTACCGCAACTGCACCAAAAAGCTTTGCAGCAGGCATCCGAGATTTGGACGATCAGTCGCTACAGTCGCGACACAGCCTGCATTGCCAATCACCTCGACCCGCAAAAGGTAAAAATTTTACCCTGTACCATCGATGGTGCTGCTTTTACTCCAGGCAAGAAAAACCCAGGGTTAATTGAAAAGTACAACCTCGCCGGTGCTAAGGTCTTAATGACAGTGGCGCGCCTGTGGTCGGGGGATATTTATAAGGGTGTAGATGTAACGATTCGCGCCTTGCCACAAATCGCGGCAGCGTACCCAGATGTTAAGTATTTAGTCATCGGTCGCGGCGACGACCAACCCCGCCTAGCCCAACTGGCAAAAGATTTGGGCGTAGCTGACCGAGTTGTATTTGCCGGGTTCGTCCCGACACAAGATTTGGTCGAACACTATCGCCTCGCAGATGCCTATATCATGCCTTCCCAGGAAGGATTTGGCATCGTCTACTTAGAAGCAATGGCTTGCGGCATCCCAGTGCTATCCGGCGATGGGGACGGCAGCGCCGACCCCTTGCAGGACGGGCGTTTGGGGTGGCGAGTCCCCCACCGCGATCCGGTGGCTGTGGCGGCAGCATGTATTGAAATCCTTACAGGGAAAGACCGGCGTTGTGACGGTCAATGGTTGCGACAGCAGACACTCGCCCAGTTTGGTCGAGATGCTTTCGTTGAGCGATTAAAAGAACTGCTGGATTGAGGGAAGGGTAGAATGGGAGACGCGGCGACGGGTCGAGCGTCGCTAAACAATTCCCCGCGTCCCCCCGTCCCCCCTTCCGCGTGTCATCTGCCACCGCGTCTGGGCGTCTTCTGAATCAGGACTTAGGCACGACCAATCTGGAAACCGGGTTTCTGGCTTCGATCGAAGCTTCCAAAGCGACGATGTTTCAGGTGAAACCCGGTTTCTTTGCGTAAGTCCTGTGAATGATTTTCGGCAATCCGAGCATTCGATGCCACCTGAGAGATGCCTCTCGCTATGCTAGAGGCAGAACCAACGAGATGGGGAACATGCGCCTCAACACTTCTCAATTCGATCTTTCAGGCATTGGCTGCCCGCTCGCAGTCCTAGTATTTTTTTGGATGCTCTTCGCTGTTGGACTGGGCTGGGTGGTTAAATCGTTGCTGATTTTGGTTGTATTATTGCTTGCAGTCCCAGCGATCGCGTTTTTTGGGTTGCGCTGGTGGTTGCAACGCAACTTGATAGAAGATCAGTGTCCAGTTTGCAGCTATCAATTCACCGGATTGAATCAAACTCAGCTGAGCTGTCCCAACTGCGGCGAACCCCTGCAAGTGGAAGGCGGTCACTTTAAACGCATAGCGCCTCCAGGGACGATAGATGTCCAAGCGATTGAGGTTTTACCCAAACAATTAGAAGATTAGCAACGGCGGGTGCGGAAAGCGCCTACTTTTCCCCTCTCCAAACATGCCGGATGTGATAGATTCAGCCCTAAATGCCACTCTCCGAAAAGTGCGATCAAATGGTTATCCCTATCCAGAGGAACGGCACCGATCCATCTATTACGAACTCCAACGACGCTGCTTCGCCTACTACGAACGGAACGGCGCCAAGGCGCTCAAAATCGCTCTGGCTGCGCCGGTGCGGCGCCGACCTGGTGGAAGTATCGCTGATTGTAACCAGCTCAGTAGTTCCCTTCAGCATCGGGTTATACGCCCAAAACTACGGCAGTGGCGAACCGCTCAATCCGGTGCTGGCGACGACCTATAAAACGATCGCTCAAACTCTGGCTCTACCGGCTCGGCAAAACCAACAAGTAACCCCTGCTACCAATGTCTTATGGACGGCGGCACTCTTTGCACCCCTGGCATTGGGAACCTGGCAACTATATCGGCTGGGGAAAACAGGTCAAACCCTTCCCCAGCGTTGGTTTGGCGTTAAGGTCGTCACAACAAAGGGGACGCCTCCCGGTTTGGCGCGGGTTTTGCTACGGGAAGCAATTGGTCGCTGGGGAATACCCGTGGGTGTGGCTTTCTTGATTTGGCGCTACGTCGGTGGCTATCCCAGCTTCAGCGTTATGGCGGTACTGAGCGGGTTTATGCTGCTGGGTGAGGCGGCGATCGCGCTGTTAAGTCCCTCTCGACGCACGCTCCACGACAGATTGGCAAAAACCCGGGTCATCGATGCCCATAAAACCCTTCCCATCGCTACCATCGGATTTCCGCCAGCACCCCCCCGCTGGCTCAATCAAACTGATGGCAACGGTATTCATGAAACACTACCCCATCTGGCGCCCAATTCACCCAAGGAAAGTCATCAGTTAGAACGAGAACCGAACTTTTACAGTCAAGCTGGGCGAGGAACGGTAAAAAAGAAAACTCAGTGGCAGCGGTTAAGGCAGTTTTGGGTGCAAAACTCGATACCAGCTTGGCTAACAGTGTCTTTTGCCAGCTTAGTCGGTTTGTGGGGCAGCTATGTGGGGCTTCAGATTTACAATCAAACTCAGGCAAACCAGCGGGCGTTAGAGCAGCTGAAAAATCAGGTATTTATCGCCCTGGTGAAGCAACTGAGCGCCACCACAACGGCAGCGCCAGAGGATCGACAAGCGGCGATATTGGCATTGGGAGCAGCAAAAGACGACCCAAGAGTAGTAAGGTTATTGGGGGATTTGCTGAGCCAAGAAAAAAATCCAGCGGCGATCGCAGCCATCGAGCAAGTGTTTGTCAGAATTGGCACAGTAGGTTTGCCAGAGTTACAGCGGTTAAATCAATCTTTGAGCCAAGAGTTGGAAAAAGAACGCTACGATGTTGACGCCCAGGAATATAAGCTGGTGCAACAGCGACTCGCAGTGACAAAAGTGGCGATCGCTAATATTCTCAACCTCGACAGCAACCAGCTCAATCGGATCGACCTCAGTCGCACCAATCTCAGCCAAAGCACCGACATCCAGGCTTTGTTCGCCCTGGTTTTAGACAATATGGACTTATCCGAGATCAATTTCCAGAGAGCTAGGCTGACAGGTGCTAGTTTTGAAGGCAGTCGCTTTTGGGGCGCAGGTAAAGATAAGCATTTAGGTACCTTCGACGACTCGTTTGCCGATTTAAGTGGTGCCGATCTTCAGGAAGCGAACTTAACAGGTGCAGTCTTAAACAACGTCTCGATGGAAAATACTAAACTGATCCACGGGATTCTAAATCAGGCGAATTTATCCCAAGCAAGTCTGACTGGTGCTAACCTCAGCAGTGCCAAGCTGATAGGAGCATCTCTAGAGCAAGCAAACCTAGAAAATGCTAGCCTCACGGGTGCAGATTTAACCGAAGCAGATTTAACCAAAGCGAATCTACACGCGGCGCGTTTGGCACGGGTGAGCGCAGTGGGGACTAAACTTGAGTCTGCCAACTTGAGGGTATCCGACTGGCGAGGTGCCGATCTATCGGGAGCTAATTTGAGTCGCGCCAAACTGGAAAGTGCAAATCTCAGCGATACCCGACTAGCAGGTACTAATTTTAACCAGGCCGAATTGCAAGGTGCTTCCTTCCGCAACGCCGATCTGAGCATGGCAGATTTGCAGGGAGCAAATGTAGCGGGGGCAGATTTTCAGGGAGCTATTTTTGCCCTCACCCGCGCCCTGCCACCGGATCAATTTATTCAAACTCAGCCAGATATTTCCATTTCTGCGCGCGTTAAAGGAGTTGATTTCACCACGGCTAAAAATTTAGATCAAAGGCAATTGGCTTATATCTGCGCTCAAGGCGGGCGTCATCCCCGCTGTCCATAACTAGGGGTTGTTGGAGGCGTAGTCTCGCCAACCGCCACCCCCCCCACACTCATAATTATCTACAGCATATTAAGTTAAAATCGATTGTCTTTGACTTTACAAAGATTTAAAATTTTACATAAACTTTAATCTACCTGCGATCATCGTTTCTGTAGAGGTCGCTTGATATAAGTAATTCGGTGCTTCTTTGATCCGTATTGATCCCAAATTAATATATCTAAATATATTTTTTAGTAAAAACACTGAGAAAAGGGTTGCGTACTGGCACAACTTGTGCAAAGATAGCTGGTCAATAGAGAGCGGGATCGATCTACTTACCTAAAAAGGTAACAAGAGCTTGGAAGTATAAATTTGTAAAGTTTAGCTCAATTTGACGGAAAAAAAAATTTACTTCTGTTAAGAACTGGAGCGACAGGGTTTCGGGTAAATGACTTTAAGCAGAATAACTGGGTTGATGGGAGCGATCGCTCTAATACTGTTTTACCTGAAAGCTTGGCTATGCCAAGTCAAGCGCTATTCAACAAGCGGCTATCAGCATTTATTGATAGTGAGGATTGCAATATGGCGGAAGCACAAGACTTGAAACCTTTAGTATCTGTAGTGATGCCTTGTCTTAACGAAGAAGAGGCAATAGGAATTTGCATAGATAAAATTCAAAGAACTTTTGCCAGACACGATATCAATGGTGAAATTGTTGTATGTGACAATGGCTCTACGGATAGATCTGTAGAAATCGCCCTTAGTATGGGTGTGCGCGTCGTCCATCAGCCATTACGCGGCTACGGTAATGCTTACTTAAAAGGATTTGCCAGTGCTAGAGGCTCCTATCTAATTATGGGTGATGCCGACGATACCTATGATTTCAATCTGATTCCACTGTTTCTCGAGAAACTAATCGACGAGGGATACGATTTTGTCACGGGGAGCAGATATGTAGAAGGTTTTGAAGACAAATCAATGCCTTTGCTGCATCGTTTTGTCGGTAACCCAGCGCTGACAGCTCTGCTTAACATTTTGTTTGGAACTTCCTACACCGATGTTTATTCTGGATTTCGAGGATTTAGCCGTAAAGCTTATGACTTGATCCAGCCAGTAAGTCCCGGCATGGAGTTCAATTTAGAATTAGCAATTAATGCTGGACTGGCACATTTGAAAATAGCAGAGATTCCGATCCGGCTACATCCCCGCAAAGGAGAATCTAAGCTCAATACACTTCGAGATGGGTGGCGTAGTTTGCGAATGATGCTGATATATTGTCCTAATAAAGTATTTGTCTGGCCTGGAACATTGCTACTGACGCTTGGAATGTTAACTCATCTGGTCACATTGATGGATTTAGTCCGGTACGAAGGCCGCGCTCTTAGCGTTGTGACTGGAATATTTGGAACGGTATTTAGCGTTGTTGGATTTGAAATTTTAAGTTTGGGTATCCATGCCAAAACTTACTCTTGGAGCCGTCGCTTTGATAAAAATAATAAGGCTCTGCAAAAATTTTACAAAATATTTAGTTTAGAAACGGGGCTATTACTAGGAGCAGCCATGATTTTAGCAGGCAGTTTAATTTTAAGCTCGTTAATAATCACCTGGCTCAAATCAAATCTAATGCCGCTACCGAACCCAGAGTGGGCTTCTTTTGCAGCGACATTAATTATTATGGGTTTTGGCACCTTGTTTTCATCATTATTTATTTCATCTATGTCTATGAAGAAGGTAGAATACTATGAACAAACAATCCCATAACAAGTTGATTTTTTTTGGTTTAATAGCCAAAAAAATAGTTAAACCTTTGCATAGATTTACTGTTTCAGGAAGGCGAATAATACAATTGAGAAATAACTTGATTCAGTTGTTACCACAAGCTACAGTTTTAGAGGGTTTAGATGTTGGGTGTGGCAGTGGCGAACTGGCAAAAAAAATTCAAGATATCTGTCCCGATCTCCGGATGTCTGGGGTTGAGGTATTAGTGAGAGAAAATACAGCTATAAACGTGACAAAATTCGATGGAAAGAGACTGCCATTTGAAGATAAAAGCTATGACTTTACGATGCTAGTAGATGTCTTACATCATACTGACGATCCCGCCAGTTTAATCCTAGAGTGCGTCAGAGTTTCACGTCAGTTTATCCTGATTAAGGATCATCTTTGCGAATCATGGTGGGATAGAGTGCGCTTGCGTTTCATGGATTGGGTAGGAAATCGGGGTTATGATGTCTATCTACCCTACAATTACTTGTCTCAGAAAAATTGGGACAAACTGTATCAAATAGGTGGAGTTGTTTGTGAAGCTAAGGTAACTAAATTGAACCTTTACTCTTACCCTTTTTCTCTCTTGTTTGACAGCCACTTGCATTTTATAGCTAAACTTGTAATCCCATAATTCAGGTAAAGTAGGATGATATTAAAGTCGGCAAGCGAGTATTACCAAAACCAGCCAGCTTTTGGCGGTATGGTAGAAAAAATTATCTGGCATTCGCGCCAGAAAACGTTTAAGTTATTGATGCAAATAGCACAACCAACTTGCGAAACAACAGTTCTTGATGTGGGAGTTACCTCGAACCGACGGCAAGACTCTAACTTTTTTGAAAAACTGTACCCATATCCCCACAAGATCGCAGCAGTGGGTTTAGAAGATGCTTCGTTTCTGGAGAAAGATTATCCTGGTCTGAAGTATATCCAAGCTGATGGTCTAAACCTACCTTTCCCAGACAAAAGCTTTGACTTAGTTGTCAGTTTTGCGGTGATTGAACATGTCGGAAGTCGGGAAAGGCAGCAGCTGTTTATTCGGGAACTTTGCCGGGTTGGTCGTACTTGCTTTATTACTACTCCCAACCGCTGGTATCCCATAGAATTTCATACGGTTCTTCCCCTAGTTCACTGGCTTCCCAGATCCTGGTTTAGCACAATTCTAAAATGGCTCGGTCAATATTTTTGGTCGCAACAAAAAAACTTAAACCTTTTATCTGAGAGAAACATGTTAAGTTTATTCCCGGCTGATAGCCAAGTGTATAAAAAACATTTCAGGCTGTTTGGGTTAATTTCTAATCTAGTCTTTTATTTGGAGAATTAACTCGAACCATCTGTTGAGCAGGGTGCGCGCTCTTTAAAGTATCTTTTGATGCGTTATTACGGCACTTGATAAATTATCGGATCGCGTTAATTAGACACAATGTTGTAGGGTGAGGAAGAACTAATAATGAAAACTATTATAAAGGTAGCCTTAATTGCTTTGTTGTGGTGTACAGCAGTCAACCCAGGCCCGCTCTACGGAGATTCTCTACTCAGATTAAATATGGCTCATGCCTGGTGGACGGGAACGGAAGAAATTTCTCTTCCACCTAATCATAAACCTAAATCCCGAATATCTATAGTTGGGGTTTTGGGGGTGGGAGGTAAGCGTTATATCCCCTATGAAGTAGGGCAGTCTATGTTAATGCTTCCTGCTGACTGGTTGGGAACTCAACTACACCAAGTGTTGCCTCAAATAGAGTTAAGCTTTCTACGGCGTATTGTCGTTAGTTTTCTGCTTTTTATACCCATAAATGTAGCGGCGGTAGTTTCCTGTTTCTGGCTGCTGAGACTTTTTGATTTTGAAGAGCGCCTTGCTGGAATAGCGAGTATTACTTGGCTGCTTACCACTACAGTTTTTAACTATGCCCAAGTGCCTAGCCAGAATAATCATGTGCTGCTGTTTGTGACTCTGGGTTATATTGCAGCATTAGCTTGCGTGCGTCGCGGGCGTCCTTACTTAGCCTTATTCAGTGGATTAGCCTTGGGTGCTGCTCTGCTGATCCGGGCGAGCAGTATTATTCACGTTTTAACTGTATTCCTGTTTGTAGTAGGCTGTATAGTCTATCAAAGCCGCGACAAGTTTAAAGTTCTCCAAGTCGCGGGATTCTGGATAGTTGGCTTTATTCCTTTAGGGTTGCTAGGAAGAGTTATTGATTACATCCGCTACGGGAGTTTTTGGACTTCTGGACAAAGTTTGTCTGTCAAGCAATGGACTACCGATCCAATTTTTTCGGGTTTGCCCGATTTACCTGCAAATTATCCTTGGATTACTCCCCCGCTGGTTGGAATTTGGGGGGTGCTATTCTCACCGGCAAAAAGTATTTTTATCTACGACCCGTTATTGTTGCCCTGTTTGGTGTTATTAATTGTCCTGTGGAAAAAAATGTCGCCATATATGCAGTGGTATTTGATCGGCGGGATTTTCGACCTGATCTTGCATATAATCCTGACCTGTCGGCTCGACTTTTGGCACGGAGATGCCGCCTGGGGGGCTAGATACCATGTCACATCGGTTCATTTGTTACTTATTCCTCTAATTGCTCTGTTTATACAGCGCATTTTATTGGTCAGAGGGTTAACCCAGTGGCTGATGCGAGGCTTTCTTGTGATAGGCATCATGGTTCAAATCAGTTCGGTTATCTTGCGACCTTCCGTCGAGTCAGGTCCAGTTGTCTTTGCCACAGTTCCCAATCACCTTGTGTTTCGTTTAGGGGAGCGCGTAACTAATATTGCTTGTTTAATCAATAGTTCTTTTTCCAAAGAGTGTACAGCCAAGTTGTATTACAACGTAAATGGTCCCCTAATCCAGAAAGTCTCTCTTCTACCATTTTCCTTTACTAAAGGTAAAATTTTAGTATTTATTGTCTGGGGATTGGTATTGATTATGGCAATCGTTACTACTGTCTATTTTTGTTTTGTGGGGTAGGACAATGACCGTGACAGTGATTCTGAAAAATTCTCTGATTTAGCGCAGTATGTTCAGATACTTCCAATTTAAGGCGATGCCCCACACATTGTTGGTTAGATCAAAAGTTATTTGTCTAATAGTTCCTTCGCCGAACGGTGCGTAAGTGGAGACATCAGTAAATTGCCTCCAACTCAGAGGTTTTTCCTCAAAGACCGCCATCAA
>DNGG01000558.1:16488-19090 GCA_003486675.1 Cyanobacteria bacterium UBA11372
AGTTATTTGTCTAATAGTTCCTTCGCCGAACGGTGCGTAAGTGGAGACATCAGTAAATTGCCTCCAACTCAGAGGTTTTTCCTCAAAGACCGCCATCAAATGGCGCTTCTACCGTTTAACTACGTTCGGTTTGGATTCAATCGCAAGTGGGCATTTATTGTGTGGGGAGCGGTATTGATTCTAGCTATCGGAACTACTCTATGGTTATGTTTTTTAGCACAGGGCAAAACCAGCAGTTTTATTCGCTAGCTTTTATGGTTGGGAATTCGCAGTTTCAAATATCTCTGCCACTGCTAAGCGCGTGCCATTGGCGAAATCCCATCCAGATTGGGGGCGTTTACCAGCTGGCTGTATTTGTTGCAATAGGAGCAATCCAGATCCGGTTTGAACAATCGGACCGATGTTTTTGGCGATGCTGACTACTTCTCCGGGACGCCCGGAATGAGATGATATTGCAGGCCAATTTTGCTCTAAGGCTTTTATTTTTGGCGGTAGTTGATTCCAGTAATCAGCGCCAAGGGGCGCGGTGGCGATAATTTTAATTGGATTGCCGCGAAATGTTGCCATACAATCGGGGAAGAATGCCCGGACTTGGTTGTGGATAGCGATCGCTTCCTTAGACCAATCAATGTTGTAATCTGGCTTTTTGATCGGTGGTGCATAAGTCGCCATAGCAGAATCTTGAGGTATCGCTTCGATCTCTTGGCGTTCTAGCTGCCTCAGTGTTTCTACTAACAAATCTGCCCCCAACTGTGCCAAAGTTTCCCCCAGTTGCTGCGCGTTATCCAATAGCCCAATTGGCGTATACGCTTTTAACAGCATTGGCCCGGTATCCATTCCCGCATCCATTAGCATTGTGGTGATGCCGGTTTCGCTTTCTCCGTTGTAGAGACACCACTGGATGGGGGCAGCGCCTCGATATTGGGGCAAAATCGAGCCGTGAACGTTTATGCATCCGATTTTGGGCATGTCGAGAATTTTTTGGGAAAGTATTTGCCCATACGCCACGACTACGAATGCATCTGCCCCAGCTTGCCGCAGTTGTGCGAGGGTTTCGGTATCTTTTTTGACCCGATTTGGTTGCCAAACGGGTAACTGATGCGCCAATGCAAGGGTTTTCACGGGGGAAGGAAGCATCTGGTTACCCCGTCCTCGGCGTTTATCTGGTTGGGTGACAACTGCCAAAACTTCAAATTCGGGTGTGGCGAGCAAGCGTTCTAGGGTAGGTACGGCGAATTCAGGTGTGCCGAAGAAGATGATTTTCATGCAGGTTTGGTAATTGGTAATTGGTAATTGGTAATTGGTAATTGCAACGGAGTATTACCGATTACCGATTACCGATTAGCCATTAACTATTCAATCGCAATTTCAATCCGGCGGTTGCGTTGCAAGTTGATTGGAGTATCGTTGGGCACAAGGGGGCGAGTTTCGCCGTATCCTACTACCAACCAGTGGTAGCCGTCGCCTAACGCACTGGAAAGATATTGAGCGATCGCTTGGGCTTGGCGAAACGATAAAATGCGGTTGTTTCTCGGTTGTCCTGCCCCGTCGGTGTGAGCAGAAATGCGGACGGTGGTTTTGGGGAAGTTTTTCAATTCGCTGGCGATTTTGTCCAAAATTGGCCCTGCTTCTGGACGCAAATCCCCAGATGTGTCTGCAAACAAAGCATCGCTGGGTAAGCTTGCCGTTTTTTGCTCTGGGGAAAAGAAGGGGTTGGCGGCAACCGGGGGTGGTGGGGGATTGAGTTGCTGCTCAATTTCTGCGATTTGCTGTTCTAATCGTGCTATTTTCTGACGATTGGCGCGACGATTTGGCAGCTTTTTTAACTGCGCCTGCAACTGCTTTAACTCTGCTTCTAGTTTCTCTTGTTGGGCCGTATCCAGTTGGGATGTCGATTCAGCGGGCGTTGCTGTTTCTGTCGCCAGGGTAGGCTTTTGGGCGGGATTTGAGCCAGCAACTTGGGGGTCGAGGGATGGCAGTAGATGAGCAATCAGGGGCTTTTGTGGGGTGGGATTGGGGGATCTGGTGGCGATCGCTACCCCTGCCAGCGCCGCTAAACCGCCTCCCACTGCCACTAGCAGCAATCTGAAGATAACAACCAGTAAAAATCGCAGCATATCAGTCGATGCCAGCTTTCAACTTCCCCTGGGGGGATTTTTTATTTGCTTTGATCCTGCATTAGGGGCGCGCTTGTGGTGCTAACCTCCCACTTGGGGATCAAAAACAATGATCGCAGACTACCACAGGACTTACGCACTACGATCTGAAAAACCGGGTTTCTGAGTCAAGGTTTGTTTGCGTCAGTCCGGTACCACTTAAGCGCCACATCGATGCGATCGCGCAAATTCAACCTTAATTTATCGACTACGAGGAAAATGGAAAATCTTGGTCTTTCCTGGCTCATTCTCTTTCTGCCTCTCCTTTTCCCTTTCCCTCTCCTTCTATCTCCTCACTTAGCTCTATTAAAAACTTTATAGAATTTTGAACATTTTACATTCATACCTGGTATACATATAATGACGCTCAACTGACCGTTAGGCGTTGCTCCTCCCACAACAAACGCCTTTATAGAGATTTAGTAAATGTCTAAACAACCGTTGCT
>DNGG01000556.1:0-7723 GCA_003486675.1 Cyanobacteria bacterium UBA11372
TAGGCATAGCACTCTTTTTGGCTATTGGTCGTGGGTGAAGTATCTTGTTCCCCATTAGCTATTACCGATGACCCTTTGACCAATTTGCGAGTTTTGTGATACCAAGTTAATCGGTGATGGTAGTCGTCTAATTGTTGGACGGCGCGTTCCATCTGGGCGATAAAGCCTTCGTCTTCGGCTACTTCCTGTAACCGCGCTTGGGAAATCGTGCCTAACATTAAAACTGGGTTGTGACGACTCGATTCCCACAAATCGCGGTCGAGGCGGCGGAACAGATCTTTAGTATCTGCATTCCAATCCCAGTGCATGTTGTAAGCTAGTCGCCGCAAGGGTTCGAGTCGCGAGGGCAGGGCGGGAGTGACGTTAAAAGTGCGAATCGGCTGCATGGGCGGGCTTTCCTCCTAGTCTAGATATGGCTATTGTGCCTTCACTTCTGCTGGGAGATGACGATCTTAATACTCATTTTGTGCTGTGGACAACCAGAGGTACGCCCCAAAATAAAAAAGCCCAGGGCGACCGACCTCTGGGCTTCTCGTTGGTGTGTGAGGAGTAAAATAATTTACTATGTTTATATTGACTAATCGTTTTGACGCTGTTGTGACGCGGATATTTCAATTTTGTGGATTTTGACACAACGCGATATGCCAAGGGCGTTGCCAGAAACCGGGTTTCTGCGTCAATCTCTAGTTTCCCAGCCACGATTTTTCATAGAAACCCGGTTTCTTAGGGCGTTGCCAGAAACCGGGTTTCTGCGTCAATCTCTAGTTTCCCAGCCACGATTTTGCAGAGAAACCCGGTTTCTTGTAGCCAGAAACCGGGTTTCTGCGTCAATCTCTAGTTTCCCAGCCACGATTTTGCAGAGAAACCCGGTTTCTTTGCCGATCGCACCCTCACTCCCCCCCACCTTCCTGACCTTGCACGGTAAGAACCGAACAAGGCGCATGGTGGGTAACGTAGTTACTAACGCTACCTTGAATCAGTTCGCTCAATCCCGTGTGACCCCGGCGCCCCATTACAATCAAACTGGCTCCCCAACTACGCGCCAGTTGGCAAATCTCTTTACCCGCATCGCCGATTGGTTGTGCGTATTCTGTAGCAATACCTGCGTCTTTAGCCTCTTCTGCCAAAGATTTCAGCATTTCTAGGTCTTGCTGTTTCATCATCTCCCACTGCTGTAGATAATTTTGCAAAGCCTCTGTTTGCGCGGCGATGTAGGCACTGTTTACTATTGGCATTACCAGATTCGGATAGCCGGAATCAAGCCCAGCCAGGGACGAGACGTTAACTAGCATTAAACTAGCACCTGTGGCTTTTGCCAAGAACATGCCTTGCTCAAACGCCTGTTTGCTGGTGGGAGAATTATCGATTGGGACCAGAATTTTTTCAAACATAATTCTTAAGCTGAATAGCAACGGCTTAATTCAAGTTTAGTTTGTGGTATGCGATCGCTCTTCCACCTTAACCGTTTCTTCCCCTATATTCTGCCACTGCTTGACAAAATTCTAAAAGTTCCTCTTCCTGAAAATCTCTCTTAGCGAAGTTGGCTATCAGCGACACAAACTGGACATTTCCCGGTACGTAACCCACAGAAGAGTCGATCCGGTCTAAGCTGGCTTTTCTGGGATGCAGATTAGAGTTATTCCAATCATTTGTTGTTTCAGGATTGTCCAGTTCCCACCCGGCATAAGCGCAGCATCCACCCTGTTTTTCCCATAACTTCCTCAGATATTCCAAGCTGATAGCGCATTCCCTCCCGTGAGTTTTCATTCGTCTTCTTGCCAACTTAAAATGCTGGCGAAAAGGCGAGTATTCATCTCGGCGAACCATTCTTAAACAAGGATAATCATCAGCATCCTTATTTGAACGCACAAATTTCTTACCCATTTTCTTCAATTTTGCCACCTCACAGCAAAATTCAATTAATTCTTGTTCGCTAAAAACATTTTTGGCACAATTGGCTATTACCGCCACAAATTGAATATTATCAAGCCTGTACCCCTTAGAACAATCTTTCCGATCGACACTAGCTCTTCTGGGAGTTAAAGGCGTTCTTTCATAGTCATTAGTCGAAGGTAAAAGCTCCAATTCCCATCCAGTGTAAGGACAAATCCCTTTTTGTTGCTCCCATAATAACTTAAGTTCTTCCAGAGTTACAGTATATTCAGCATTCCTCTTTTTACTGGATTTTTTGATGATTTTTAAGGAATGGCGAAACGGCGAAAATGCGTCGCGATCGCTACCTTTTTTTAAGTGGTCAGTCTTTCTATTACCCTCCAGATTATATATTGCTTGCGATCGCGCAAAGCAGCTTAAAGAACAAAAATGCTTTCTGCCTAATTTTTCACTTCTGTTAAACTCGGCTAACTGCTTGGTGAATTCTTTTTGACAAGCAGGATTTTCGCAGGTTAAAACTACTAGCGATATGCCCATAGTTAGTCAAACCATAAACAATAAAACCATCCCGTTGAGGATGGCTTTATCTATTATATGGAGCTGAGGGGAGTCGAACCCACTGTCCGCACCGGGTATTAACCTTTCGCTCATTCACAGGCTTAGCTCTTCTTACCCTCAGAGCGGGAACCATCCATTATCCCGGATGACAGGATGCTCTGGTTAATTCTTAGCTAGAAAGCTGACCAGAGGCTACTTTCTAGAGCATCCGTTGGGGGTTGGTCTGTAATCCTTAACGGAGTCAAACTACAGACGCTCGAACCTTGTTTAGGGGTTATTAGGCGGCTACAGGAGCTGCTTTACGAGCAAAAGGAACGATGTTGTTCGCATTTACATTTTGTTTGAGCCTTGGATTAACGAGAGCAGACTCACTCTCGGCCTGTATCACGGGTCGGCGTTCGCCAACACGTCGAAACCGTTTCAGCCCCGTGTCTTACATTTCTTATTATAGTGTGCTGTTTGGGATTTGTGTTTTCCCACTAGAGGCAGAGCCTCTAGATACTCGTTCCCAGGCTGAGCCTGGGAACGAGTGGTAGGAGGCAGAGCCTCCTGATGATTGAGAGTTTTGGATTAAAACGCTTGTCTGGAAACTAGCTTTTCAAAATCTGCTTGAGTCTGCTGTAGCAACTGCTGGCGGCTATCTACCGCTTGGGTGAGGGTGGGAACTAGGTTACGAGCTTGTAACGCCATGTGAAGCTGGAGATGAGCCACGTACTCGCTAAAATCTTCACGAAATGCAGCAGTTGAGGATTGGTGCGTCGGGATTGCCACAGTGTTCTCCGTTCCTGTCTCTAAGCCGTTTGTCAACATCAATGAAGGTACCATGACAGCCTTGCTATGTTGGTACTCCGCAATGAAGTTTAACGCTTTTGCCTGCTAATTGTTAAGTAAAGTAAATTTATCGGGTCAGTTATTCAAATTTCTTCGCATTTTGGCTAAAGAGACTGGGACTAAAATTAGCGAGGCAGCAGCCCTCTAAATCTTCGTTCCCAGGCTGAGCCTGGGAACGAGTTGGGAGGCTGAGCCTCCTGTGTCTCCAGCTAAAGTAGCGATACGACGATGACACCTAATTTTGAATTTGGTACGCCTGCAAACCCCGAACAGACTCAGCAGCTAGGAGCGATACTCAGTCAGTGTTTCAACTCGCCGCCGAGCGAATGGTCTGTTTATCTCAACCGCATCGGGGTGGAAAACTTCCGGGTGATTCGCCAAGGGGGACAAGTTGCGGGCGGTTTGGCTGTTATTGAGATGGGGCAGTGGTTTGGGGGATGTAGCGTGCCGATGGCAGGGTTGGCGGCGGTGGGAGTACCGCCAGAGTATCGGGGAATGGGGGTGGCGGTAGAATTGCTTACCCGCACTTTGAAAGAAATTCAGGCGAAACAAGTGCCGATATCGGTATTGTATCCGGCGACCCAGTATCTTTATCGGCAAGTCGGTTACGAACAAGGGGGAACGGCGGGTGGTTTTGAAATGCGGTTGGATGGGTTAAGGTTATCAGTTGAGCGAGCAATTCGTGCGATCGCAATGCAGCCAGTAACTCCCATCCGCCACGAAGTTTTTCGCGACATTTACCGGCAATGGGCAGTACAAAATAACGGCAATTTAGACAGAAACGAAGCAATTTGGCAATCAATTATCCAACCGCGAGAACAAGAGACAATTTATGCTTATCTAGTCGGTTCCCAAAATCAACCGGAAGGGTACATTATTTTTAAGCAGGATGCCAAAGAATCGGAAATCTTTATTCTGGATTGGGTAGCGCTAAGTGCAGCAGCGTCTCGACGTTTGTGGCTGTTTTTAGCAGATCATCGTTCCCAGATTCAAAAAGTGTTTTGGCGGGGTGCAGCCATCAATCCTTTCTTATTATTGCTGCCGGAACAAACCGTGAAGGTACGATATTTAGACCGCTGGATGCTGCGGATAATTGATGTGGTTAAAGCTTTGGAGGGTAGAGGTTATCCAACGGGAGTGGAAACTGAGTTACACTTGGCAGTTGTGGATGAATTATTGCCTGAGAATAACGGTAATTTTGTGCTGAGAGTTTCTGGTGGGCGAGGCGAGGTGACGCGGGGAGGGAAAGGTGAGTTGCAGTTAAATATACGCGGACTTGCGCCGCTTTATACGGGGTTGTATGTGCCTTCGGAGTTACAAGTTAGCGGTTATTTGGAAGGAACTGATAATGCTGTTTTAGCGGCGACGCAGATATTTGCAGGTGCTGAACCTTGGATGGCAGATTTCTTTTGATTGGTAATTGCTAATTGCTAATTGCTAATTGCTAATTGGTCATAATAGGCGCGGCATTTAATGTTACTGCTTTTTTAAAATTGTCATCCGCGCCGTAACGCACCGCGAGCAAAAATGGTGCGTTATATTGCTTTAACGCAACCTACGCAATTATGATTACGCTCAATTTTTTTCTTATATTTAACGCAAGTTGCTAGTTATAAACAAGGCCGTTGCTAATGGCTAATTGCTAATATAGGTTTTTACCAATCTCGCCATTAGCCATTAGTCGCTGTGAGAGAGATAACTAGCAAATTTCAGTTATTTATATGCTATTGTACTCTTAATTTTATTCTATCGAAAAGCTGAAAAAGTGAGGTTGTACTAATGCAGTTGCCATATCAAGTATTCCAGATTCCCGAACTGGTCAGTCTAACTACTCGAATTGAGGAGTTGCTCAAGTTTGGGGCTTTCTCAGATGCACAAAATGGTCATCATCAAGTAATGACTGGTGACAATGTTAAAAAATTAATACCAGGCTTGTATGATTTTTACCTTGGCGAAGGACTGCGTTTATGCAACGCATACGCGGGCAAAACCCTATACCCCCTGCTAAGAGAAAAGCCCCAAATCAACATAACTGTCTTCAGAGCAACTGAGTACGCTCACAAATGGCATCACGATACTTATGAGATGATTTGTGTCGTTTACTTCTGTCAAACTCCCCCACAGGGCGGAAGTGAGTTATTAATTGCTACCGATGAGTGGCAGGGCATCCGACTGATTTTACCTAAGAGAATACAGAGATTCTTCGACAAGATGTGTATCTGGCTTGCTGAGCGTAACCTGATGAAGATAGAAAGGGTGGCTGTTAACCCTGGGATGGTGTTAGTGGCACACGGACAGAAATATATTCATCAAGTGCAACCTCCGCAGGAGGGAGATCTCAGGATCGCTGCCATCTTAACATACGCTCCTTTACCGCCCGATCAGCAGGTTGTAGGAGCAGGCAACCCAAATGACGAACAAATCGTGGATGTAGAGCTGAATCGAATCGTCGGACCTTGATTCACCAAGCAAGCTGGGAGTTTTTCATCTCTGCGTCTTTAGCGGCCTGAGCATTCAAAAACTCGCCGATTAATTGCTGTACAATCGTTACCTCGCTAATTTTTTTGTTGGACAATGGAGCATTTTCCTTTTTCTATGTTTGTATGAAACCACCCTGCTCTCCTGCAAGGAGAGGGGGGCTTTTGTACACCCCCTTCCCTTGCAGGGAAGGGGGATGGGGGGTTAGGTTTTTATTCAGTTATTTGTTCTTCGGGTGTAGTGGTTTTTGGCGATCTTTTCTTGCGCGTACTAACGCGCGTTTCGCTGCCAATTCCCTCTCTCAATCCTACGGCGATTTTACTATGCTTCTCAATCTGTCCCATTACTTGTTTTGCCCGCTGAATTACTACTCCTGGTAACCCCGCCAAACGTCCTACTTCTATGCCATAAGATTTATCCGCACCTCCGGGTTGCACTTGATGCAAAAAGATAATTTGATCGGGTAACTCTTTTACCGTCACCTGATAATTAGCCACATTAGACAACATCGAAGCCAATTCGTTTAACTCGTGATAGTGCGTGGCAAAAATAGTTCTAGCTTTGATTTCCTCTGCCAAGTATTCCGCCACCGCCCAAGCAATAGAAAGACCATCAAAAGTAGCCGTCCCCCTTCCTATTTCATCTAGTAATACTAGAGACTTCGGTGTGGCGTGATTGAGGATATTTGCTGTCTCATTCATCTCCACCATAAAAGTAGATTGACCAGTCGCCAAGTCGTCAACAGCACCGACTCGCGTGAAAATGCGATCGCACACTCCCAAAATCGCCTCCCGCGCTGGAACAAAACTCCCAAGCTGCGCCATCAACTGAATCAACCCCACCTGCCTCAAATAACAACTTTTCCCACTAGCATTAGGCCCCGTTAATATTACCAAATCTGGTGATTGGTCATTGGTAATTGGTAATTGGTTTTGTTCTTCCCCATTACCAATTACCGATGACCCATTACCCAATTTTGTAGAATTAGGCACAAAAAACCCAGCCGGTAAAGATTGCTCAACCACCGGATGACGCCCATCAACAATCAGAATTTCTCGCCCCATCACCATCTCAGGACGACAATAACCTTGATACACCGCAACTTCAGCCAAACCACCCAAAACATCCGCCGCAGCAACAGCACGAGAAACATTACGAATTAATTCCGCTTGTTCTCCCACCTCCGCCCTCAAATCGCAGAATATTTCATATTCCAGGCGGTTTAAATCTTCCTTAGCCGTTAATATTCTCGCTTCCCTTTCCTTCAACTCCGGAGTAATATAACGCTCCTCATTAGTCAGGGTTTGTTTGCGAATATAATCATCGGGAACATGGTCTATTTTCGATTTCGAGATGCTGATATAGTAACCAAAAGTCTTATTAAACCCTACCTTCAGCGTCGAAATTCCCGTCCTCGCTCTTTCGGTTACTTCTAAATTGGCAATCCATTTTTGGTCATCTTCTGCCGCCCCGCGCATTTCATCTAGTTGCTGATTTACTCCATCGCGAATTAACCCGCCTTCGGTAATATAAATCGGCGGCGATTCTACTAAATAGGCGCGAATTCTTTGACCCAATTGTTCCAAAACTGGCTGCACTTTTTGCAATGCTCTCAGGTAAGGCGATCGCGCATCACTCACTACTACTGCTAAGTCTGGTAATTTTAACAGCGAATCGGCTAATGAAACTAAATCTCTCGCGCTTGCCGTACCAGATCCGGCGCGTCCTGTCAAGCGTTCAATGTCGTATATTTGGCGCAATAACTGACGCAATTCTTGTCGCAAAGAGCTATTTTCTACTAATTCTTGAATTGTATCTTGTCGCGCTCGAATTCCTTTAATATCCAACAAAGGTTGCAAAACCCATCGGCGCAAGGCACGTCCTCCCATTGCGGTACAGGTTTTATCTATTGCCCACAATAAAGAACCGTGAAAGGTGTTATCGCGGACGGTTTGAGTAATTT
>DNGG01000556.1:7939-11818 GCA_003486675.1 Cyanobacteria bacterium UBA11372
ATTTCTAAATTGCGGCGGGTTTGGTAATCTAAGATTAAATAATCGGCGATCGTGTAAGTTCGCAGGATTTGTAAAGGAACCTGGAGTTTATTTTGAATTTGGGATTTGATATTTTGGATGGAATTTTTTCCTTTGGTTTCCTTTTCTTCTACTTTTTTATTTACTGTTCTTTCCAGATATTCTAATAATCCACCAGCGGCGCGGGCGGCGAGGGGGAGGTGTTCGCATCCCAAACCTTCGAGAGATTTCAAGTCAAACTTCTGCAATAATCTCGGCTTGGCTTCGGATAAACTAAACGGACTTTGGGGGCGCAAGGCATAACAAAAACTATTGGGCAAACAAGCTGGTAAACTCTCCGATTTTTCTCCTGGACGTAGCAGTGCGCCTAAATCTGGGGCGTTGGTTGGTACTAAGATTTCCGAAGGCTGCAAGCGCATTAATTCTTGCGTTAAATGATCTAAATTAGTCGATTGCGTGGTTAAAAATTCGCCTGTAGAGATATCTGCATAAGATAAACCCCAGTGTTCGCCTGCGATGATGACTGCTGCGAGAAAATTATTGCGTTTTGCGTTGAGCATTCCCTCATCTAAGAGGGTGCCGGGGGTGAAAACGCGGGTAATTTCTCGGCGGACTAAACCTTGTGCTTCTGCTGCATCTTCGACTTGATCGCAGATAGCGATCGCATACCCTTTTTCTACTAACATCGCGCAGTATCTTTCTAACGCATGGTGGGGTACCCCCGTCATCGGCACTCGCCCAACTTCTTTCCCTCCTTCTTTACTCGTCAGAACCAGTTCTAATTCCCGCGAAACGGTAATCGCATCCTGAAAAAACGTTTCAAAAAAATCGCCGCACCGATACAACAGCAACGCATGAGGATACTGTTCTTTTACTTCCACATAATGCTGATACATCGGTGAAAGCTTTGTCCGATCCAGCAATCGATAATCTGCATTCCGGATCGTCGGTTCGTTTACTCTAGCGCTTTTGGTTGTTTTTGGAGTCGATGCGTCGGTAGAATAGCTCATGGACGGAGGCTAGATACACTGGACTTTATTGAATTTATCGCATGATTCTATCTCTAGACAGGTTGTGCGTAACGTTTCTACATCTTTATTCATTTTCTCCTACGCCTGGGAATTGGCGGCGGAGTGCTTGGTTCATATGCCTTCAGCCCTCCATCTCCCGTTAAAATTTCTACCTGGAAGCCCATTTTTGCGTAGTATTCAGCTACCGTCTTAATTGTGGCATCACCAATAGAAATTTTTTGATTAGCTAAATTAGGCCATTCCGCTGCTAATTTTTTCAACCCTTCTACATCCCAAAGACTAGATTGATCGGTAAAAGCCGCCCAAGGTGTTGTTTCATCAGCTACTGCTGCGATAATTTCTCCTAGAGCTTGAGCAGTTTCATACCGTTTCGATCCAGCTTGAGCAATGTGATTCCCCGTTTCCACAAGCGTAGCTAATGGCAGCACCAATGTTGTTTTTTTCTTAATTTCTGATTGAATGTGCTTATCCACACGAGAGAAATCCCACTTATCATCATCTGTTCCACAACTTTCCATTTTATAAACTTTCAACCAAACGCAGAGAATAGATGTATCAAGAATTAAAACTTTCCTCATATTGGGAGCTACCTGTTACCAGAGAGGCTCCTTTCAATCGCACCATTTGCTGTCAACTTGCCCAAGGAACCGGATGCCATTAACTTCGGAAGGTTCTCTATATCTTCCAGGAGAGTAAGCTTGCTTTCTCCAGTGTCTTTATCTCGATGGGCTACCACTACAAATGGTACTATCTCTGGCCCTAAAGCATCGATCAAACTTTCATTATGTGTGGTAACTAATATATCGATTTTTCTTCGCTCCCCTATTTCTCTTAGCATTTTTACAATTAATTTTGAGCGGGATGGGTGCAGTCCACTATCCACATCTTCAATTATCAATTGGCTACCTTCAGGGCGAGTCATAAGTGCTACGATAATACCTATAAATCGCAGAGTTCCATCTGACATTCCTCTTGCATCTATTAGCATTGGTGGTTGTTCGGGTATCCACTGTTCTTCGCAGTATAGCATTGCATCGCTATTCAATCTACCAACAGGTTCTGCCCATACTCTCTGAATATCGCGTTCCGGCAAATCCTTGACGTATTCAGACAAAGTTGATTCTATCTCTTTTTTCTGTTTATCTGGCAGTGCTGCTAACACCCCAGCAATATTTGATGCATCACTTATAAGTTGTTGAGCAAGGGGTGAATAAGACCGCATTTGAGAAGGACTAGGAGCTAAATTAAAAAAATTAACAACTGTTTTTCTAACTGTTAAAAATCCTAGCATATATTTGCGATCTGCAAAATCTTTTGGCAATAAAGACAAGCGTAAAATTAATTGGCTAAAAATAGATTGTTGCCGTAAAAATAATTCCTCACCTTGAATATCTGAATTATATGTTTTTGCTTTTATTTCTTTAGATACCGTTGGCGGCTCTGTTTGAAATAAAATTTCTTCTGTTGCTTTTTCAGAATTTACTGTCTGTTTAATCCGGATTAAAGATTCCGCCATCAGCTGAACTTGTGGGCTAGTTTCAATCGTGATGCTATAAAGATAATCGGTACTATTATTTTCACCCTGAATTAATATTTTCAAAGTAAATTTAGTTTCTGGTTTTAGTGCAGCCCACTCTCTACCTCCCCGGATTGAGGGAATTGTCAAATCTCCTAGTAAAGCTGATTGAAATTCTCTACCCTCTACCGTTCTTTTTAGAAATTCTAGTGCTTCAAGTGCATTTGACTTGCCGCTAGCATTGGTACCAATCAGAACGGTAAGCGGATCGATATCAAGTACCGCATGACGGAAACTTTTCCAGTTTTCCAGGATGAGTTGTTTAAGCATGACCCATTGCCAAATACAATTTTTACAATGCCCTCTCTATAAAATCTAACAAAATTCGCTGGTGAGGACGCCCCAAAGGTCGCACTTGTCCTGCTATTTCTGAATAACGTTCGCCTGCGCTTATTTCTTCTGGCGTCAATAGTCCCATATCCCATCCTTCGCCTAAAATTAATCGATCTAATTCCACTGTCAGGGGTGCGTGAAAAATGTGACGCAGTACGTTGTTTTCGGCATAATAACCAAAAAATAAGGGAGAATCAGGTACGTAACCAATTTCCTCTAATAATTCTCGCTTGAGTGCATCTTCTGGAGCTTCATCTGGTTCGATATGTCCGCCAAAAAATGCCCAGTGTCCGGGATAGGCAATACCGGGAATATCATCGCGCAGTTGCATGAGAAATTTACCGTCGCGATATAGGATTGCGATCGCTACCTCTTTTCTATCCATAACTTCTCCCTCACAGTCGCTGCTGTTCTTCAACGTACACTTCTTTTAAAGTCTTCCCACCAACGCGAATATTTTGATGCTGCACCTTGGCTTTGAGCAAAACTTGATCTTTTTGATTCGGGGCTTTTTGTTTAGTAACTACCCAGATACTTCCCGTTGAGTCTTTCAACTCATAGGCGCGACTATCCAAAAACGGAACCTGCTTGCCAACCTCGCCCTCGACATATACCGTAGAAGATTTAGACGCAGTTTTCCGCACATCGCCGATACTGGTAATCGGGACATTAGGTCTTGGCAGCAGACTCAATCTCGATTTTGCCAAGTTAGCGCAACCAAACAATCCTCCCATCATCAGGGATACTGTACCGAAGCGAAGTACCTGGCGCTTAGCTGTTAAGATAAAGAATTCCTGATGACGGATGCTCATTTTGATTAATCTGCTTTACTAGAAAGTGTTTGCTTGCTGTTGCTGTTAAAGACATTAACGCAAGCGCCAGCATTTCTGGAAGCTGATGGATACAAAAGTTCCCCAAATC
>DNGG01000556.1:12014-14349 GCA_003486675.1 Cyanobacteria bacterium UBA11372
TGGATACAAAAGTTCCCCAAATCTTAGATGGTAAAGCCCTAGCCCAAAAAATTTACGCTGAACTTGCGACTCAAATTCAGTCGTTACAAGCTGAAATTGGGCGTCCGCCGGGGCTAGCAGTATTAATGGTGGGAGATAACCCCGCTAGCGCTGCTTACGTGCGTAATAAAGAGCGCGCTTGCCAAAAAATCGGGATTGCTTCCTTTGGCAAGCATTTTCCCACGGAAACTTCTTTTGGCGAATTAGAACAGGTAATTCAATCTCTGAATCAGGATGAACGGGTAGATGGGATTTTAGTTCAACTGCCTTTACCTTCCCATTTGGATAGCGTAGCACTGCTGCACGCGATCGCACCCGATAAAGACGCCGACGGACTGCATCCGGTGAATATGGGGCGTCTGCTGCGGGGCGAATCCGGTTTACGCAGTTGCACCCCCGCTGGCGTGATGCGCCTCCTAGAAGAGTATGAAATTGGATTAAAAGGCAAACAAGCGGTCATCCTTGGGCGTAGTATTTTAGTGGGCAAGCCAATGGCTTTGATGCTGCTAGAAGCGGATGCGACGGTAACGATCGCTCACTCGCGATCGCAAAACCTCCCCGACATCACCCGCAGTGCTGATATCCTGATTGCCGCTGTAGGGCGTCCCAATTTGGTCACCCCTGAAATGGTCAAACCGGGCGCAGTCGTCATCGATGTCGGCATTAATCGCGTTACCGATGACGCGGGTAATTCCCGCCTCGTGGGAGATGTCCAGTTTGACGGGGTAAAAAGCGTCGCCTCTTCTATCACCCCGGTTCCCGGCGGCGTTGGCGCGATGACCGTCGCCATGCTGTTGCAAAATACAGTGTGGAGTTATAGCCAGAAGCGGTAATGGGTAATGGGTAATGGGTAATGGGTAATGGGTAATAGTCGGTGAGTTCCCAGTTAAAACTTTTGTTAATCGTGACCAATTACCAATCACCAATTACCAATTACCAATTACCAATCACCTGTAAAATTGGTACGGAAATGACAAACGTAAGGAATCCAGGGATGGTAGTCACGGACGCTCGGCAATCGCCAACAGGGGAATCTCCAACCTTTGATTTATCAGCTTATCTGAAGCAACGACAGGCTTTGGTGGAGGCAGCTTTGGATCGTGCCTTCCCCGTCACCTATCCTGAAAAGATATACGAGTCGATGCGCTATTCCCTGCTGGCGGGTGGAAAGCGCCTGCGCCCGATTCTCTGTCTCGCTACTTGCGAACTTACCGGGGGGACAATAGAAATGGCAATGCCAACTGCGATCGCCCTGGAAATGATTCACACGATGTCGCTGATCCACGACGACTTACCCGCGATGGATAATGACGACTATCGCCGGGGGCGTCTGACGAATCATAAAGTTTACGGTGACGATATCGCGATTTTGGCTGGGGATGGTTTGCTAGCCTACGCTTTTGAACATGTAGCCGAGGAAACTAAAAACGTCCCCGCCGAACAACTATTAAAGGTAATTGCTCGTTTGGGGCGTGCCGTCGGGGCGGCGGGTTTAGTTGGCGGTCAAGTTGTTGACTTAGAATGCGAAGGACGCACCGATACAACTCTGGAAACCCTGCATTTTATCCACACCCACAAAACCGGGGCGCTGCTAGAAGCTTGCGTCGTTTGCGGCGGTATTTTAGCCAGCGCATCTGCTGCGGATTTGCAACGGTTGACTCGTTATGCTCAAAATATCGGGCTGGCGTTTCAAATTGTCGATGATATTTTGGATATCACCGCCACTGGCGCCGAGTTGGGCAAAACCGCAGGTAAAGATTTGCAAGCGAAAAAGGCAACCTATCCCAGCCTTTGGGGGTTAGAAGAATCCCGCAAACAAGCGAAGCAGTTGGTTGAGGATGCTAAGGCGGAACTCGCACCGTTTGGTGAGGGGGCTATACCGCTACAGGCGCTTGCTGATTTTATCACTAGCCGCACCCACTAAAACAACCAATAAAAGTCCGAAGGTGGAAAACAGCGATCGCTTTGTTCGTAGTAGGCGCTTGGGCGCCGTCGGATAATTTAACATCCAGAATCCAAAACCCAAAATTGATATGCAGGACTTTGGTAAAATTTTAGACAACCACGTGCTGGTGGTTGCGCTTTTAGCCTGTCTGATGGCTCAACTGTCTAAAATCATCGTCGAACTTGTCCGACACGGGAAGGTAAGTTTGCGCGTTTTGACAACGACTGGCGGAATGCCCAGCGCCCATTCGGCTTTGGTAACCTGTTTAGCAGCGGGTGTAGGGCAGACGGTGGGATGGGCGTCGCCAGAATTTGCGATCGCCACAATTTTCGCCATCATTGTCATGTACGA
>DNGG01000358.1:0-4822 GCA_003486675.1 Cyanobacteria bacterium UBA11372
AGTTATTAGGTTCGCTCTTCACACTCAACTCCGAAATAACTCATAAGAGGTGTATATGACAACCGCAACAATAGATATTTGCATTCAGGATTGTCTTGATTGCCTGCGTGAATGTGAAATCTGTGCCGATGCTTGCCTGAGCGGTGAGACAGCAGCAATGATGGCTGAATGTATCAGGCTATGCCGTGATTGCGCCGATCTCTGTGCGCTTTGCGCTCGCTTCCTGATCCGAAAATCAAGTCTTTATGCTGAAGCCTGCAACGCTTGCGCGAAAGCCTGTGACCTCTGCGCTCAAGAATGCGAAAAACACGCTGCCCACGCTGCTCACTGTCAAAGCTGTGCTGAAGCTTGCCGTCGTTGTGCCAAGAGTTGCCGCGAGATAGCACAGGCAGCCTAAAGGTTGGGGAGTTTAAAACCGCCTAAAAAGTTGCAGAGAATTGTTAGTAGTATCAAAAGCAATGTTTACCACTGAAACATTTCATCTGGAGAGTCACTATTCCAGTTTTTTTAGATGGAACCCCCGATTTTCCAAAGCCTGAATACTTCGATGGCAGCTTTCTGATACTACTTTTCTCCTACTTTTTTACACTGTTGTTTTTACATTTTGGCTTTTTACACCGCTCACCTGTTAAGTCTGGAGAGTTAAATACGTATGGAAATACATTTAAAACCTATATCCAAGATATTTTAGCCCAAGCGGACGTACAAATAAACGGGGATCGTGCTTGGGATATTCAAAGCAGATAGGCATTGGTTACGTACTGCTGTACCATGCGGTGGGTGTTGAAAAATGAGGCATTCAAAGCGATCGCTTGCCCCATGACATCAATCCAGCGATCGCAACCTCCGGAGAAAAATAGGCAATCCGCCGATTCTCCTTCGCCTCATCGAAACTGGTGCTTACATGTGCTGTAATATATTGCTCCGGATTTTCAAAAAACTTGTTTCGACAGTATTCCGAGCAGAAGTAGATTGTTTGATTCTCGTGGCAGACTGTCAGATCTATACCGGGCTGAATCGTCATTCCACAAACCGGGTCTTTTAAGATTGCGTTCATACTGATGTTTCTCGTTGTAGGTCTAACTTGGAAGGAAATAAATTCTCTTTCATCGCTCACCTATTGCGATATAAACAAATCCCATAAATAGCTCGATTGTGCAGGATTTTTTGAGGTATTTATTAATGGATTCCCAGGGATGACGAGTTGCCATTTCCATCGTTCCACCAAATGGGCGCACGAAGACGAAAGCGAGCAAGGGCGCAAACCGTGCCAGAGGATTTGAAGGCACCTTCAAATCCAAAACTACCCAGCGCTTTCCAGGTGATAAAGCTTGGCAGCCATTCTGGATAACCTGGTCGAATTCAGGTACTAAAGTGAGGGCAAAGGTTGAGATGATCCCATCTACCCCCGTTGGAAATTCAAATAAGGCAGCATCGCTCTGCACTAGCTCCACATTTGACCACCCCTCTTTTTCCACTCTTTTTCGAGCTTGAGCCAGCATGGCATCGGTTAAATCAACGCCAATAATTTTCCCTTTTGACCCTACGGCTTTTTCCAATAATGAAAAGTTCACCCCGGTGCCACAACCTAGATCTACAACTGTATCTCCCTGTTTCAGATTGAGTTCTTTCACAGCCTGTTTTCGATATGTCCAGGAGTTAAATACGATGTCATACACTTTGGCAAAAAAGTTATAGTATTTAGCTCCTTTGCGGTAAATTTTAATCAAATCTTCCGTAGCATTGTGCGTAAGCAGATTCATTTTGAATTCCTCCACTAGCTAGCTAAAAACACTACCAGTTGTCAACCTTGTTTCGGTCTTTGCCGTTTCTCTTAAATAAAACGACGGTAAACGGCAAAGGCGTATTTCTCAAAATACGAGCAATTGTTTAGTAGTTTCACGCCCAAAAATGAAATTGAGATGAAATCCCTATTAACTTAGTGCCAGTTTTTATAAAAATTTACGTTGGGATTTTAGGAAATATATTAAGTTTTTATAAAATTTATAAATTTTAATTTCAGCAGCGGTTATATAGGAAATTTGTACTCAGCTCATCATTTCATCCTGATTTCATTTTTATCTTCTATATCTTGAATTAATGACACCTATTAAATGGGGCTAGTTATAACGGGTCTTGCAGAAAAATGGTTCGGTGCCTTGCTCACCTGAAGGTGACTTTTAAATCATCGCTATCAATCACCAAATTTTTGGTACTTCCCAAACAGGCAAGGAGTCAAACGCGCTTATGAACACCCTACGTACAACCTTTTTAATGGCTCTGCTGAGCGTACTGTTTGTTTTGGTTGGGCAAGCAATAGGGGGACAGTCTGGAATGACGATCGCGTTCGTTCTAGCGTTAGGAATGAACTTTTTTAGCTACTGGTTTTCGGACAAGATGATTCTGAGTCTTTACAGCGCCCAGGAAATCAAACAAACCGATGTACCCGACTTGTGGGAAACAGTCGCTCAGCTAGCTACCCGCGCGAATCTGCCAATGCCGCGCATCTACATGATTCCATTAGACCAACCCAATGCTTTTGCCACGGGTCGCGATCGCAAACATGCAGCAGTTGCCGTAACAACTGGCATCTTACAAATGCTGAATCAACAGGAACTTGAGGGGGTGATTGCCCACGAACTATCGCACATCAAAAACTATGACATGCTCACGGGGACGATTGCCGCCACGATAGCGGGTGCAATTACCTATCTGGCTCAGTTGGCTTACTGGTTACCTTTTGGTCGCGGCGACCGCAACGGCAACGTGTTCGTGTCGTTGCTGATGCTGATTACCGCCCCCATTGCAGCAATGCTGATCCAGATGGCGATTTCGCGATCGCGAGAATTTGAAGCCGATGCTGGGGGAGCTAAAATCTCCGGCAATCCTTTGGCACTGGCGAATGCTCTCCGCAAACTCGAACTGGGCGCACGCGCCATTCCAATGGATGCCAGTCCAGCTACAGCACACATGTTCCAGATTAGTCCCTTTAGTGGCAGGAATGGACTCATGAGTCTTTTTTCTACCCATCCATCGACTCACGAACGCATCCAACGATTAAAAGCAATGGCAGGACACTATGCACCCTAGTTAGTTGAATCAAGAATATTAACAGTTATCAGTTATCGATTACTGTTCGCTGATTCGGTCACTATGCGATCGCGGCATGACAAACAGCAACTATGACTAGCAAGTTTATCTCTAGGTGGATGGTTCGCATTCTCGCTGCACCAGAAACGAATCTATTTCTATTTGCTTTTCTCCTCAACTTTGTTTACGAAGTTTGGCAATCCCCTTATTACGAATTTTATGGAGCGCCTTCTCTGGCAGACAAAATTAAAGACCTCACCCACTGTACGTTTGGTGATGGTGTCATCACTCTGATCGGTAGTTGGGTTGTGAGCGGATTGGTGCGTTCTCGTTACTGGGTACTTAAACCAACCCGGAAGCTAACATTGCTTTTTACTGGCGTAGGTTTGGTTATCACTCTCGTCATAGAAACTTATCGAGTGAATGTCACCAAGGCTTATGGCGTTCCGGTTTTTGCTGTGCCTGGTTTGGGCATGAGTTGGCTAGCTGTACTTCAGTGGATAATTTTGCCGCCGTTGGTGCTTTATTTAGCTCGCCGTCACATGCTGGGTTGGGAAATGGGTAGGAGAAGATGAGGCAGACTACCGTTAATTTTTATGTTGTGTTCCTTGACTCTCCAGTCGAGAAGAGAGCTTAGTATAGCCCTAGATTCGATAGAGATACCATCTAACTTTCTAGAGGTTTGTGCTCAATTACTCAGCGGATTAATCAATGGAGGTTATTTATAACTATGGCAACACAAGTAATAACCGATGTCCAATGGCACCTGAAAGGTGAATGGTTTGATATCTGTAGTTGCAAACTGCCATGTCCCTGCACGTTTGCCCAAGAACCGACTTATGGCGACTGCTTGTTTACGCTAGTATGGCAAGTACATGAGGGACAATATAACAATGTCAAACTCGACGGTTTAAGTGTCGTCGCTATTGGAGAAGTTGCGGGGAATCAGTGGGTAGAAGACCTCATCCCGTCGATGAAACTCCTGTTCTACATTGACGAACGGGCTGATGAACGTCAGCGCCATGCCCTCGAACAAATTTTTACAGGAAAAGCTGGGGGTTGGCCCAGTCAGTTCAGTAAACTATTCCGCGAAATTCAGGGGATCGAATACGCAACGATTGCGGTTGAAATTGCCAAAGATTTAAGCTATTGGCGGGCTGAGGTTCCTGGAAAAGTAGTAGCAGCTGTTGAAGCATTGACCGGACCGACAGCAGACCCAAACCGTCGAGTCCAGCTGTACAACCCACCCGGTTCAGAGACGGGTCCGGGACAAATTGCTACTTGGGGTGTTGTCAAGGAAAGTCAAGCGATTGGCTTCGATTATTCTCATCCCTTCGAGGGACAGTCGAGCAAGCATATCCCGTTTGATTGGAAGGTTCCTTCATAGGTACAAGCAGTAAAAATGCCCCAATTGTCCGTGCATAGGAATGGGCAAGAGGGGCATTTATTAACAGATATAGCATTAATATCGGAGATTTTAATTATGGACGTACCGTCAAAAACTCCGCAAGTAAAACGCACGAAGAGATGGATAATTTTGTTCGCAATGGCGGCTGGAATTGCTACGATTTCTACCGCCGTCTACACAATTTTACGATATCGTCAACTGCCTTCGACTCCAGCACCAACTGGCGAGCGAACTGTTGCGATCGCTAGAACCATAACAGCCATAGGACGTTTAGAACCCAAAGAGGAAGCGGTTCACCCAGCCACATCTAGCTCTTTAGAAGGC
>DNGG01000358.1:4933-15511 GCA_003486675.1 Cyanobacteria bacterium UBA11372
AACTGTTGCGATCGCTAGAACCATAACAGCCATAGGACGTTTAGAACCCAAAGAGGAAGCGGTTCACCCAGCCACATCTAGCTCTTTAGAAGGCGCTAAAATTCTGGAAATTTTAGTCAAAGAAGGAGATAAAGTCCAGGCAGGGCAAATTCTCGCCATCCTCGATTCGCGCGATCGCCGTTTGGCTGCTTTAAAAGAAGCTCAGCAACAAGTTAAAGTTGCCCAATCAAATTTAGATCAGGTCAAAGCTGGCGCTAAAACCGGGGAAATTGACGCCCAAAAATCAACAATTGCTCGCTTAGAAGCTCAGTTACGCGGGGACGTTGCCACTGGGCAGGCAACAGTTGCTCGCTTCAAAGCTCAGTTGAGTGGAGCAGTTGCCACCCAACAGGAAACAATCGCTCGCTTAGAAGCTCAATTACGCGGGGACGTTGCCACTCAACAGGAAACAATCGCTCGTTTAGAAGCTCAGTTACGCAATGCTCAGACAGAGTATCAACGCTATCAACAATTATACCAAAATGGGGCAATTTCTGCATCGATTCTTGACAGTAAACGGCTGGCTGTAGACACGGCACAAGACCAGGTTAATGAAGCCAAAGCTAATTTGAAGCGAACCAGAGAAATCCTGCAAAAGCAGATCGACGAAGCTCAAGCTAATCTAAAGCAAACTAGAGAAACCCTGCAACAACAAATCAACGAAGCACAAGCAACCTTAAATAAAACTACAGCCACAATTCCCCAGCAAATCAACGAAGCTAAAGCGAATTTAAACCGGATCGCAGAAGTCCGTCCAACTGACGTGCAAGCAGCACAAGCAACGGTAGATAAGGCACTAGCCAGCGTAGAAAAAGCCAAAGCTGACTTAGAAACAGCCTACGTGCGATCGCCGAAAGACGGTCGAATTTTGAAACTTCATGCCCGTCCAGGAGAAGCGATAAGCAACCAGGGAGAAGGAATTTTTAAACTCGGTCAAACCGACCAAATGTATGCTGTAGCGGAGGTATATGAAACCGACATTGGTAAAGTCCGTCTGGGACAACGTGCTACAGTTACCAGCGATGCCTTGACTGGAAAATTGCAAGGTACTGTCGATCAAATTGGTTGGGAAGTGGGTAAAAAAGACGTTCTCAGCACCGATCCAGCCGCTGCCACTGATGTTAGAGTCGTCGAAGTCAAAATTCGTCTAGATCCCACTTCTAGCCAGCAAGTTGCTGCTTTAACCAACCTGCAAGTAACTGTGGAGATTCAACCATGAGCCGCAAACTTTTTCTAGCTTGGCTGCAACTTTCTAGGGAAAGAGTGAGACTCTTAGTTGCTTTAGCAGGGATTGGTTTTGCAGTCATTCTAATGTTTATGCAAATAGGATTTCAGGCAGCATTATATAAAAGTGCAACCCGCGTGCATGAAAGTCTAAACGCAGATTTAGTGCTGATTAATCCTCGCTCCCGCGCACTAATTAGTATGAATAATTTCTCCAGACGGCGTTTATATCAAGCTCTTAGTTTTGATGGGGTAGAGTCGATTAACTCAGTGTATGTGGGTTTGGGAACTTGGAAAAGCCCGGAAAGTTCCCGCGATCGCGCTATCCTTGTTTTAGGCATCGATCCAAGCAAAATCACTCTGCACATCCCAGAAATCAACCAATATCTAGCTCAACTAAAACTCGAAGATGTTGCCATCCTCGATCGAATTTCGCGCCCCGAATTTAAGCCATTTATTACAGAAGTTGCCAAGGGTAAGGTGATTACGCCTGAAGTTAACGGGCGGCGAATTAAAGTAGTAGGCTTGTTTACAGTTGGTTCTTCTTTTGGTTCCGACGCATTGCTAATTACCAGCGATGTCAATTTATTACGGATTTTCAAATCCCGCGAATCGGGCGAAATTAGTATTGGTTTAATCAAACTCAAACCGGGTGTAAATATTGAAACCGTAGCTCAAGATATCAAAAAGAACTTACCCAACGATATACAAGTCCTCACTCACGATGAGTTTGTAGAATTTGAGAAAACCTATTGGCAGAAGAATACAGCTATTGGCTTTGTTTTCACGCTAGGAACCATTATGGGATTCATCGTTGGCAGCGTAATTGTCTATCAAGTTCTCTATACCAACGTCACCGATCACCTCGCCGAATACGCAACTCTAAAAGCAATGGGTTACAGAGATATCTATCTGTTAAAGATGGTATTTCAAGAAGCCATAATTTTAGGCTTTTTAGGTTATATGCCCGGATTTGCCATCACTCTCGGTCTATACGACCTTACCAAAAAAGCCACCAGTTTACCGATGGCAATGGATATTGGACGAGGATTAATGGTCTTAACATTGACCATTTTGATGTGTTTTATTTCCGGTGCGATCGCCGTTCGTAAATTGCAAGCCGCCGACCCTGCTGATATATTCTAGTTAGATTCTATATGTCGGATTGTTTTTGTGGTTTGTTAAATTTTAGAGGTTTTATTCAAACGAAAAAGATTCAAAGCATTTCTTAAACCTATGTTAGCAAAAACTGTTGTCACCGTTAAAAACATCAATCACTACTTCGGTCAAGACGAATTGAAAAAGCAAATTCTCTTTGACATCAACCTAGAAATAAACACCGGAGAAATTGTCATTATGATGGGGCCATCCGGGTCAGGGAAAACAACCTTACTGACATTGATCGGTGGTTTGCGGTCTGTCCAAGAGGGTAGTCTTAAAGTATTTGGTCAGGAACTAAACGGAGCCAGTCAAGACAAAATTGTTGAAATTAGACGCGACATTGGCTATATATTCCAAGCTCATAATTTACTAAAATTTTTAACAGCTTGGCAGAACGTACAAACATCCCTGGAACTCCACCCAGACATTCCACCTGAAGAATTTCGACCCAAAGCAGAAGCCATGCTCAAAGCAGTAGGATTAGAACATCGGGTAAATTATTACCCAGATAATCTTTCCGGAGGGCAGAAACAAAAAGTAGCGATCGCTCGCGCCCTAGTCAGCCATCCCAAATTGATTTTAGCCGATGAACCAACGGCTGCTTTAGATAGCAAATCAGGACGCGATGTAGTAGAACTTATGCAACAGCTAGCGCGAGAACAAGGATGTCCTATTTTAGTAGTCACCCATGACAATCGCATTTTAAATATCGCCGATCGCATTGTTCGCATGGAAGATGGTCGGCTAGCCACAGATACTACTGCTGTAACGAGTTAACTACTTTTGGGTTAGCATTCATAAGTTATCGATCGCTGCCTTAAGCTTAGCTCTCACCTGTTCGGCGATCCCCTGTAGACTTGGATTTTCAATGGCTTGCATGGATGCAACCGGATCTACGGCAGAGACTTCGACACCTTCCGCCTTCTGTTGCACAATAACATTGCAAGGCAACATCGTGCCGATTTTATCTTCTACTTGCAAGGCTTGATAAGCAAAGGATGGGTTGCAAGCCCCTAGAATTTTATAGCTTGGCATCTCCACGTCTAATTTCTTCTTCATCGTGGCTTGCACGTCAATTTCTGTGAGGACGCCAAACCCCTCTTGCTTCAAGTTCTCTATCACCTTGGCAACGGCTTCATCGAAAGACACATGCAGCACTTTTTTGAAGTAATAGTTCATATTAATTGTTCCTCTAAAGATTTGAAAAAGTAGGGAATTCGGGCTTACCCTACTTCCTTAAAATTTAAATCTCTCCTAAGTGTCACCTTGAATCAGTTGCACTTGGGGAATTTGAGGTCATTGATACCAGGTTTGATACCACCGCTGCATTTGGTTAATTTCATCCGTCTGACTTTTGATCATGGACTGAGCCAGATTGCGAGTTTCAGGGTGTGTGGCACTATTGACAACCATCTGAGCCATCATCACCGCCATCTGGTGATGGGGAATCATTTGCTCAATAAACTCTCGGTCGAAGTCCGGTGCATTCTGTAGGGCATATAGATTTGTACCCATCCATCCCCTACCCGCACAACAACCCGTACCAGAACCCCAGGAAGAAGGTGCATTGTTGCCTTGCCACCCTCGATCCCAGTTATTCCAGCCATCCCAGTTTCGATGTCTGCCCATCCCAGACCCCCAGTAAGACTGGGTATTGTTGCCTTGCTGCTGTCGGTTCCAGCCATACCAGCCTCTGCCAGGAGTCCAAGCAGGGACATCAGCGCCGTACCACTGTTTGTACCAGGTTTTCATCTGCTGAATTTCCTGGTTTTGGGTGGTTTTAATCGTTTCAGCAAACTTTTTGAGTTCGGGATGCTTCCCTCGACTCAATGCCAGGTCTGCCATTGCCACCGCCCCTTCATGGTGCGGAATCATCATAACGATAAAGTGCTGGTCAGCCATCATTCCCGGCGTCATGGGAACCGGGGTCGTGTTGCTGGGGCTTGTTTGGGCGGTGACCCCTGACCCAGAGGGAGTTGCTGTTGTTGTACCTGTAGAACCAACTAGCGTTGCAGTTTGAAGCTGAGTTTTAGCGCTGTAGACCATCAGCCCTGCTGTAATGGCACTGCCTGCCAGCAAACCAATCAGACCGTAGAACACAGGTTTTCTATCCATAGCTGCACCTCTGTGCGATTCAGCTGCTGTTCCTGACACTATTGTATCAGCAGTTAATGATATGATAATATAATCGACATATACCTTAACAACGGTCAATTTCGCTGATGCTCATCAATGCTCAAGCTCAAGCCATCAGCTTGAAAGCTAAACTCTTTCGCGGTTTTGCCGATCCTTCGCGGCTTGCCATTCTCGATGCGCTGCGGGATGGCCCGCTAACCGTGAGTGAAATTGTGACGGTGACTGGCCTCAGTCAGTCGAATGCTTCTAATCACCTCGGCTGTTTGCGAGATTGCGGGCTAGTCATCAGCGAACAGCAAGGACGTTACGTGCGCTATCGGTTGAGCGATTCGCGGGTCGCCACAATTCTGAGTTTGACCGATGAGTTGCTGGCGGACGTGGCGAAAGGAGTTTACCAGTGTACTCGTTACAAATGTCCAGAAGAAGGCGAGTGCGACTAAAGCAGCATTAGTTGATCGGTTAACCATTCGCTCGGTTAACCAGATTGACTCTGAACGTATATATCATCGCTAACTCATCTCGCTTGCTCAGGATTCGCTCTCATAGCTGAAGATATTATCGGGCGCAGCTTCCAATCTTAACGTGATGTAGGTTTTCCCGTTGCGGTACGGTAACCCACAGATTGTGGGGTACTTCACCATTTCATCTTGATTTCATTTTCTTGTGAGAACTTGATGATAGAGTTCATTCTTTAAACTGTATGTGACAACTACAACATAGAGATACCTTCATTCAGGTTAGTAGCGTCAGAAGCCTTGTTTATAACCGGAACATTTAATTAGGAAACATCTTATGCCAGTTGAGAAAGATGGAAACCAGAATACTCCCAAACCAGAACACTTTGGCGGTAGCTTCCTAATGTTGCTGCTTTTCTTAGGGCTGTTCCATTTTGTTGTTGCTCCTTCTTTGCGTCCCGCCCCTAACGAAGTTATCTACAGTCAATTTCTCAAACATGTAAAAGAAGGCAAGGTTGGCAAAGTATTGATAGGACAAAACCAAATTCAATACATTCTCAAGTCCGATCTTCCCAAAACGCAGACAAACCAAGTGGATAATTCACCCCCGCCCAAAGTTTACGTTACTACACCCGTGGCCCAGGATCGGGACTTGGCAAAGCTATTAGAAGAAAAAAACGTGGAATTCGGCGCGCCGCCACCCGATAACAGTGGCTTTTTCAACACGCTTTTGGGATGGGTAATTCCTCCCCTGATTTTCCTTGCTGTCTGGGGTTGGCTAATGAATCGCGCCCAACAGGGGGGAGCCGCCGCCCTGACGGTTGGTAAAAGTAAAGCCCGCATTTATTCTGAAGGAAATACGGGGGTAAAATTTACCGATGTGGCTGGAATTGACGAGGCAGAAGCAGAACTTCAAGAAATTGTCGAGTTTCTGAAAAACTCTGATAAATATACCCGCGTGGGAGCCAAAATTCCTAAAGGGGTGCTGTTAGTAGGAGCGCCGGGAACGGGCAAAACCCTCTTAGCCAAGGCGGTGGCAGGAGAAGCTGGCGTTCCCTTTTTTAGTATTTCCGGTTCCGAGTTTATTGAATTGTTTGTCGGCGTTGGTGCTGCACGGGTCAGAGATTTATTTCAACAGGCTAAAACACAGGCTCCCTGTATTGTTTTTATTGATGAATTAGATGCCTTGGGTAAATCTAGAGCAGGGGCAGGAGCAATGATGGGTGGCAATGACGAACGGGAACAAACCCTCAACCAGTTATTAACTGAAATGGACGGTTTTGAAGCCAATACAGGAGTAATTATTTTAGCGGCAACGAACCGACCCGAAGTGTTAGACCCAGCACTGCGTCGTCCTGGTCGCTTCGATCGCCAAGTGGTGCTTGACCGCCCTGATAAGCAGGGACGGGAAGCCATTCTTAAGGTGCATATTAAACAAGTCAAGTTAGCAGAAGATGTAGACTTGGGAGCGATCGCAACTCGCACCCCAGGTTTTGCAGGCGCAGATTTAGCCAATCTGGTGAATGAAGCCGCACTGCTAGCGGCGCGTCAGAACCGAGACTCCGTGACGATGGCTGACTTTAACGAAGCGATCGAGCGCGTTATTGCTGGTTTGGAGAAAAAATCCCGCGTTCTCAACGAAGTAGAAAAGAGAACCGTTGCTTACCACGAGGCTGGTCATGCGATCGTTGCAGCCTTAATGCCTGGAGCGGGTAAGGTGCAAAAAATTTCTATCGTTCCTAGAGGAATTGGTGCTTTAGGATACACTCTTCAGTTACCTGAAGAGGAGCGTTTCTTGATGACAGAAGATGAAATTCGCGGTCAAATTGCCACGCTTTTAGCAGGACGTTCTGCTGAAGAAATTATCATAGGTAAAGTTTCAACCGGAGCCAGCGACGATATTCAAAAAGCAACGGATTTAGCAGAGCGGGTAGTGACTCTTTATGGCATGAGTCACAAGCTGGGACCAATTGCCCTAGAAAAAGTGCAGGAGCAATTTTTAAACGGCTTTTCTAATCCTCGTCGTTCTGTCAGCCCCAAAGTTGCCGAACAAATCGATTCAGAAGTTAAAGAGATAGTAGATGGGGCGCATCAGGTGGCTCTACGCATTTTGGAAACTAATCGTTATTTATTGGAAGAATTGACTCAGCATCTCATTCAAACAGAAGTGCTGGAAGGAGAAGCGCTACGTCGCTATTTAGAACAAGTTCAAGCACCACCGGAATTAGCAGTTTGGTTAAGCACGGGTCAGGTATCAAATGTTACGGCAGTGGAAAGTCTAAAGCTAGCGAACTAAAACCATGCAAATTAAGCAGAAAATTCCGATTGCGATCGCTCCCCATCTCCTAGAAGCCGCCATCATTATTTTGCCGATAATTTTGTACGCTCCTCTGTTAATCTATTGGTACGATGGCTGGCTGAACAAAACTATCAGCATCGAACACGAATATTTCAGTCATGGCATCATTGGTTTACCCTTTGCTGCCTATATTAGCTGGACAAAACGGCATCAGTGGCGAAAGTTGCCAAATACAGATCATCCTTTGGGAGCAATTTTACTGGGATTGGGGGGAGTTTTTTATCTTAGCCGCTCACCTGAGTTTGTGAATCTATCCTTTCCGATAGTACTCGCAGGACTTTGCTTGTGGTTGAAGGGAGTTCCCGGCTTTAAACTGCAAGGATTTCCACTTTTACTGGTATTCCTGGCAACACCCAACCCAGTTCCCTACCTGATCGCTCCCTATACATTACTGCTGCAAAAATTCATAGCCGGAACCGTTGGCTTTATCCTCTTGCAGCTAGGTTTAGATGTGAACGTTCAAGGAATTTACGTATTTGTAAGCGGTCGAATTGTTGAAGTTGCGCCCTACTGTGCTGGACTCAAGATGTTATTTACCAGTTTCTATGTAGATTTGATGCTGCTCTACTGGACTGAAAGTTGGACTTCTCGAACCAAAACTATTTTGTTGGTGTTGGGAACTGTTGTAATTAGCGTCAGCACGAATATCATTCGCAATACCCTGCTGACATTCTTTCACGGTACAGGTCAGGATCGGTTATTTGAGTGGCTGCACGATGGGTGGGGAGGGGATCTTTTATCTGTCTTAATGCTAGGGTCAGTAGTGCTTCTACTTTACGGGATTGAAAGATGTTATTCGCTTGGGCGTGCAGAATGTTAAAACAAGCCCAACTGAAATCAAAAGGTTCGCTCTTAAACCCTATAGGGCATTAGATTAAAGTCGATAAAATTAATTAGGTGGTTGAAATTATGAACCAAAATCGCCATAACCTTAAAGTAGCGATGGCTCCCAATCCCAAGATTATGAAAGCCATCGAACAACTAGGCTACCGTGTCACTGTTGGGGACGTTGCTGCTCGGGTAGGATTGAATATTAATTTGGCACAGCAAGGATTGCTGGCTCTAGCTTCTGACGCAAGTGGACATTTACAAGTAGCAGAGTCAGGAGAAATTGCCTATCTGTTTCCCAAAAATTTTCGTTCAATTCTCCGTAACAAGTTCTTGCAGTTGCAGTTACAGGAATGGTGGGAAAAAGTCTGGCGCGTCTTGTTCTATCTGATTCGGATTTCTTTTGGGATTGTGCTGTTGCTTTCAATTGTCTTAATTTTTGTGGCGATCGCGATTATTCTTATTACCCTCAATTCTAGCAGCGATAGTAATTCGGATCGTCGCGGTAGCTCAAATTCAGGGGGTGGCATTATTTTTATCCCTAACTTCTGGATTGGGGATATCTTTTGGTTATTTCACCCAGGCTATGGCTATGAGCGCCACCCTCAGCGACACCGGGATTCCTCTGATTCCTCCCAAAGTAGCGAGATGAATTTCCTAGAGACAATCTTCTCATTTCTGTTTGGCGATGGCAATCCCAATCGCTACTTAGAAGACCATCGCTGGCAAGAAATTGGTACTGTTATTCGCAATTCACGAGGTGCGGTTGCCGCAGAACAAATTGCACCGTATCTTGACGATATTGGGGAAGGATACAAGCGCGAATTTGAAGACTATATGCTCCCCGTACTAACCCGATTTGATGGGCGTCCTGAAGTCAGCCCCGATGGAGAAATTGTCTATCACTTCCCACAATTGCAGACAACAGCAAAAGAGCAAGATCTACAAATAGTGCCAGCTTATCTTGAGGAGAGGCTTTGGCGTTTTAGTCAGGCAAGTAGCGGACAAATTATGCTGTCTGTTGGGCTAGGTGCGGTGAATATTATCGGTGCTTTGGTTTTGGGTTCCCTGTTGAAGGGTGGCATTGCGGCACAGCTGGGTGGACTCGTTGCCTTCGTGCAATCAATTTATTGGATATTACTAGGTTACGGCATCGGTTTTTTGGCAATCCCGCTGATTCGTTATTTCTGGATTCAGGTGAAAAATAGCCAGATTAAAGCGCGAAATCAAAAACGGCAGGAGCAGGCGCGAGCGCTGGATGGGGCAGATGCAGCTTTACAGAATAAAATTGCTTATGCTCAACAGTTTGCCGGTCAAAATATCATCAGAAAAGAGGATTTAATCTATACCAGCGAAACTGATTTGATCGCTCAAGAGATAGAACAATCGGCTCAAATTGATCGGGAATGGCAGCGACGCTTGGAGTCGGGTAATGGAACGAGCGATCGCATTTCATCCTAATTTCATAAACATCTGTCAATCTAATAAATAGAAAACGTTATTGAGCTTTTTCATCAGGAGGTTTCCATGAATGCAAATAGGCGTCATCAAACTATTCTCAGCACTGCAACCGCAGGTTTAGCAGCCCTGGTACTTGTAGTCAGTCCCTCATTGGCACAAGCTCAAACAGCAACCCCGACTGCACCCTCCCAGGAGCAACAACAAATGATGACCGAAATGCGCCAAATGATGGCAGATATGCGTCAGATGATGACACAGTGTAAAGGCATGATGGAGCGCGGCGGCATGATGGGCAATCCCATGATGGAGCGCGGCACGATGGACAATTCCAGGATGCAGCAAAACAGTAATAACCAACCTACTGGGAATCAGCACAACCAACATCACCCCGAAAATACAAATTCCACCAAAGATTTGAGCAAAAGCAGTCCTAGCATGACCTTGAAGGCTATCTAACAATAGTCAGAATTATCTTACTATTGAGGTAGAGTCAGTCTTAAGAGTGCGATCGCGCGCTAAGATTCGGGTAACAGTTCGGAGTTGGCTGTTTTAGAAATTCAGCATGAGCGAAACCACAGTTCGTCAACAGTACGATCGGATGGCAGCAGTGTATGACCAACGCTGGCGCAGCTATATTGCAAATACGCTGTCATTCCTCAAAACCTGGGCGAATCTTCCACCAACCGCGACTGTGCTAGATGTTGCTTGCGGCACAGGGGAGTTTGAACGGCTAGTGTTAGCCGATCGTCCGATGCAACAAATGCTTGGAGTAGACATTTCCGAGAAGATGTTAGCGATCGCACGGCAAAAATTGCACACCTACCCTAATGTTTCATTTCACGTTGCACCTGCATCAGCGTTACCCTTTACTGACAACAGTTTCGATGTCGTTGTGTCTGCTAATTCATTTCACTA
>DNGG01000357.1:0-4379 GCA_003486675.1 Cyanobacteria bacterium UBA11372
ATGATGTCCGCGCTCATTGCCCATAATAAAAAAACATCACTTTGTCGTTGCGTAGGGACACGGCATTATATATATCTCGGACAAACAGATAACGTTAATAATGCCGTGCAAGGGCTGCCGATTATGGGTAATCTTAAGGACATGATATCAATCATTTGCTGGTAGACGCGATCGCTTTGTTGGGGTCAGATATTCTCTGTAATATCATCTATGGTTTATTCCCGATCGTTAGGCGTAGGGGCACGGCAACCACAATATTGTTGGCAAGGGCATTGTATTATTGATGCCGTGCCCCTACTTTTTGTCAGGATTTTGTTGTTGTTCCGGTTGTTTCCATTCTGATAAAGGGCGATTCACGGCATTTTCAAAATTGTTGGATATTACAATGGTGATTGATTGGCTCTCGTCGGTTGGATCGGCGATCGCATACACAGCAGTCTTGTTACAATTAGGCTTACCCAAAATTAGTTGATGGGTTTTGCCGTCATTTAGCTTGACATCTATCGTCGCTTGTGGTTGCGTTAAACCATAGTCTACACGCGGATCTACTGTGACGTTCGGAGAAACCGGGTTTCTGGCTGGGATATCTAGTGGCAAATCCCAGATTTTTCAGGTGAAACCCGGTTTCTTTGCTTCAATGAAAAGTTTAATAGTCTTTTATTGCAACAGTTGTGGAGCAGCGCCAGGACAGCGTTTTTAAGACTGCTTGCTACATAGAGCGAATTCGCCAACAGAGGATTCAGCATAGTAGTCACATCCTACGGCAGCGGCAAATAAGTCGGCGTTACCACAACCAATAGCACAAGGGGCTAAGTCTAGGCTAGTTGCTACCAGATACATAGTCTGAAATACAGCACCCACATTTTTCAGAATGCCAGCATAGGCGATGGATTCGTAATACCAGGTAATTCTGGGAAATCGAGCCGCTAAAATAATTAGAATTTGAGGAGTTTGCTTCTCAGGATTATTTTGCGCTGCTTCCTCTAGTAAAGCTTCTACTTTAGAAGTTCTAGGAGAAACTAAAAAAAGTTGATGTGCTTGAGGATTGTAATGATACAAACCAGAGGGAATATTATCGCAACAATTAATTGCTGTATAAACTTCTAATTCGTAGCAAGCTCCGGCACTGGGATATGGTCGATTACTCAGTTCTTCTGTTTCTGTTTTGAGGATGTTTCTGACTCTGAGGGAACGGTAAAGAAATTCTCCTAGTTGGCGATCGCTTATTGGTTGGTTGCCATAATGGCGAATTGATTTTCTCTCTTCTAAAACGCGAGTCAAAGGCAAATCATTTTTTTTCAGCGCTTCAATATCCGGTCGATATAGAGGAATAATAGTGTCTGCAACCTGGGTTTTAATCGCAGGAAGTTGGGGAATTTTTTCCAAAAAGCGATAGGTTCTCCCCACAGGTTGGCGATGTCTTCCGGTTCTCACCTTACTGTGAAAAAGTAAATCGTGAAATTCCCATTGCACCAGAGCATCCTGTTTATCTTCGACAATTTCCCCATCGATTGTAACTTCTGAAAGCATCTTGGCAGCATCAAGCAAATTGAGGAATTTTTGCACGGCATTTGCTGAAATGCCAGATATTTTTTCCCATAGCTGAGAGTAAGAGCATGGTTGGTTAAGTTCGGCTAAAATAGCGCCTCCCCGCCAATCAAGTATTACCAACTGCACTTTAGATAGGGGCGATTCCAGCACTATTTGATTGTTCTGGCGATGTAAATAAGCAAACCGCGACAAAACATAAGACTTTTCGCCAGCAACCTCCCCAATAGCCAATCCTGGTGCAGGTGCAAGGGGAAGCACTTTCGCTATCGGCGTTGCATCTGCATAGATAGTTTGACAGATCAAACCAAGGCGTTCAAATTGTGCGAGATAATAATAAAATTCCGCTAGATTGGACAACCCATCAGTTTCTTGAACCAGAGAACTCAGTTTTTCTCGCGTCTCTCCATCGTGGCACAGTATTTGCCAAGCTTTTAATGTTCCCTGCGAACAATTGGGCAAAGAAATCGTGTTTTTGGTGTGGGTAGTTGTTTGATAGTGAAGTACCCATTCCTGATTTTGCTGTTCTAGGGATATGCCAGGTAAAAAAGAAAGTATAGAAGTTTCAGACATTTGAGCGATTAAAAAAATGACTGGTGATTTAGCTTTTCTTCTGGGAGTGGTTCAACGAGCCATCCTAACTGCACGGGTACGTTGTAAAGTCGTCCTGGAGCCAATCTCCGCCAATAATGGCGCATTCCCGGCACAATCACTTTGACTACATTTAAATTGAGATCGGGACGAGTTTGATCCAGCACTAACATAGACATTCCCTTTTTTTCGATCGTTTTTTGGCAAGTGAAAACGTCATCGCGTAAATCTTGATGCCAAAATTGGGGATAGTCAAAGTAAATTTTTTCAGGGAGGGTAGGATCGGGAAGCAAATAGGGAGAATCTTCAATAGTAGTTTGAGCCAATTCATTATGGTTTGCCTCCCGTGCTGTTAAAACTGGGGGAAGTGCTTGATTAACTTCAGTTAAGGCTCTGGTAATTGCTATTTTGGCATCGAAATGGGCGCCAAAGCCAAACAATAGCTGGCTGACTTTTCGATCGCAAGTGCTAGAAATAGCGACAAAAGTGGGAATGCCAAAATCGCTGGTGACATCAAGCACCCAAATCAGGCGTTCAATCGTGCGGTAATATTCCTGCAATCCTTGAATATATGGATCGTCAAAACTGGCTAAATTTACACCTGGTCTTTGCAGGCAATTGTACCACCACAAACAAACGCTATCCCGCTCTACTAATTCCAGAAAGCCTTGCAGAATAGCTTCTTCTATATTATTACCGGCTGCGGCGCCGTTGGAGTCTGCCCAGCAATCGGGACTTTGAGAGCGAGGATATCCGTAATAGCAATAAGCTGTAGGTAGATACTTGAAGGTTTGATCCGTTAAAGACCAAATGGGAGTCCAGTCAATTATCCTTGTGGTATCGAAGGGTTCTGGGATTTTTTGATGCGGCAGACAATGGGCATTCCAAACATGTCGATTTTGATATTGTTTTGAGCTAAAATTGAGGCAGGTATGGGGATGAATAGCTGTGTCGCCTAAGTCTTGATAACTAGCGCGAATGCGGATTTCATCGCCTTGAAATGTGCCAGAGTAGCGTTCTATTGCTTCGCACAAACCGCTGGCTTTTGCTTGGTCTGCGGTTTTACCTTTACCGCCGCTGCGACCTCTGATTGTTTGGCGGAGAAAATAAAGGTCGTCGAACATTAGACCGAAATTGTGTCCGGCTATATAGGTGTGATTCCAGCGGTGGGTGGGGGGAGAAAGGCGATTGAGAGTTCGCACTACTCCGGTAATCGGACTGATATGATGTCCGTATTTTGCTAAGGTTTCTTCTGGAGTCACGCTGCGATAGCCGCCATCTTCGACAAAAACTTTGGGACGACTTTGTAAATTGATCGGGATGGGAGAGCGAGTAGGAGCGTATAATTCAGCTTGACCGCAACTGCAACATTGCGGACGCCGAACTAACTGATGAGAAAGCATTTCCAGCGATCTGAGATTCAGCGTCACTACCTGAGTTTCTAGCTGTTGACTTTCTGCTTGTGCAATCCATTTCGCTACTTCTGTAGCAGCTAAACCAAATGCAGTTTGAAGAGTAGAAGGTAACGCGGCTTTGGCAGTAGGAAAAAAAGATGGTTTGCCTTTTCTTTGCTGGATAAACGCATCAACAGGTCGATTTGCTCTTAACCGTTGCGCCAAGCATTCCCAACAACCTGTTTTTCCGGGGTGGAAAATCGGCCCAATCCATACCACCGTTCCCACAGGTTTAACCAACATCCAAGGCTGCTGTAATTGCAGTGCTTTTTGATTAAAACTAGCCAATTCATCCCGCAGGTAATCATCTGTTAAAACTACCTGATATTTTCCCTGCTGATTTACCCGCAGATTAAGCGATTCTAAACTCGATATAAATAATTCAGTGGGAATATTGCCAAAGGTTGTTACCGCTACTTCACCAGTTGATTGCAAATCAGATACTGATTGATTATCTATTGGCAAGCTCTCCCAAAAAGCGGCTGCTTCAGGAGAGATACTGTTATCGCTTTCAACAATATAGCCTTTCTGTTCTAATCGCATCAAAGCATAGTAAACTTCCGGTGCTGATGCCGCATCTGCCAGCAGATTTACTAACTCTTGTACGGTGCGCGAACCATCGAGCAAAGGGGCTAATTTTTGATAGATTTTGCCGGTTAAAAAGATGGGTTCTTGCTCCCAGAGCAAAAAGACGCCTTCTGGTTCTACTACTTCTATATGGAAGCAATGCTTAAATCTTGGTTGACGAATCATATCATGTCCGGTTGCATCGGCATCGCGCGGGGG
>DNGG01000357.1:4651-4841 GCA_003486675.1 Cyanobacteria bacterium UBA11372
CAATACTATTAACTTTGCAAGTCCGATGCTATCGGACTTGATATCATGACCTGTTGCGGATGGGTAAATTGGTAATAGATGTTCCATCCTGAATGTTTAGCTTTCGCCGCCAAGGCTTGGGATAGCATAGAAACATTTTGAAGGCTGGAGCTTCTCTCACCTTAATTTTGGCTCTCCCGTACTTATGGTG
>DNGG01000146.1:0-10264 GCA_003486675.1 Cyanobacteria bacterium UBA11372
TTTGAAAATCCCCTCTACCTTACTGTCGCCACTTACAAATGCCTGGATTTTGTGCAAGGCTTCAAAAACAGTCGATTTGCCCGAGCCGTTATAACCCAAAAACAGATTTATCGCGTCAACATCAAGTTCAAAATTTACCAAACAGCGAAAATTATCAATATATACCCGTTTCAGCATAAGATTGTGTCAGAAATAATTTTTCGAGATTCTATCCTTAGATTTGAGGTCATTTCGTCTTTGCTAGTTGAAATTTATGGATAAAAAACTTTGAGTGCAATATCTATCAACAAATTCTTATGCACGTGAATTTCTTGTTCTGTCCAAGTTTGGTTTGTTGCTATGTTTCTAGTTAATAATACTGACGATTCTTGATAAAGTGTTTTTTTTGCCTCAAAAGGCTCATTTCCACCTCTGGTATTTTGCGCGGGGTCTAAAATAGTCATATTTCCTAGTGTATTTTTCAGGGGTTCTAACTTTTCATTTCTAAAGTTCTTATGTGCATTTTGTGGATATATATGTTCAATCGAAGTTCCAGCAAAGTCATAGATTCTGCTTTTATCTTTACATACCGGACTTCCTTGACATCCAGCTTGATACCATTGATAATAATATTCTAATGTCATTAAAAAGTACTTAAGAGGTTTATTTCCACCTCCATATTCTTTATACTCTAATGTTTCAAGGTTATTTGTAAATGTAAGGTTTGATGCTTTAGAATCAATTAACTTGTGTAATTTCTGCCTTAATCCTGAAACATTATAAGAGCTTGGATTTTGTCTGATAGCAAGCGATTCCTCATAATAAATATTTTTTAATGAGGTGGCGTGCTGATTGCATATTATTTTATATCTGAAATAAACTTTTTCTACAATCTGTACTATTTCCGAAAAAATCTTATGGTCAAGTTGTGAAGCTGCAAGAAAGAGCGGCACAGATAAAGTATGGTCAAGCTCTTTCAAAAGAATACTTAAGCGAGTTCTATCCCAATTAGTTATTGGTTGTTGTGGTGCATATAGCCACTGTCCTTCTAGCAATTTTCTACATTTAAAAATATCCTCATGTATATTTTTTACTGTTTGATACACTTGTTTAGACTCACACTCTGTAAATTGTCCTGTCTTATGTTTTTTATGTTCTGGGAAGAAACCATCAAGCAGTATATCAAATAGTTCATCTTGTTTAGCTCTTTTACCTTTGTACGATTCATAAATCCAGTTCAAATAATCTTCTGTATCTGAGGGAGCATCAGCTAGAATATCGTCCCAGAATGTTTCACAACTATCCTGGTAGTCATTGAAACCTTCTAAAATTTCTAAGGTTTTTGCTTTTAATAAATCACCTACTGTTAAATTTGTTCCTCTATCATTAATCACTTGAAACAATCTAAACGCATCTTCTTTGCTATCAGTCACCATGTATAGTATTGTAAAGTCATTGTCTATAATATTTTGGATTATTTCAATGTCGTCCATCTTTTCTTCTAACTTGGATGGACTAATTATTTTTCTGACTGCTTTTAGAATAGTTTGGTAGGCATGGTTTATTTTTTTGTGCGAATCTCTTATCGGAGAAGGATTCATTCCACGAATAAGTTCTCTGTAGAAAGGATGATCGACTCTTGATAGTCTCATAACTTCGATAGAGTTGACCTTTCTTTGAATTTCTTGTTGGAACTCTATAAATCTTTCAGAAAGCACTTTAATACGTCCTTCCAAAATAAATTGATTATTTGAATCATTGGAATTTTTAGCTTCCTCAAGCAACTCCTTATAGATCTTTATTAAGCAAGACATTAGCAACGTAAATGTTGAAATTCTTTGTTGCCCATCAATAATTTCATATTCGTTTTGATTGACGGCTCCCGCCACAGGATATCTAACGCATAGAACCCCTCCGAAGAAATGATTAACAGGTGTATGAGATTTTCTTCTCTCAAAACAGTTTGTCAAATCTTTGATAAAATCTTCAACAGATTCAGCTTCCCATGCATACGCCCTTTGATACTTGGGGATAAAAAACATCGGTCTATACTCAAAAATTTTTCCCACAGAAGTGTATGCAGGTTCCATCTTCATATAAATCATACCTGTAGCAACTATATTTTATATTGTACAAAAATTTAGCGCTCGCGAAGCGTGCCGGAGGCATATCGCACCCTCAACCCCACCAACAAGTACGCAAAGTGCCGTAAAATTATCCCACCATCCGCCATCTGCACACTGTTAACCCCATGCTTTGCGACTACCTAGTTTCCATCCTCACTGCCCGCGTCTACGATGTTGCTCAAGAATCACCCCTAGAATACGCGCCAAATCTCTCTACGCGACTGAATAATAAACTGCTGCTGAAGCGCGAGGACATGCAGTCAGTCTTTTCCTTTAAGCTGCGGGGTGCGTACAACAAAATGGCGCAATTGCCCCCAGATTTGCTCGCACAAGGCGTTATTGCTGCTTCTGCGGGAAATCATGCCCAAGGTGTCGCCCTGGGTGCGCGTCAGCTGGGCACGCAAGCAATTATTGTCATGCCCGTAACTACACCCCAAGTCAAAATTAATGCAGTCAAAGCACGCGGGGGAGAAGTAGTTTTGCACGGCGATACTTACGACGATGCTTATGCTTATGCGCGTCAATTGGAAGCAGAAAAAGGCTTGACATTTATTCACCCGTTTGATGACCCGGATGTGATTGCTGGACAGGGTACAATTGGCATGGAAATTCTGCGACAATATCAGAAACCAATTCATGCAATTTTTGTCGCTATTGGCGGCGGTGGATTGATTTCTGGAATAGGGGCTTATGTAAAAAGATTGCGTCCAGAAATCAAAATTATCGGCGTTGAACCTGTCGATGCCGATGCGATGTATCAATCGCTCAAAGCAGGTAAACGAGTGCGTTTATCTCAAGTCGGATTATTTGCCGATGGTGTGGCGGTGCGAGAAGTGGGAGAAGAAACTTTCCGCTTGTGTCAGGAATACGTCGATGAAATTATTCGCGTTGATACTGACGATACTTGTGCGGCGATTAAAGATGTGTTTGAAGATACCCGCTCGATTGTAGAACCTGCGGGGGCGTTGGCGATCGCTGGTGCTAAAGCTTATGTCGAACGCGAGCAAATTGAAGGAGAAACATTAGTTGCGGTTGCTTGCGGTGCAAATATGAACTTCGACCGCTTGCGTTTTGTGGCAGAAAGGGCAGAATTAGGGGAACGCCGCGAAGCAATTTATGCGGTGACAATTCCCGAACAACCGGGCAGTTTGCGTAAGTTTTGCGATTGTTTGGGTAAACGCAACTTAACCGAATTTAGCTATCGCATTGCGGATGAAAAAGAAGCGCACATTTTTATCGGCGTGCAAATTCAAAACCGCGCCGATGCGACAAAATTGGCGCAAACATTTGAAGATTGCGGCTTCAAAACTTTAGATTTAACCGATGATGAATTAACTAAATTACACTTGCGTCACATGGTGGGAGGACGTTCTTCTCTCGCACATCACGAATTATTTTACCGCTTTGAATTTCCCGAACGTCCCGGTGCGTTGATGAAGTTTGTCGGTTGTATGAGTCCTAACTGGAATATTAGCGTATTTCACTATCGAAATAATGGGGCAGATTACGGGCGAATTGTGGTGGGAATACAAGTGCCGCCCGATGAGATGGAACAGTGGCAGGCATTTTTAGATACGTTGGGTTATCAGTATTGGGATGAAAGTAGTAATCCGGCGTATAAATTGTTTTTGGCGTAGGGGTTTTGGAGTCAAAAGCTTTGCCATACCGTATTGCTTTTTCGAGAAACAGCCTTTCTCACTTGCAAGCGTTTACAGCAAGGGAACAAAGGATTATCAGGGATGCTTTAATAGAACAGTTAAGCAATGAACCGACTGTACCCACCAGAAACCGAAAGGAAATGCGTCCGAATTGGCTGGCGATTTGGGAATTGCGGATAGGCGACTTTCGCGTGTATTACGATGTAGATGAAGATGAATCCATTGTGGACATCCGTGCTATCGGAATCAAAGAAGGAAACCAGGTTCGTATTGGCGGGGAGATAATTGAACTATGAAAACAGTTGAAATCAGCGAAATTGCCTCAATATTAGAGAACTATGGCAACAATGAGCAGCCTCTAATTCTAACTCGCAACGGTCAGCCTGTCGCTGCCTTGTTCTCTATTGAAGATGTCGATATGGAAACTCTCAGCTTGGGTACGAACCCAAAATTTATCAACATCATTGAGCAATCTCGGAAAAGCCAAAAGGAAGAAGGTAGAATCTTTTTAGAAGATGTTTGATTGAAGCGATCGCTCTCTTCAAGATAGATGATTTGAGCGATCGCCTAACCAATGTTTTAGAATTAAGGAAATAGCGCCAGATTTTGACCACACCCATGCAAACACCACAAACCGGAGAAACACCGGAAATCTTAATACAAAGTCTTTATGAGACTGACTTCTATGCTTGGACGCAGGAACAAGCAAAACTCCTCAAACACCAGCAATGGAGTCAACTTGATCTGCCTAATTTAATCGAGGAGATTGAATCATTGGGAAAACAACAACGCGCCGAATTAAGAAATCGCTTCAGTATTTTGATTGGGCATTTGCTTAAATGGGAATATCAAGTATCAAAACGAAGTCGCAGTTGGTTGAATACAATTCGGATACAGCGTATTGATGTAGTCGAGTTACTCAAAGAAAATCCCAGTCTTAAACCTTACTTAGAAGAAGCTCTGCAAATAGCTTATACCAAAGGAATGGCGTTAGCTGCGGGAGAAACAAACCTGCCGCGAAAAACCTTTCCAGAGAATTGCCCTTATACCTTAGAAGAAATTTTGATGGATAGTTTTTATCCTGGTGAGCCTGCAACAGATGATGTGATGGAATAAAAGCGATCGCATCTGCAAAATAGATGATGTTGCAGAATGCGATATGCCAAGGGCGCGCGCAAGGGACGCCTGCCCATCCCAAAATTTTTAACCAATGCTTTAGAATTAAGGAAATCACGCCATGTTTTGACTTTTTTATGCAAACACCACAAACCGGACAGACGCCGGGAAGCTTAATACAAAATCTTTATGAGACTGACTTCTATGCCTGGACGCAGGAACAAGCAAAACTCCTCAAACATCAGCAATGGAGTCAACTTGATCTGCCTAATTTAATCGAGGAGATTGAGTCATTGGGAAAACAACAACGCGCCGAATTAAGAAATCGCTTAAAGGTTTTAATTGGACATCTGTTGAAATGGGAATATCAAGCCGAACGACGCAGCCGTAGCTGGTTGATGACAATTCGCGTTCAGCGTCGCGATACTCAAGAATTGCTGGATGAAAATCCCAGTCTTAAGCCCTATCTTCAGGAAGCATTGCAAAAGATATATGAGAGTGGTAGAGATTTGGCAACAGGAGAAACAAACCTGCCGCTAAAAACCTTTCCGGAGAATTGCCCTTATACGTTAGAGGAAATTTTTAGGGATGGCTTTTATCCGGGCGAACCTATAGTCAATGATGTGATGGAATAATAGCGATCGCTCTCTTCAAGATAGATGATTTGAGCGATCGCCTTTTATTTAAACTGTTTCAATGAGAAGTCGCTAAACTCTGCTACTGCTGTATTAGGGTTGTGAGAAGAGAGAACTTCAAAGAAAAGGACTCGCAGGGGTGAGTCTGCCCCAGTAATGAAGCTGTATGTGGACTTGAACTATAGTTAGTATATGACTACTTCCGAATATAGGATTGAGTTTACCGAAACCGCTCTGGAGGATTTAAGGGCGTTGCGTGCCGTAGATCGAGCCAAGATTGAGGACGCAATTGAAACTTACCTGCGCTACGAGCCAGAAAAGGTGTCAAAAAGCAGGATCAAGCGTCTCAGGGGGCTAATTTCACCCCAGTACCGTCTGAGAGTTGACGAACATCGTGTGTTTTATGACATTGAGTACGCTGTTGAACCAAAGAATAAGTTAGTCCTAATTCTGGCTATCAAACACAAGTCTGAAGTTAACGAATGGCTCACCGTCCAAGAGGTTAGTGATGAAACAGATTCAAATCAGTGAAGTTCAAAAAGATTTGCTTCAATTCTTGCAAATGGCTCAGGAAGAAGACATCATCCTGATATATGAAGGTAAGCCTGTGGGATATTTGGTCGGATTTGCTGATGAAGATGATTGGATTGATTACTTGATGCTTCACGATCCTAAGTTTCAGGAACGATTACGCCGTTCCGTTCAAGATGCGCGCGAGGGGCGAACGATCGCTTTTGAAAATGGAAAGTTGGTTTCAGATAGCGAGAATTAGGAAATTCCGACAGTTTTGCATAACTACATATTTTTTTATGCGAGCGTAAAAAACTGTTTTTGGGATGCGATCGCCGATTCCAGAAACCGGGTTTTTTAGAAAAACCCGGTTTCTCTTAAAAGAAGTCATCCAAATCTCTAAACATTTGTTCGTATAAATCTTCGAGAATTTCTTCCTGTGTCCGGTTCAATACTGGTGGCCCCTGCATAAATTCTTGGATCGATATTTTTTGCTGTTTAAAATCTCGAACAAAGTTGCGGATTTGCGAAACTATGTGTATTTGATGCTCCATTTCGTCTAAAATCTGTTCTATTGGCTCAATTCCTTGTTTTTTGACTTTTTTGCAATCCGAAACCATTGCCCCTTCTGGGGTCTTTTTCACCTGGCGCAGTTCCCGCTTTAAATTTTCATATTGTTTTTTTAGTAATTCATTCTGTTGCTCGATTAAGTTACATTTCCGCGTCACCTCATCTTCACTGTTGTTATCAATTGCTTCTCCGGCTTGATGTTGCTTTTCTATTTCTAATAGTCGCGCTAAATCTCCTTCTTGGTAAGCTTTATTAATTTCTTTCATGATTTCTGTATGGCGCATCTGGGTTTCCGGATCTGTCACCATGTCCGGGTGAAATATTTCTGCTAATCGCAAAAATGTATGGCGAATTTTTCTCGATTCATCACTTCTCTTTGCCAAACCATTTTCTAATTCCCGTTGTGGTTGTTGTTGCTGGCGGTGTTCGTGGGGAGGAGTCGAATCATCAGTTTCAAAAAGTTCGTCGAGTTCTGTATCTTCCGGTTCGTCATCCAGTTTGGGACTGATAATTCCGCCGTACTGAAGATTTTTGTAAAGGCTTTCTACCTTTTTGCGATTTTTTTTACTTAATTTGCTGTTGCTCAGAATATCCTGGAATAATGTATGAATTTCTTGGTCGAGTTTGGTCATTTTTTGGAACTTGGGGGTGGCGCGATGAAAGATTTCTGTAGCAAGACTTCGCATCTGTTCCACAAAGTTCTTCAACTCGGTTCTTTTCCGCTTAATCTTTTTCAGTAAGCTTTGATGTTCTTTTTCTAAAGCTGCAAGGCGGATATGCAGATCCGACAGCGCCAGGGATGTAGTTGGCGGCGTGGCAGGGGATGGAGTTGTAGCTTTTTTAGGCATAATAGCAGAGGTTCTGTAACGTAAAATGGTTACAATCAAGTTCAATACCCATGAAAATATCGCTCAGGAGTATCCAACCGTGCGAACTTTACTAATATATCCCGTTTTTCCCCCAACGTTTTGGTCTTATAACAAAATTCTAGAATTAGTCGATCGCCAAGTCTTGTTACCGCCTTTAGGATTAATTACAGTAGCGGCTATCTTACCACAAACCTGGGAATTTAAATTGGTAGACCGCAATATTCGCCCTGTAACGGAAGAAGAGTGGGGCTGGGCAGATCTTGTCATTCTTTCAGCAATGATCGTCCAAAAACAAGATTTAATAGAGCAAATTCAAGAGGCAAAACAACGGCATAAATTAGTTGCCGTCGGCGGGCCATATCCGACTTCTGTTCCTGATGAAATTGAAGCCGCCGGAGCAGATTTTCTCGTATTAGATGAAGGAGAAATTACCCTGCCCATGTTTGTTGAAGCTTTAGAAAAAGGAGAAAATAGCGGCATATTTCGCACTGCTGAAAAACCCGATGTGACTCAAACGCCGATTCCTCGTTACGATTTATTGGAATTGGATGCTTATGACTCAATGTCGGTTCAATTCTCGCGAGGTTGTCCGTTTCAATGTGAATTTTGTGACATTATTGTTCTCTATGGTCGCAAACCTCGAACTAAAACTCCTGCCCAACTTCTGAAAGAATTAGACTGCCTTTACGAATTAGGATGGCGGCGGGGTATTTTCATGGTAGATGATAATTTCATTGGCAATAAGCGCAATGTAAAGTTGTTGTTGAAGGAATTAAAAGTTTGGCAATCAGAACATCAATATCCTTTCCAATTTAATACTGAAGCCTCGGTCGATTTATCCGCAGATTCAGAGTTAATGGAATTGATGGTTGCCTGTAATTTTAATGCGGTATTTTTGGGAATTGAAACTCCCGATGAAGACAGCTTGCAACTGACTAAAAAATTCCAAAATACCCGCAGTTCCCTCGCTGAAGCTGTCGATAAAATTATTCAAGCTGGATTGCGCCCGATGGCTGGATTTATTATTGGTTTTGATGGCGAGAAACAAGAAGCGAGTTCGCGGATTATTCGCTTTGTGGAACAAGCTGCGATTCCTACGGCAATGTTTGGAATGCTGCAAGCTTTACCGAATACTGCCCTCTGGCATCGTTTAGAAAAAGAGGGAAGATTGCGAGTCAATAGGAAACAAGATATCAATCAAAGCACTTTAATGAACTTTGTACCGACTCGCCCGATTGAAGAAATTGCCCAAGAATACATCGAAGCATTTTGGACATTATACGACCCGGAAATTTTCCTCGATCGAACTTATCGCTGTTTTCTCAAGTTAGGCGCACCTCAATGCAAAACTCCTTTTAAATTGCCAAGCTGGATCGATTTGCGTGCTTTAAGCATTATCATTTGGCGACAGGGTTTTAAACGCAACACCCGATGGAAATTCTGGCATCACTTGTGGGGAATTTTGCGGCATAATCCGGCGGTGTGGGAACATTATCTAACGGTTTGCGCTCACAACGAACATTTTCTTGAATATCGTCAAATTGTTCGCGATGAAATACGAATGCAATTAGCGGAATTTCAACGTCAGGAGGTTTTGGTTAGTTCTATTTAGAGAATGCTAAAAGCTAGAGGGAAAAATTTTCATATCGTGTTCGGTCGATTATCCATAATCATCAGTCGGGACACGGCAAGATTAACCTTATCTGTTTATCCGAGATATCTCTGATGCCGTGTCCCTACGCAACGACTCTGTGAGGTTTTTTTATTATGGGCAATTCAACTGACGCGCTCTCATACCTTCTGGGCGACGCCTGCTATAAAATAAGCAAAAATAGCTGAAATAAAACCAATTTAAGCTAAGAAAAAGTATTGGCGATCGCTTTTCTGCTTCAACCAGCCAAACTACAGTGATTGGGAGTTGTACTTTGCCCTCATCTCTTCAATGCTAATGCCTTTACCTTCTTTCAAACTCTTTCGCGCCTGAGCTATTCTTTCCACAAAACCTGGATTGCGTAATAGCAATTCTTCCCATAAATCTTCCGGGTCTTTCAAACCGATTAAAATGCCAACAGGCTTTCCTTCTTGAGTAATGATTACATACTCTTGCTCTGCCATTTGCAGATAACCTGCTAGGTCGGTTTTTACTTGCTCGATTGGAACTTGTCTCATTTTCCACTCCTGCCGTATTCGGCTAACCATTTAATTGATTCTTCTTTTTCTTTAACAGCTAAAACCTCAACCGTTCCAGCGTCGATAGCGTAAATCACGTCATAAAATACGCGCAGGTTGTCAACTCTTAGCCTATATTGAGGCCACTGCAATCCTTGAAGTCGCTTGATGCGGCTTTTACTTGTCTTCTCTGGTTCGTATCTCAAGTGTGTCTCGATAGCATCAAAGACTTTAGCGCGATCGCTTGCTTTAAGTAATGCAATGTCCTCATCTGCTTCCGGTGCAAATATAATTTCTTATCTCACACTTGCTGCTCGCAAACATACAACCAAAAGTAAGGTGCAGATATTCCACCTTACTTTTTATCATAACCTTATATTGGTGCGGGGCGCGTTCGCGTTCAGCGTGCCAGAGGCATATCGCTCAAGTGTCGGCAGGACAATCGCGCACCCATCAGAGCAGTGTTAGATCGACAATAGCGGTATAAGAAATCTCATCCAGGTATCCGAAAATGGTGCGTTTAAAACTCTGGCAATGGTTAGTCTTAGCACTCCCAATCGCAACTATCATCGGTTTCTTGCTTGTCGCGGCGGGAATGCAAATCCACGAATGGCGGATTAATTGGATTTGGG
>DNGG01000146.1:10462-13369 GCA_003486675.1 Cyanobacteria bacterium UBA11372
ATGGCGGATTAATTGGATTTGGGGCGTTTTCACGCTTGTATTCGTCGGTTGGCGTTGGTTGTTGGTACGATGGACTCAACCCGCCGTAGCTCAGATAGAAGCGGTAATGGCGGAGGTTAATAAAGAACTGGAATCGACTACAAAAGATACAATACTGCCCAGGGGAACCGATGCCACAACTCAAGCAGAAGCGGCTTTACAACAAATCCTGATTGCGGCACAAAACGATCGCCCGATTTGGGAAGATTGGCAAACTTTTTGGCAGCGATGCATCGAACTTGCCAGCGCGATCGCCAACATCTATCATCCTGAACAAAAATATCCCCTGCTCAATATCTACGTCCCTCAAGCTTACGGGTTAATTCGCGGTACCGTAGATGATATGGATCGCTTGATGCAGCAGTTATCCCCCGCACTCAATCAAGTTACCGTTGCACAAGCCTTCCAAGCATACGAAATCTACCGCAAATTAGAACCCTCGGCGCGTAAATTTATGCGCGCCTGGGGTTTTGCACAGTGGCTCTTAAATCCTGTCGCGGCAGTAGCACAAAAGGCTTCTCAGCGTTCCAGTAACCAAGCAAATCAACAATTGCTGGTAAACTTGAGCCAATTGTTGCGGGAAGCGGCTTTGCGGAACTTGTGGCGTCAAGCGATCGCTCTCTACGGCGGTACTACCCTACCTGCTACCTTCTCCTCCCCCACACCCACCCTACCCAAAGCTCAAACTCAAACGCTACAAGACATCCTCGCCTCTGCCTCTCCCCCCGAAGTAGTGGTGCAAAAACCCGTTAATATTCTCCTAGTAGGCCGCACCGGCGCCGGAAAAAGCAGCTTAATTAACACCTTGTTTCAATCTGAACTTGCGGAAGTTGATGTATTACCTAGCACAACCGAAATACAGTCTTATCACTGGGAAAGCTCGACGGGAGAAACCCTAACCCTTTGGGATACACCAGGATACGAACAAGTCAAACGCGAAGACTTGCGAGATTTAGTGCTGGATTATACTAAGAATGCCGATTTACTGCTGCTGGTTAATCCGGCTTTAGATCCGGCGCTGCAAATGGATGTAGATTTTCTCAAAGATATCAAGGCAGAAGTAGCGGATTTGCCCGCGATCGCAGTCGTGACGCAAGTAGATAAACTGCGTCCAATCCGCGAATGGCAACCCCCCTACGATTGGGAATGGGGCGAGAAGCCAAAAGAAAAATCAATTCGCGAAGCAACCGAATATCGCGCCAAATTACTGGGTGATTATTGTGACAACGTTTTACCAGTAGTTACCGAAGATAGCAAAACGGTTAGAAAGGCGTGGAATGTGGAGGAATTATCCTTGGCATTGCTCGATGCGATCGCGCCCGCCGTACAGTTGAGATTGGCTCGCTTTTTGCGCGACATAGAAACACGTAGCCTCGCAGCGGCTAAAATCATCGATCGCTACAGTTTCCAGATGGCAACGACGCAAGGATTGACGGCACTGCTGAAAAGTCCCGTACTTCAGTTTATCTCCACAATCTCCACCGGATCGCCCAACCTCGCCTACGTACTAGCCCAGAAAATACCAGTCGAACAATTGCCAGTTGCGATCGGTAAACTTCAGATGGCCTATGAACTGTTCTCGCTATTGAATGCCGATGATCGGCCGATTAATTTTGACTTGCTGGCGCTGTGGCCTTTCTTGCTCGATAATTCTACCTCACCAGAACGGGAAGCGAAAGCATTGGGCTATGCTTTGGTAGAATATTGGACTGGAAATCTAACAGTTGAACAACTGCGCGAACGATTTGAATATTATCTCAAGGGATAGCGATCGCAGGGGCACGGCTTCAGTAAATTTTATCCCCAGCTCAAAGTGTTTTTGATGCCGTGCCCCTACTCGCGATCTGCGAATTCAGGCGATTTGGTGAAAATGAAGGGATGCGTAGTTCGTTAAAAAAATCCACAAATTCTTTAGCTCTGAACCAAATAAATCTAAAATCTAAAATCTAAAATCTAAAATCCTTTGATGTTATCCCCGCGTACAATTTCTTCCCTTTACACCGATGGTGCTTGCACCGGCAACCCCGGCCCTGGTGGCTGGGGCGTCGTGGTATACTTTGCCGATGGCTCGGTATACGAGATGGGTGGAGCCGAAGCCCAAACGACGAATAACCGGATGGAAATGATCGCAGCGATCGCCGCCTTAAAACTCCTAGCCACCAGCGGACAAAGCGAACCTGTGACGCTTTATACCGATAGCGAATACCTGAAAAAAGGCATCACCCAATGGGTGAAAGGTTGGAAAAAGAAAGGTTGGAAAACCTCCACAGGAAACCCAGTCCTCAACCAAGACCTGTGGGAAACCTTGGATCGACTCAATTGCAGTAAAGTAAACTGGGAACATGTCCGGGGTCATGCTGGCAACGAAGGGAACGAAAGATGCGATGCGATCGCCCGCGCCTTCGCCCTGGGAAAAACCCCTTCACTCCAACAGTCAACCATCTCTGACTCATTGGCAACAGAAACAGCAGAAACCCCAGATAATCGCAAAACGATACAATCCAGTGGAGTACCCTCTAACCTGCCCAACTCGGACTTGGCTATGAACGATTCAACCAGTCTCTCACCCGCAGAAACCGCTGGGCAAATATCCGGCGAGGTAAGAGTTTCCCAACTCCGCAATCTGGTAGAAACACTCCGCATCGCCGATGAAATATCGAGTAAAGGCTACCTAATTACCAGTTCCGAACTAGCCGACTTAATGGATATTCACACCAGCGCCGTCACCAGTCGCGGCGACAACTGGGTATGGCGCAATTGGGTAGTATCCCGCGTGCGACGCGAAGGTAACCAAATTCTCTGGCAATTGGAACGAGTAGATTAACGCCAGTAGGGGCACGGCGTCGAATAAATTTTGCTAGCAACGAA
>DNGG01000146.1:13652-13956 GCA_003486675.1 Cyanobacteria bacterium UBA11372
AAGTTTCTCATTTGCCGTGCCCCTACTCTCGGTGTTATACAATTTTCCCATCAATGCGCCACACACGGGGCGGGGCGGGTTTATTATAATTGTTTGTTTTTATCAAAAGTAACTGGTAAAACCCGCCCCTACAATCTCTAGATGTTGATGTTTAGCATTAACCAGGGAAATTGGTATTACGGCAATTACCAATTATACCGTTTTCCCATGAATGCGAAACACACGGGGCGGGGCGGGTTTACTATAATTGTTTGAATTTATCAGAAGTAACTGGTACAACCCGCCCCTACAATCTCCACATGTT
>DNGG01000147.1:0-158 GCA_003486675.1 Cyanobacteria bacterium UBA11372
ACTTGGTCGGGTGTCAGAGTTTGCCCTGCTGACACAGGTTGCCCGTTCAACACCACCGTCCCTTGTCCTTCAGGCGGCAAAGTCGTAACAGTATAAGACACCACCGTCCCATCCGGGTCGCGGCCTATGAGTTGCGGCACCGAGATCGGATTGTTATT
>DNGG01000147.1:457-854 GCA_003486675.1 Cyanobacteria bacterium UBA11372
TCGTCACCGTTGCCGGAGCAGAGGTCAACCCTTGGTTATCGGTCACCGTATAGTTAAACGTCACCGTGCCGGTAAAGTTGGGGTTGGGTTGGAACACCAGCTGACCCACTTGGTCGGGTGTCAGAGTTTGCCCTACTGGCACAGGTTGCCCGTTCAACACCACCGTCCCTTGTATCCCAGGCGGCAAAGTCGTAATCCGATAAGATACTACCGTCCCATCTGGGTCGCGGCCTATGAGTTGTGGCACCGAGATCGGATTGGTATTGGGTAAAGGTTGTGTAGACCTGTTTTCCGCCACCGGCGGTTGGTTGCCCGGGGCGATGAGTGGAATCGTTACCGTTGCTGGACCAGAGGTCAAACCTTGGTTATCGGTTACCGTATAGTTAAACGTCACCGT
>DNGG01000147.1:1119-6051 GCA_003486675.1 Cyanobacteria bacterium UBA11372
TGACCCACTTGGTCGGGTGTCAGGGTTTGTCCCGATTGCACAGGTTGCCCGTTCAGCACCAGCGTCCCTTGTGCCGCAGGCGGCAAGGAAGCAATCCGATAAGATACCACCGTCCCATCCGGGTCAGTACCTAACAAAGGCGGCACTTGCACCGGGCTGATGTTGAGCGAAGGGGGCGTGCTTCGATCTTGAGCCACGGGGGGCAACTGGGCAGTGGCTGGAACCGTCACGGTCACCGTCGCCCGATCGCACAGCCCACCAGCATCGCATACTTGGTATACAAATGTATCAGTACCGGCAGTAAAGCCGGGGCCAGGGGTATAGGTTATAGTGCCATTTGGGTTGGGCGTGACAGTGCCCTGACCGGGAGGGGTGATAATTGTGACGCTGCCGGGGTTGATGTTATTGTTGGGGTCGGTGTCGTTGCCCAGAACGGGGATATTGACGGGTACACCTGGGTTGGTGGTGCTACTGTCGTCGTTAGCGACGGGCGGCTGGTTGGGCGGATTGCTAATCGTAGTGGATGCTTGTGCCCGGTTATTGGTGGTATTTCTTTCCCCAGGTGTAGAAACCTCCGCCACGTTTGTCCCGCTTCCTGCCTGAGTAGCAGTGACCGTTACAGTCAAGGTCGTGGTAGCACCAGCGGCTAAGGAATTGGGGTTTGTACAGGTAATCTGTTGTTGACCTGTGGTGCTACAACTCCAGCCGTTGCCGCTAGAACCAAAGAACACCACGCCATTGGGTAAGGTATCGACAATTTGAATCGAGCCGGTGGTGGCAGAGCCATTATTAGTGACGTTGATTTGGTACGTGCCTTGTTGCCCAACGATAAACGGGCCGACGGCGGTTTTGGTGATGCTCAAGTCGGGTACGTCGATGTTTAATGTCGCTTCTGCTACGTTGTTACCCGATCCCTGTTCTTTGACATCGGGGTTTTCTGGGTTGGGGTCGGTGGTATCGTTGGTGCGCAGGATTTGGGCGCGATTCACCACCGTTGGCCCAGAAACACCACCGGCGGCAATGGTAGCTCTAACGGTGAAGGTTGCTGAAGTGCCGTTTGGCAAATCGAGGGTGGTGTTGAAGTTACCCACACCGCTGGCAGCACCGCAGGCAGCACCAGCACCTGTGGCAGCACAAGTCCACTCGCCGATTTGGATGTTGTCGGCACCTACGATCGCCGCATCGGATACCCGCGCCCCCTTGACATCGTTAGGTCCAGCATTTCTGAACGTTACGGTGTAGGTGACGGTACCGCCCACGCTGACAGTTGTGGGCGTGACCGATTTGGTAACTTGCAGATCTGCTGCCGCAACAATAATTTGAAGATCTTCTGGTTCGGACGGGTAGTAAGCCCAGGTATCGATCCCGACGTTGTTACCAAACCCCGATTCGTTACCTGCTTGCCCGTATCGGTGCCCTCCGTTAATACTAGATATCCCCTTCACAGCAGAGGGTGGGTTGGTGGGACCTCCACCTGTCTGGATACCTGGAACTTCGTCGTCGTAGAAAATCAGGAAAGGATCGGGGTCATTGAGAGGGAAGCCAGCGGGCGCGTTCAACCGCTGAATCTTGATGCCGTTGACGTTGTTTTCTGCATCCAGGTAGGGGAAATGGACTTCACCTGCAAAAATATAGATTTGGACGCCGTAAGCTTGGCGGCTTGCTGGTACGGGGTTGCCAGCTCCATCTCTGGCATCCCAATTTACTGTGTTTTGTCCCACACGCGCTCTGCCTTCGAGAACTCGGTCGTTGGCATTACCGAAGATACCGTCTCGGTTGACATCGATGATGATTTGATAAGGTCTTTCTCTAGCAGGGTTATTGAAGGTAAAATTGCCGCTGAGACGGGGTGGGTTTGAGTTATTTACTGCTGTACCTGTTTGATTTGGTGTCCCTTCAATGCCCCTAAATGTAAGTTGAGGAGATGGGGGCGGCAATGGTGGAGTTACCAGCCAGGTAGTTGGCCCGTTGGTAGCCACTCTGGCGCTTGTCGGCAGATCGTCATTGGGTTTGTTAATGAAAAGCTTGTTAGTGTAATTATTAATTCCCTCGTTTGGTTCATCGGGACGAAGAAATGATGGGGTGGGCGCGTTCGGATAATTGGGAGGAGTGAGGCCAGTAGAAGGAAGAAGAACCGAGCGATATAAAGGATCGCCAATATTATTTCTAAAGCCTTTGTTGTTAGAAAAGAAGAAAAATCCAAATGGGTCTACACCATTGAGATCTATTAAATATTGATAGCCATCTTCAGTCAAAACGTAAGTTCTAGCATTCAGCGCCCGTCCGCTGTTGCCCATATTCAAAGACAAATAGTCGGTATAAACCCGCCCGATGATGGGTGTTCTATTATTAGGCGAACGAAATACCGTAGCATCCCAAGCTAAGATGTAGCCAACGCTATCAGGCTGAGTCCAAGCAGCATTGGCAGCTAGCCGGTCGCGGGGAGGGTCTTGACCCGAGTTTGGATTGGGACTGACAAAATCGATTTCCCAAATCCCTCCTTGACCTGCACCTACTACTACGCGGCAAGGGTTGTAGCCTCCCGCAGCTGGAGCGGGGCCTGCTGTTTCTTGGTCGCGGTTTTGAATCAGACCTGTATTACCACAATCGCCCGTCGAACCATCAGGTCTTCGATACCTGATGATGCCCTGACCAATACCTACCGCACTCGAGCCAAGGTTTATTTCCTCGCCTGGGTTGGCATAAACTTTAATTACCGTTCTACGGAGAATGCCTGATGTCGTGTCTCTATCGTTGCGCCAGAACGTGTAGGGGCGATCGCCTCCAAAGCTGGTCAACTCTCTAGTCCCTTCCGCCTGAGCCGGATATACTGAGTAACCCAATACACAAGCAGATAAAACGATTAAAGATGAAGTATGAAGGCTGAAACATTTATTTCTGAGTTGTTCTAGCAGCCCAAACGGTTTCCCGTCAGATTGGCTAAGTCGCCTTATTGAGTTCGATTTCATACTTCACACTTCACTCTTCACACTTTTGAGGGATTGGGGAATCAGTTTCTGGGTTATTTAATTGGCGGGGAAAGGTCGGATCAGGGCGTTGAGGGCGGGTTCGCTGGTGCCGAATTGGGGATGGGTAGCGATCGCACTCACTCGTTCTCCCGGTACCAAATCCCCGATTCTAATCGAGAATTTGCCTTCTTCGTTGGCTTGGGTGGTGGCGATCGCATGATTCAGCGGGCCACGGGTATGGCTGCGTTCGGTAACGCGATAAATTTCTACCACGGCACCGGGTTGGGCAGAACCTTCTAAGGTAACGCCGCCATCTCGTTGATTTTGGAAAAATTCCCGGCTGATAAATCGGGGGGCATCGATGCCGAAGTTCCCGGCTTTCCGCCGCCGCTGGAAGCTGTTGGTGCGGGGATTGGGGCCATCGCCAACTTGGTAAGCATAGACATCGGTATTTAACTGGACTACCAGGTCGATACTCAAACCTTGCAGGTTGGCAAACTGGTTATTGCGAATGATATTGCGATCGCTCGAAGGAAACGCCGCTACTACCACCCCAGGTCCCGGTTGATCCTCAATCCGGTTACCCACTACTTGGTGTTCGTCACCCATTAAATAAATCGCTGCCCTTCGGTAGCGCTTGCCGTTGCTGGCGATCGTGTTATCTCGAATTTCTACTACTCCGTTTGGTTTGAACAAATATATGCCGCTGCCTGCGTTATCCCAAATCAAATTAGATACCACGCGGGCATTTAAAATTTGTCCTTCTAAACGAATCGCATCTGGCATTCCGGCGAAGCCGTTGCATTCTAAAACGTTTTCTTCAATCAGCAAATTATTCGCTTTAACGGCTGTAATAATACCGCTACCATCGTGATTGGCAATAATATTGCGCCGAATTGTAGTGCCCAAACTGTTGAAAACGTAGACACCAAAAGCCGAAGTTGTTGTTAGTCTGGCAGCTCTGGCAGTTAAATACCTGTCGAAAAAGTTAACCAGCGGACGAAAGAAAGAACCTTCTCCGGAAGAGTCGGCAGGTGGGGGAGCGATCGCAGGCGGAGTATTATCTGCCGGTCTTTCGCGCGCAAACACGCGCAAGGGTCTTCCTTGGCGATTTCGCTCGCCAATTGGCGGAATTCCCAGCCAGTTATACTCAATTAGCACGTTTTTTGGCGGAATATCCCGATTGCGGAAAGGCCAACTGCTGGCTGGTATTGCCTGGTTTTGGGTAATCGGTGGTGGTGGATTGTGGGAAATAAAGATATCCCCAGGGGGAGTACTAGCAGTTGCCCGATGGCGAGAGGTAAACCCGTAGATGCTCAATCCCCGAATTGTGACGTTATCGCTAACAACCTGCAAACCGCGAAACACTTCTTGCCCCGATGCCTGAGTCAGTGCCACTATCGGACGCGGAAACCTGGTTGAAGAGGACGCTCTGAGTTGTGTAGAAACATTCCCCGCGTCGCCGCCTCCCCGCGTCCCCCCATCCGCTTCTGTACTGGGAACTTGCCATCCCGGTTGAGTTGTGCCATCTACCACCACGGGAACCCCAAGGGGAGGCAATACAGATTGCAAACGAATCGTAGTTGCTCCAGGCGGCAGGTTAAACTCAATTCTGGATTGAGTTGAGTCGTTGACAGCCACAGGAGAAACTTGAGATCTTTCTGCAACAGAAAGCCGTTCTAGGGATAACGTACCGTTGACAATCTCGATTGCTTCTCGCAAGGTGAGAGAATTATCTGCTTGGACGGCACCATCTTGATTGCTATTAACTATTACTCGCAGAAGCTGCCTTTGCTGGTTTGGTATTGAGTCGGGCGATTGACTCAATGCTTGGTTTTGGAGACTTAAAGTCAAAAGTAAAAAGTAAAATAAAACACTTTTAACTTTTAATTTTTGGCTTTGGCCTGCGATAGTAGAGACGTTACATGTAACCTCTCTACATTGATAACTGATAACTGATAAC
>DNGG01000147.1:6218-6596 GCA_003486675.1 Cyanobacteria bacterium UBA11372
TACATGTAACGTCTCTACTGTTGGTGATTTTTCCCTGGTGGAAATCGGCGATCGCATCCATATTGATTGATGATTAGTTATTCGTCATTATTAATTATTTATTGCTGGATTAGTGATGACCCCTGAATTGGGGTAACTCTGGTGGTGGCGATTCCAAAGTGCTGAGAAACTTCACCGCACTGGAAGTAAAAGGCCAGCCTTGAGCTTTGAATTCTGGAAACAATAAATTAAGTACCGCAGATGCGGTCAACTCGCGATCGTTTTGCGGTGCTGCTGATGTTGGCACGGGTAAATTAGCCGCCACAGGTGAAACTTCGCTTTCTTGCTGCTGGCGCGGTACAACTCTTTGGCGACCAAAACCACCAAACAATTCGTTAG
>DNGG01000147.1:6778-22703 GCA_003486675.1 Cyanobacteria bacterium UBA11372
AACAATTCGTTAACCTTAAACGTCACCTGAAAATATGGCCCACCTTCGGAGCGGAAGCCGCTAAAATCGCGGTCATCTACGCTGCCAAAGCTATAACCCAACCCCAAGCGCAAATCCGGGCTGAGATAATAACCAAATTCAGCCGCCCAACCCCATTCACTGTAGCCTTCTTGACCTATCCACCGCACTTCGCCAGCGATATCGGTTCTGTAGCCGAGTCGGTAAGTGGCTCGCAGTTGACCGAGTTGGGTGGCGGTGTTGTTACTATAGTTGCGCGCTAGATCGAAATTGCTAATTCGGAAGGCATATTTACCGTAGAATTCCCATCGCCAATTAGGAGCATAAATCGCTTCTAATGCCATTACATGGTCGGTAGAATCGGTGCTGGTTCCTTGCAGAATTTCATCGTAGGTTTGAGCGGGGTTGCGACGAAAATCATACCGCAGTAAGGCGTTAAATTTATCATCGTCTGGGTCGCGATAAGCCAATCCCACGCGCAGATTAATCGTATCGTCGAGGTCTTCTAACAATTGGTTAGATGAATTGGCTTGGTAATAACGCGCCAGCGCCGTTATGGAACGGGAGAGTTTCCCCGCCGCCCCGATGTCGATTACCATGTTGCGACCTCTAAAGTCTCCGGTGCTGTATTCAAAGCGCCCCGAAGCTCTGAAGTCGGGATTGTCGGTATATTCCAATCCGATGCTGTAGCTATCGCCAGCGCCCAGTCCCAAAGACGCCGCACTCTGACCGACGGCGAAGGGTTGGGGGAAGCGCCTACCCGCACCAGTACGGCTAAAGATGTTGTTCGTTACCCGTTCGTATCCTAACAGCAGTCGCAGTCCGGGGGCGATGCGAATGCGCGATCGCAACCCCATCGCCCCCTGCCCCGTCATCGCCCCGAAGCCGGAAATCACGGAATAACGGCTGGTAATCGTGGTGTCTTTAAAGATTTCCCGTTCTGCGATCGTGTCTAAGCTGGTAATTGAGTTATTACTCAATACTCCACCGTCGAAAAATTGGTGCGCCAGTCGCAAGCTAACTCCCGGATATACCGCCCAATCTAATCCCACCGTAGTGCGATTGGGATAAAGTGGGTCCGAGTCTCGCAGGTTTTGTTCGTGCTGGGCGCGCAAGGTAACCCTTTCTACCAAGGGAACGTTCAGCCTTGCTACTATTTGACTCGCATCGCCCTCCAAGTCTCCCCTGCGGTCTTCCCGCGAGCGATTAACGTAATCTAAGCTCAAGTTTGCCCTACCAATTTGCTGCCGCACTCCGGCGCTAAAGGTGCTGAGGCTGTTATCCACTCGACTGCCAGGACGCGGCTCAAATCCGGGGTTAAATAAATCGGGCAAATCGCTGCGTAAGGCGGTGGAGATGCCAAAGTTACGTTCAAAGTCGTAACCAACTTCCAAAGCAGTTGTATTGGTCACCTGGGCGGCAATAGAAGCGCCGTAACGAGTTTGACCGGGAGAGAAGCTAGCGGTGGCGTTGTTCAAAAAGTTTTCATCTACCGAACGGTAATAAGCCCGACCGCCCAGCCAAGAAGCGATCGCACCGTTAGCTTCTACCCGATAGGCCGATCCGCTGCGGTTGCCTCGGAAAATAAAATCGTTACTGGAACGGGCATATTCCCCAACTATTCGCCCGCTTCTTCCCAAGGGGAACAAAAAGTCGAGTCCGAATAAGTCAAAGTCCCGCATCCCCATGTCTTCTCGCCAGTAACTTGCCCCGGCAAAGGCGGGACGTTCTACGGAATGGTTGAAGTTATACTGCAACCGTCCCGCGAGGATATGGGTGTCTCTACCGCCTTCAAATTGGTACGTGACTACAATGCGCCGCACCAAGGTGGCTCCCGTCCCCACCGTGCCGGTGTTAAACAAGTCAAAGTCGGTGGCGAGGATGGGGCGGCGAAATCTCAAGGTGCCTCGGTCGTAGTCAACTTCGTAGTCTGGCCCCCGTGCGAGTTGACGGCGTTCCAAAACTGTGCCGGGGCGGTTTAGTTCTTCGGTTTCGATGAATACGTTTTCGCTACCCGGTATCACCAAGCGTTGGGAGAGAAAGTACAAGCCAGATGTACCATCGGGTAAGATTGTGTCCCGCTGGAACCCTTGGGTATTAGGGGAAAACAACGTCGTCAACTGGAAGTTGCCAAAGCTGTAGTTAAGTTTAAAGCCGTGCAGGACGCGGTTGTTGGCGGTAAATAGTTGGGAACCTCTGGCAAATTCGTTGGTGTGATAATCTCCCCACATGCCGTAGTCTGCTTCTGCCCCTGGGGTGCGGGAAGCGCGTTCAAACCGGACGTAAAAACTATCTCTCGAAGGGGTAAGAAAATCGGTGCTGGAACTGTCGCCGTAGACAGGGTATTGCTTTTCGCAAAACTGCACGTCGCCAAATAAGCGATCGCTGCCATCGCATCGGGCGTTCAGGGCGCGGGAGGTATTAAACGCCCCCGTGAACAACCATTCCCCTACTGGTCCGGTGGCAAATACCGCGCCGTCGAAGTCAACTTCGGTGCCGCCCAAGCCATCGGGGTTGAGAAAGTCCCGCATACTGCCCCAAAAGTTGGTTCCCCGCGGCCCTATGCGCAAATTCGCCACCCCAGAAACGATGGAACTACGCAAGTTGGGGGTGAATTCAACCGAGGTAAAGGCTTGGATTTCTGGCAGTAAATCTTCTTCCCGGCGCAGGAGGGGCGGGTTTTGTTCTACCAACCCAACGCGGTATTGCGGATTTTCAATGGCGGCGCGGATGCGCACGCGCTGCGCTTGCAAGCTGGAGCGCAATTCGGCGGTAAACTGTCCGTCGATGGCTCTGACTTGAAATCCCGGTTGGTCTTCGTCTTGATCTGCCCCTACAAACTGACCGGATTCGGCGGTTAAGGTGACGAGGGTATCGCCTTTGATCGGTTGACCGTCGCGATCGCTAATGCTGCCTTGCAATCGGATCGTTGACCGACCGTCGGCGCGGACGCGGGGGTCGCTGACAGCGTTAATTTCTAACTTGGCGGCATTGCTTTCAACTTTTACCACGACTTCAACCGGCGCGTCGTTGCCTGCTTGGACGCTAATGGTATTTTCCCCTTGTCTGAGGCGGATGTTGTACCAAGTTTGGGTAATCAGATTTTGAGATGCGTCCCGCTCTTTTTGGGTGGGGGTTTCTGGGTCGAGGGTATTGCCGTTGATTTTAATTTCTACGGTTTGGTCGGCAGGATATTGCACGATCAGGCTGGTGGTGCGTTCTGCCATCGTCCCCGGCTGCGGATTGAGGATTCGCACTCTAGAACTTGTCGCTGTGGGCAGTTGTGCGGTGGGTGGTAGGGGCGGGTTTAACGAGATATCTCGTACTTCCACCCCATCGTTGCTTAAACCCGCTTCTACCTCCGCGATTTCTGTAATATTCGTCTGTGCAATTCTACTAACTTGTGCGATCGCGAACCGGCCCCGATTGTCTATCGCACCTTTATGCGTCAGCAATTGCGGTTCAATATCCGCTTTTGCCACTGGCTGGTTGACGGTCGAAGATTTAACTACATATCCGCGAAACCACGTAGCTGCCCTGGGCGCAGGCTCGCTTGCAGCCCCCTTGGCAGCCGATCCGCTTTCACCTCCGCTATGGAAGACTTCGCTTGCTGGCTCCAGGGCTGGACTGTTTGGTTTTGACCCGTTTTCGCCTGGGGTTAGCACCAGCGTGCCGGAGGTATAAAGCTGTCCCCCTACGAGCGTATCTCCGTGAAACCACGTATAATCCCTTGGTTGACCAGATGCTGCGATCGCGAAAGCTAACGCTTGCGGTTGCGCCCAGTTCAGTTCTGATAAACCACTTGCCAGCATTTGGTTGGTTACTGCTTGGGCACTGGCTGGTGGTAAAACTACCACCACTCCCAGCAGAGTTGGTATAAACAAGCCCCGAAAAGTTGTCATTGAGGGAAATCCCAGACAAATCGCACAGAAAAATATCAATTGTTAGCGACGAATTTTTTCAATGCACCCTGCAACCTTTTAAAAATTCAAAACCCAATTAATTTTGAACCTTTAATTATTAGATCTCTCCTCACCAAATGCAGGCGTTACCCCAAAGTTCATCCGTGCCGTTCCACCCGGTTCTAGGCGGACTAGACGCGACTGACTATTTCTTTCAATGAAATAAAGGTTGGGCGCTAAAGTGTAGCCCGGTAAGCTGCTCAAATCCAAAGTCCCAGTTCGATTACCCGCGATTACATTGGCAACCGAAAATAGTCCATTGGCATCGGTTGTAACGCGATTGCCATCATCTAAAAAAATTACAGCATTCGGTACACCTGGTTCTCCTGGTTGTTGCTCGCCGTCAAAGTTTTTATCGACGAAAACGCGACCGATTAGCGTACCACAATCCGAAACAATTCCAGGACGAATTTGCACTCTGTGACTTGCCACATTACTCCTAATATTTCGCCCTCTGCTACTGCCGATCGCTTCCGCTACGTTACGACCGTTACCTCTGATCGCATCTGGCGTCAATGTCACTGCATAAACAATATTAAGAATTTGTTGCGGAGCCAAGTTTATCGGAATGCGAAATGTCACCGTTCGATTGGAAACATCAGGGTTAGGCAACTCTACACGTGTAGACTGGTTCCCTTCTGTCAAGGCGGCTTGTATTGATTTAGCCTCAAAGTTCAATCCTAAAGGTAAAGTGTCTTGAACTTCTAGTTCCCTGACGTTAGCTTGCCCCGTATTTTTCACTTGCAGGCGGTAAACTACTGTATCTCCGGGTTCTGCGGCGGCTTTATCTGCCGTTTTTATCACCTCAATTGTGGCTGCAACTACAACCGCATTCACCGAAGTTTGGTTCGATTGAACGTTCTGCAGCGCACCACCTGTAGCATTTTGGAAGTTGGCGGTGCCAGTGTTAGTAATTGTAACTGTTTGAGCGATGGCGTTTGACCAAACTTGGCCCGATAACAACCAAGGGATTGCGATCGCTACTAAAAGCAATCCTCCTTGCCCTAGTCGTTGTTTCACAATTTTCATTTGCAGAATCTAGACGTATTTTCATCCTCCCACTGGGAATTTTTCTTCTTATCTGCGTTTGCAATTTTACGAGAAATTCCTGGCTTTAGTCAATAGCAACATCCCATTTTATTTATTTTCCTGCTAATTTTAATTTACTCCTCGCTCTCGCCAATTTCTACAGTAGAGATTAAATGTGTAAAAATTGTGAAAAAAAATTTAAACGTTAGGAGTTTTTTCCATTCAATCAAAACTCAATGGAAATACAACTATGCAACACAACCAAAACTTAGGTGCTGCCAGACTCAAAAATATTTTTTACACCGTAGCTCTAAGCCTTGGCAATCTATCTCTAGTTGTAAAAAAGTTACAAGATTGCCGCTGCCTCGATGGCCCATCGAACCTGGGCTGTAAAATGCAGGTAAATATTAAATTATATCGCTTTTACCCGCTATTGAGCAAATTCTAAAACATCTGTAGAATCAAAATGTAAAGAATTGTAAAAGAACGTGCAAGACAAAGTAGTTGTTGTCATCGGTGCTACTGGGGGTATTGGTGCGGCTTTAACGCGCCAACTAGCGACATCTGGTGCCAGTTTAGTGCTAGCAGGGAGAAATAGCGATCGCTTAGAAACCCTAGCCTCCCAGCTGTCAATCGCTCGAGCAACAAAAATACTGAAGGTGTCTGTTGATATCACCGACAGGCAACAGGTAGAACACCTGATGAAAAAAACTGTTGCCCAGTTCGGTCAAATAGACATCTTAGTTAATACTGCTGGCGCTGGGGTCTTAAAGCAGTACAACAAAATCGAACCAGCCGAGTTAGATGCGATGCTGGATTTGAATTTAAAGGGAAGCTTCTATACTTGTCAAGCGGCTGCGGAGGTGATGAAAGAGCGAAAAAGCGGTCATATTTGCAATGTAGTGGGAATTTTGGGCAAACACGCAATGGCGATGGGCGCAGCTTACTGCGCCTCGAAATTTGGTGTGGTGGGCTTTAGCAAGTGCATGGCGGAGGAGTTGAAGCGCTTTGGCATCAAGTTCACCCTGTTTTACTTCGGCGGGGTGGATACGCCGTTTTGGGACAATATCAGCTTGAAGGTGGATCGTGCCAAAATGCTCAAAAGTGAAACAGCTGCTTCTGCGATCGCTTTCGCCCTCAGTTGCCCCCCGGAAGCTGTGCCGATGGAAATTAACATCCAGCCAGAAAGCCACCTGTTTTTCTAGGGTTAGGGAGATGAGGAAGAACCTGCAAGAACCTGCCCCATCTTCCCTGCACCCCTGCACCCCTGCTGCCCCATCTTTTTCCACCCTCTCTCTCTTGGAGCAGAACTCTAAAACTGCTGAAAATGTGAAAATTTACCGCAGGATAAGCTAAAAACTGGGGATACAGGCGTTGTTATGAAAATTGCTCGCGTTCACTTCTACGTAGAAAATGCAATGGTGTGGCGTGACTGGTTTGTCCGCAGGTTGGGCTTTCAAGCCGTAGCAACTCTTGAGTGCAGCACTACGCGCACCGAAGTTGTCAGCAGCGGTTCGATCGTGTTTCAACTATCCTCACCCATCTCGCCAGACAGTCCAGTTGCCGCTTTTCTGCAAAAGCACCCAGAAGGTGTGGCAGACTTGGCATTTTACGTCGAGGATATCGAAGCGGTTTTAACTAAAGCAGTCAGTTACGGAGCGGAAATATTACAACCGCTTCAGCAAAAACCACAAGGGAAAGGCTACCTAAAATGGGCAACCATTTCTGCTTGGGGATCTTTAAGCCATACCTTAATCGAGGCAGAGGTGCAGGGGTGCAGAGGTGCAGGGGGGCAGAGGAGACTAGGGGCAGAGGGGACTCTTGGAGATGAGGGAGACAAGGAAGTAATTTCTTCCCTATCTTCCCCATCTCACCTGCTCACCTGCTCACCTGCTGACTTGCTCACCTGCCCAGCCTTTTTTACCAGCATTGACCATGTGGTGCTAAATGTGGCAGCCGGTGACTTAGAGCGTGCTATTGCTTGGTATGAGAATATCTTGGGTTTCCAGCCCCAACAGAATTTTACAATTCAAACCGAGCGGTCGGGTTTACGTAGTCGGGTGATGTTTCATCCCAATAATTACGTAAAATTACCGATTAACGAACCCGTGGGGGCTAATTCTCAAATTCAAGAGTTCTTGGAGATCAATCGCGGCGCGGGAATTCAGCATATTGCTTTACGGGCGCTCGATCTGGTGGCGGCGATCGCTCGCCTGCGTAGTGCGGGCATCCGCTTTTTGGCAGTTCCCCTCACTTACTATACCGACTTGCAAAAGCGACACCGACTTCCCCTCACCCCTGCTCAATTCGAGCAAATTGCCGAGCAGCAAATCTTGGTAGATTGGCAAGACGATGGTATTAGTTGCAACGGGGAAACCCCGCCCTTACTGCTACAAACCTTCACGGAGCCAATTTTTTCCCAACCAACTTTCTTTTTTGAGCTAATCGAGCGGCGAGTTGGCAGCGTCAGGGGCGAATCAAGACTGGCTCAAGGGTTTGGAGAAGGCAATTTTCGCGCCTTGTTTGAAGCGATTGAACGCGAGCAAATTAAGCGAGGCTCTTTGGGCTAAAAACAGATTACCAATTACCCATTACCAATTACCGATTACCTGCCATAATCTGTAAAGGAAAATTAATTATTATTGACAGATGTTAAGACTGATTACTGACTTCGATGGGCCGATCGTGGATGTTTCACCACGGTACTACCGGGTTTACCAGTTTTGCCTCGAAAAAACTCGACGTCAGCATCAGGCGGTACGGCAGCTATCGAAGGATGAATTTTGGCAGTTGAAGCGCGAGCGAGTTCCAGAATGGGAAATTGGCACGATTTCCGGGCTTGACGAAGCGCAAGCTCTAGAATTTGCTAATTTACGACGGCAAATCGTCCATAGGCTGGCTTATTTGCACTATGACCAGTTGACGCCGGGAGCGGTGGAGGCGCTGAAAAAAGTGGAGCGAGCTGGGTTGGAATTGGTCGTAATGACGATGCGGCGGGTAATAGAGCTTGATTATGCGTTGAATCAGTTTGATTTAGGCCGATTTTTCCCGGAAAATCGTTGCTATCGACTGGATAACGACTATGTTAAAACGCGGGATATTGATGACAAACCCCTGTTAATGCAACAAGCGCTCCAAGAACTGCCGCCAGCAGAAGATACTTGGATGGTGGGAGACACCGAAGCCGATATAGTTGCTGCCAAAACCAATGGAGTCAAAGCGATCGCAGTTTTATGCGGTATTCGCGATCGCGCCCAGTTAGAAGCCTACTCACCCGACTGGATCGTTAACGATCTGAGTGCAGCCGTAGATTTAATCTTATGTCAATCTCCGCAAAAAATTTCCGTATAAAGCGTAACCAAACCTCAGATTAATTGGGATGTGGCGCCGGGCGCCACATCGAGCCAGCTGATGAGTATCTCTCAGCGCAGAAAGCTACAAACCAACCACAGCAAGATCAAAGTCACGAGGGTGATAAATTGCTCATCGCTCAAGGCGATGCTGGTAATTGGCGCCCAGAGCAGGCTGTAAAACAATCCCCCTAACAGCAAACCCACCAGCAAGCCGGACAGGGTTAGCAATATAGCTCGACCAAACAGATTTTCTTTGCGATTGAGAAAATAAAGGCTCAATCCGATCCCCAAAGCCAAGGTTAGTTGCAAAATAGAACTATTGGCGCGCAACAAAACGCTCAAAGCGGCCAAACCCCCAAATAAACCAGCAGGCAAAAGAACGTCTTTTGTACTGGGAGTATCGATCAACCGTTGCAGCCAAGCTGGAGACTGCTGTACCGGGGTGGGTGGAGTGCTGGGGGGAGCAGCACTCAAGCGTTCCGGAAAGCGAACGCCTTCTGGAACCTTGATTTTGCCTTCCTGGCGCATCCGCAGACGCTGCATCAAAATGGCATCGTAGGCGGCTTCTAGCATTTCTTGTCGCTTGCGATCGCCACCAGACTCAGCGATCAAGCGATCGCGAGCCGCTTTAATTTCATCGAACGAAGCATCTTCAGTCAGCCCAAGTTCTTCATAAGGATTTTGAACGCTCATCTACAACCTCCAAGAGTTCCCATATTAGCCTCTACCAACCCGCTTGTGACCCCACAAGGGTTTTGATTAGCGTCATTTTAACCTTTGCTACCATAGCTTGAGTGCAGGTTGCGTGGGGGGTACGTAACCGATCCCAAGCGGTAGCAAAGAGCGCATGAGCGATACTGGTTCCAGATCCGCTCCACGCCAGCCTTGTGAGGGAAAAACACTTTATATAGACTAGAGATTTTAATCGTCAGGTGGGGCATACTAATGCAGAGCGATTAGGAAGTTTTGTTACATACATCAAAAATTTCCCTCAAATTGACAAAGCCTTAAATTTAGAAGTTTCTGGATTACAGGTTCTTACCATGCAAGAGTTCTCGACTGATAATCATCTAAAATGCAGGATACACAATCCAAAGGATAATCTATCGTCAGCCAAGTCGATTGGTTACTCCCATCCCTATATTCAACCCACCCATTCGTCTGTTAATCCTCATCTGTTAGGGGAAATGGTAGCTATGGATCGCGCCAAGATTCTTGTTGTTGATGACGACCCAGCAGTTCGGAACCTGATTTATCGTTTCTTAAGCAAGCAAAACTACCAGATGGAGTCTGCTGCTGACGGTAAGACCGCCAGAACGGTATTTGAGCAATTTAACCCAAATTTGGTGATTCTGGACGTAAATTTGCCCGATGCCAATGGCTATAGCCTTTGTGAGGAATTTCAGGCTCTCACTGGTGTGTTTGTTATGCTGCTGACAAGCCGTACCGACGAAGCCGATAAAATTCTAGGGTTTGGAAAAGGTGCCGATGACTACCTAACCAAACCTTTTAGTCTGGGCGAGCTAGGCGTCCGGGTAGGAGCCATTTTAAAGCGCCAGCGGGCTGTGACTCAAGCGGTACAGCAACGTCTGATGTTCGACCAATTAATCATCGATCCGGTGCGCCGGGAGGTGACGCTGAACAATCAGAGTGTATCTTTAACCGCCTTAGAGTTCGACCTGCTGCATTTTTTGGCTTCTCATCCGGGTCGAGTTTGGCGTCGTTCGGAGCTAATCCACGCTGTGTGGGATTACGAATACGTTGGCGATCAGCGCGTCGTTGACGTTCATATCGGTCAAATTCGCAAGAAGATCGAAACTGATGCAGATCAACCAGCATTGATTCAGACTGTCAGGGGCGTTGGCTACAAGTTTGAGCTTAAGAGTGCTAAACCAGACAACGGTCAGTAGAAATCTCTAGTAAAGTTTTCCACCGCCCCTGAACCCGCCTTGAAACGAACCCAATTCCCCAAGCTGTGTCTTGGGTATGTTGGGGTGGGTGGGTTACAAGCGGTGCTTTTGTGTTGCAGCGCATCTGTCACTTTTGCCGCAGTTGGTGAAAGTCCCTAAAAATGAAGGTATTTACCACATTTTTGACATACTCACCGCCCTTGAAGGGCGGTGATTCTTGACGGTTCACAGCAACTTGCTACTCTTGGTAGTCTTATGGTCGCTCCCCGTCCGTTTAAGGTCGTGCTGATGCCCCATGCCGACCATTTCAATATTCTTGGATGCGTTTTCATCCCTATCATGCTCAGTGCCGCAATTTAGGCACAGCACTGAGCGAACAGATAGATCAATTTTGCCCCATCTATACCCACAACAAGAACACTTTTGACTAGTTGGTTCCCATCTGCTAATTACCCTGAATGAGCGTCCTATTTTTTCGGATTTAGCCTGACACAATACTCGAAATTCTCGCCACCCTTGCAAGCTAATCGCTCTTGCTAGCTGGCGATTTTTGACCAGACCTGACACATTCAAATCTTCCAAAACAATTACTTGATTATCGTTAACTATTTTGGTTGACAGTTTGTGCAGAAAATCTTTTCTGGTATCTGCAATCTGATTATGTAGTTTGGCAATTCTAACCCTTGTAACTTCTCGACGTTTAGAGTTTTTTTGTTGTCTTGCCAGTTGGCGTTGTAGTTTACGGATTTTACGGTCTTGCTTTGAGTAGTTTGGACTTGTTGCTTTTTCGCCATTGCTCATGACTGCAAAGGTTTTAATACCTAAATCAATACCGATACTTTGGTGTTTGGCATCAACTTGAATAGGTTCAACCTCTACAACAAAGCTGAGAAAATAGCGAGCTTCACAGTCTTTGATAACAGTGACGCTTGTTGGTGCAGCTGGTAAACGCCTAGACCAAATCGGTCTAACGTTGCCAATTTTAGCCAAATAGACTTCTTCACCTTTTAGAGAAAAACCACCAATTCTAAACCGGGCTGATTGTCTCCCTGTCTTCTTTTTAAATTTTGGACTGCCTACTTTTTTGCCCTTTCGTTTACCCTTGAGTGAAGCGAAGAAGTTTTTGTAAGCCACACCCAAATCAGCAACCGATTGTTGCAACGGGATATTAGAAACATCAGACAACCATCCTCGCTCAAGAGTCTTTTTTGCTTGAGTGATAACCAACTTTTGCAAGTCGTTATTACTTGGCAGCTTTTCGGACTGTTTGCAGATAGCCAGTGCATCGTTCCACACAACACGGACACAACCAAACAACTGAGCTAAACTCTGTCGCTGTTGGTCTGTTGGATAAAAACGATATTGGGATCTGGCTTTCACTAATTTTCCTCTAAATCTGCTACTATTTTATATCAGATCAATATCCAAAACAATGAATAAATAAAAGTATCTTTTTTCGATTAAATGAATAATTAGCGCATCTTGAAGAGTATGACCAGACAGTTGGCAGGACAAAATCTGATGTGCCCAGAGAGTTAATTAGAAAATTGAAAATTAAGAAAAAGCCGTCCTAGAAGGACGGGGCTTGTATCCCATTATTTTCGGTCATCGGTTATGGGTCATGGGTAATCGGTTAAGGTAACAAAGCGCCTTTGGGGCGATTACCCATTACCAATTACCCATTACCGATTAAGCCGAATGCCGGAATAAGGTTTCAAGGTATACCTGCGCCGCCCGACGATAGCTGAGGGACGCTTCTTTTGTGTTGCCTTCTCCATTTTGAAGCAAAAACAGGGACAGAGCAGCCGTAAACACCCGGTCCAGATCCCAGTCGGGATGAGTTTCCAGGTAAAGCGCGAGCGATTCGTGTAAAGCTTCTGGTATTTCTGCCAAGATACTGACTGTCGCGTTCATAAAATTTTCCTCTCGCTGTTGCGGTCAGTTGATCGGAACCACGACCGCTGACAACTGACTCGCTGTTGTAGGTGGGTCGCATCATTGTCTTCTAAGAGGGGGTGGGGTTGTCAATGATGCGAAATGTTACAGGTGCTTTGTGAAACGAAAAAAACTCACGACAGAATAGGCTTTTCAGCCTAAATTTTGTTACATAACTTAAAAATAAGGGGGGGTTTGGCGGCTCATGGGTGCTTGAGGGCAGAAATCCCCAAGCTGACGGGAAGACAAGGGTCATAGGTGAATCTTTGTGGAAAACGGCAATCAAGCTGTGGAAAAAGTTGAATCGTGCTGTGGAAACCCTGTGTAATCTGTGGGGAAATTTCAGGCAAAAGATAAGAATTGCAAAAATTTGGACTTCTTAGGCTTCTTGGGCAGGTGTGCAGGTGTGCAGGTGTGTAGTTGGAAAAGTGAAAAATTTGGCGAAATATTATTGTTTTAAGGCTAAAACAAGGTTAAAAGGGCTTCAAACCCTCACCTGCACACTTGATCACCTGCTAACTTGCTCCAAAACTGTATAAACCTGGCGCTGCTCGAACAGGTCAACTAGGTGGGGGTTGAGTTTGTTTTTGGTAGCAGCTGTTTTGAGGATCTTGATGGCGCTGTGTGCTGGTAATTTTTCCTTGTAAGGGCGATCGCCTGCGGTGAGGGCGTCGTAGATGTCGGCGATCGCTAAAATTTGGCTGCCAATCGGAATTTGTTCTTGTTTCAATCCTTGCGGGTAGCCAGTTCCATCCAGCTTTTCGTGGTGAGATAACACGATGGTGGGGATATTTTTCAGATCGTTTGTCCAGGGAATTCGCTTCAAGAAATGGTAGCTGTAAGTCACGTGAGCTTCAATTGCTAACCGCTCTTCCTGTGTCAGATTTCCTCTGGGAACCATCAGCTGCGCCATTTCTTGGGTAGTTACTAAGTACTTTAATTGACCGTCTATCTCTCTGTATTGATACTGAGACAGTTCTGTCCATAAAGCTAGTTCCTCGTCAGATAAAGGCTGAAATTCTCTTGTTATTAAGCTTTCTGGTTCGTTAATTTTGACGAGCAGTTCCCATAACCGATCGAGCTTGTCCATCGCTTTTAGAAGCTCTGTATCAAAATTTACTATCTTTTCTGCGGTAAGCTCGCCAGAAGGCTGTTGTTGAAATAAGTTTTGCAAATACTGGCACTTAGCTTGGGCGGTGTCCAATTCCAGGGTACGTCCGGCGATCGCAAAGCGCTGACGAATTATCTCCAGTTGTTCGGGTGAGAGTTTTTTCAGCCGGTGCAAAAGCGCTTCGGGGACGCCGACTTCGCCGAAGTCGTGCAGCAGGGCGGCGTAGCGGATTTCTTGGATTTGGCGCAAGGTAAAATAAACTGACTCTAATGGCCCGGAATTGACTGAATTGACTTCGGTACTTAAACCTACGCTCAAGGCGGCGACGCGCTCGGAATGACCGTAGGTGGTGGGATCTCGCTTTTCAATCAGCCGGATAGAAGCTTTGACAAAGCCCTCGAACAAGTTTTCAATACTTTCTTGCAGGTGGTTGCGCTCGATGGAAATTGCTGCCATTGAAGCCAGAGAGCGAACTATTCGCGCTTCCCAATCTGAATAAGGCTGGGTGACTTGCTTGAGGTTTTCAGGGTTGACAACGGTATCGGGTTTAACTTTGCGATTGATCAGTTGCAGCACGCCAATTAGTTCGCCTTGTTGGTTTTGCATCGGTAGCACCAAAACCGAGCGAGTTTTATAGGAAAAATCGCGGTCAAAGTTGGTATCTAGCTGATAGGGAACGTCGGGTGGCAAATTGTAGGCATCGGGCAAGTTTAAACTTTCACCCGTCAGCGCTACGTACCCCGATAGACTGTTGTGAGTGATGGGCATGGCGAATTCCCGGAAAGTGACGTGGGGAATCGAATCGTTTTGGGCTGCTTTAAACAGTAACTTAGCAATGCCATCGCTGCGGTCGATTAAATAAAGGCTGCCAGCGTCGCTACAAGTAATTTCTCGACTTTTCGATAAAATTAATTCGAGTAATTTTTCCAAAGACTGGCTGTTAGAAAGGGCGGTGCCGATTGCCAACAGCTGCTCTAGGAGTTCCACCTGTTCGGTAGATGCCAAAAGTAATTCCTGATTCTGAGCGATCGCAAGCTGGGTATTGGGAACCATAGTAAATTTGTCATCGAGAAAACGCGATGATTAACCCTGTCTTTTTGGTTATATCGTTTCCGGTACATATTGAGTTTACCCAACTAAGCCAGAATCCCCACAGCGTGCTTTGGCAATGTGGGGATTGATTGTTGATATTGAGTCTCACGTACCTACTGGTTGGCATCTGTTGGCTTTGCGGCTGGGTTAAATAACACTTGAATCCCTAGGGCGGCTAAACCGACGGCGATCAGCCCAAAGATGCCGGTGGCGAGGGCGCTCGTGCCGACGACTAGGGTGCGAACGGCGACGGTGATATTAACTACTGTAAAGTTGTCGGATTGAATTGGTTTGCTGGCAAAGCTAGAGGCGATGGATGAGGTGAGCGAGTATAGCGCGATCGCCAGTCCTCCTGCTACTGCTGCACCGCTCAAACAGCGTAGCGGTCCCGGTAGCGCCTTGCCAGAAGGATTTGATTGCTTTTCTGGTTCTTGAATCGGTGTTGGATCGGTCATAGATTGTGATTTTTCTTGGCAAAAACATTTGTTAACAAAAAATCATCTAATTAGTTGCAAGCTTGCTAATTGCTAATATAGCATTTTTCCCGATTTCTCGAGCGAGCCATTAGCCATTAGCAAGTTGAGTTAGCGAACAATTTGGGTGGGAAAGTTTGGACGAAAGTTTGGTAATTTTATTAAACAACTCTAATTCCATTTGGGATAAATTGAGCTAAAAAGAAATCTAGACTGGGGTCCTCGATCGCTGTTTCTACTTGTTGCCGAACGAGTTCTGCTTGGCTGCGAGATTCTGTGAGGGCGAACACAGTCGGGCCAGATCCTGACATCATCGTACCTAAAACGCCTGCTTTCTCAAATGCCTCTCGCAATTGCTGCACTTGGGGATATTTTGGCAAGACTACTCTCTCTAAGTCGTTGTGGAGGGATTGACCAATTTTAGCTGCATCTTTGTGGGCGATCGCGCTCACCAATCCTCCCGAATGTACCCTTGCCGATCTTTCTTTCAGGCTTTGGGGGTCGGATACGTAGGAACTGCTATACTGCTGTCGGTATGTCTGATAAGCCCAAGCTGTGGAAACGCCTAAGTTGCGGTGTTTGGCTAATACGACGTGCAGGTTATCTAAGTCGGGTAGGGGGGATAGTCTTTCGCCTCTGCCGGTAGCGATCGCCGTCCCACCCCCGATGCAAAATGGTATATCGGAACCTAACTGTGCTGCGAGTTCCTGCAATTCCGATTGAGTTAATCCTAGTTGCCACATTAGATCTAACCCTACTAAAACGGCGGCGGCGTTGGTCGATCCGCCTGCTAATCCGGCGGCGACGGGTATGCGCTTTTCGATTTCAATATCGACGCCGCCAAATTTGGCAAAGGCGCTGGGAAATTGGTTTATCATTAACTGCGCCGCCCGATAAGCCAAATTTGTTTGATCTAAAGGAACTTGGGGACGATCGCAGTGGAGGCGGATGTTGTCGGTGCCGTTGGCATGTAAGTCTATCCCATCGGCGAGATCGATGCTTTGTAGGATCATTGCCAATTCGTGATAGCCATCCGGGCGCG
>DNGG01000454.1 GCA_003486675.1 Cyanobacteria bacterium UBA11372
CGGACGCGCGATCGCAGTTTTTTCGATTTGCCGATGTACAGAATGCGATCGCTCTCATCTTTCATAAAATATACACCCGGTTCGGCTGGAATTTCCTGCAACCGGCTTGAGAGTCGTTCTGCATCTTTTACCAATGGTAGGGTTTTAGTTACTGACATAAGCTTCGCAAGTCTCCGATTCCGTAATCTTTACAGGTTTTTCAGTAAAAACAATTGCTTTTAGTATGTTTAATGTTTAGTAATATTACGCAAAACCCCCTTTTGGGAGATTATCCTAACACAATCTTTTCAGATTTTTAAAGTTTTGATTAACTATCCTGGGTAAATAATTAAGTTATGAACATAAAAATAAAATCTGAAAGAATAGAGATTAAATTAGAGGAAATCGTCTACTAAGATATATCTATTACAACCTTTAGTAAGCAAACCCAGATGGTATCAATGACTTCAGAAGATCTCCAACAGCAGTATCGGGAAGCCTTAGATGAGACGCTGAATCAACTGCAAAGCGTCACTCTGTTAATCGCACAAATAGAAGCGAAGATGGATGATGTAAGAGAGTCGATGCAGAGTCTATCTGCAATTATGGAAGCAATTATCGTCACCGGGCCTTCTGACTAAGTAAGTAAGGTGGCTAACTATCAGTGTAGACCGTCGCGAGTCGATAGAGCGATCGCGCGTGGGTAGGGGTTTCCCCACTACCCGCTGACGATGAGAGGACTCTGGGCAATTATTACTAGGCGCTACCGAGATTCAATTCTTCCTGTATCGCCTGTTTCAACTGAGGCAGCTTTACAGGTTTGACAAAATACCTTCGCGCCCCTAAATTAATGGCTCGCTGTTGATCGGCGCTAAAAGCAAATGCTGAAACGACAATAACTGGAACTTGATGCCAGTCAGAGCTTTGTTGGATTTGTTCGAGAATGGTATAACCATCAATACCGGGTAATTTCAAGTCTAGCAAAATCAGCTGAGGTTGGAAGTCAGATAAGGCTTGAAATAAGTTGCACCCATCTGCTAAACCAAGGACTTGGTAGCCCAGATAAATCAGATATTCGCTCAGCAACTGGCGATTAATATCGTTGTCTTCAAGCAGCAAAATTCGCATGGCTCTAAGCAGATTAAACGCTTGAGTATGTCTGGTTGTTAAATTTTTCACGACCATTGTAAGTATTGGGACATTGTCAGAATAGCGCTCCTTAAGACTTAACAGATCGTCCATAAAGCAGCCATATTGAGGCGTTTGACTATTACCAATGGTATCCGGTCGGTAATGCTTGCGGATGAGGTACGAACTGTATTATGCATCCTGATGTTTGAGTTTGAGGAACTATCGCGGATCTTTTTTCGTCCGCAGCCATTGGTCGAGTTAAGTATTTTAACCAATATGCCGGGAAGTTATATAGAGTTGGGTTGATTTATCCCCGATAGCAAAGGTGCTACCATGAGGACGCCGCGATAATGCGACCCATCGCTATCGCGAACGCACAGCCGCAACTGCTGGTTGCGCGGGGTGGTCATCAATCTCGCGACAGCGGAAAAAACCATCGGAAATGGTCGGTAATATGACTCAAATTAGCTCTGAGATTACGTTTGAAGAAGCGATCGCCGCCACGGAATCTTTGCTAGAACAGGTGGAAGCCAATCAATTATCCCCCGAACAGATTCACGACGCGATCGCTGCTTTAGTTCAAAGCGAAAACGGTGCTAGGGGATTTTTTGTCACCTACTTAACATCAAATAGCAGTTTAGCCAACTATCCCTCAGAGGAATTGGTGCAGGCGTTACGTTCAAGTCCAGATATTGTCGCCGAACTGTTGGCGAAAAATGTCGCCATGTCTGCGGCGATGACGCTTACCCATCAACGCAACGAGGATGAAGCGATGGCGCAAAGTTCACAACAAGTGCGCGATCGCTCTGCTGCTTTGATCAAACTCGTCGATATCGATCGAGTATACGATCGCTGTCGAAAATTATTGGAAAGTGCGGTAACGGGTGCAGGCAGCTACCAAGCTTTTTTAGACCGCTGGGGTTACGATGCAGAACAACGACAGTTAATTTGCGAGGCGTTAGAGGGCGCGATCGTTGTCACTCAAACTATTGAGGAAAGCTTACTAGAGCAAGAAGCACCACCAGCGACAGAATTAACAGAAGATTGATATAACTTCACAAAAAAGGAGCCTATTGGCTCCTAAACTCTGCAATAGATTGACGACTCAACGACAGAGGTTAAGCTTTTTGGTTACTCAGGCGTCTAGCGGCAAATAAACCGCCAACAGCTACTAGACCCAGAATTGTAGAAGGTTCGGGTACTGCTGCGGGCGGATTTGGATTCGGCGGGTAATCCTTCGTCCAGGTGTAGATTCCGGTATGGGAAGTGCTATCGTTGAGTGGGTTGCGGCTACCGGCGATCGCGCCTGAATCTGTAGCGTTGAAGCTGAAAGCATAGCTAACTTCACTGTTGAAGGTGATTTTAGCAATTTCGCTAACTTGGAACGCTTGACTGCTGCGATATGATTTGGTGGACATAGCGATCAATGCCGAATCCAACAAGAGATTTCCCGTAGCGTTACGGGCGTAGTCGGGTGAAAATCCTTGTTTTTGTGCAAGATTACCAGTATACTTGCCATCAGCCGTGGAGAAATTCTCGATAAAATTCGGGTTATCTATCGTTTGTCCGTTCTGGCTAGTTTGTTTTCGAGTATCTACATATCTCCCCGCGACATCCAAGTGTCCAACTAGGTCAACTTGCAATTTACCCGTTTGGTCGTTGTACGTCACAGCCCCAATATTAGGATCTCCGGCTCCATTGAAGCCATTGTTACTCAGATAGCTAACGAGGGAATTAAAGTTAGTATTGAAAGCTTGGAGCAGGTTAGAACCGCCCGTCGTGGCGATGCTTCCCATCAGTCCGCTGTAGCTATTGCGAAAGCCGTTTAGCCAAGCTGTCGCCAATACGCCATCGGCCCAATCAGCTTTAGTAACGCTTTCTACTTTGATGGTATTCGTTCCTAGATTAGCTGAGAAGCCCACCCTTTGAGGAGATTCGTTACTGTACCAAAGTTCTACGTTTGTTGCAGCAAAATCATCGGTCAAGGCTGGCATCGCCTTGCCGACATCATTCGTACTGGGGTTGTCCAGCTGTTGCCTTTTAACCCCATTCACAATTTCGTAGGTAGGGGGATTTTTGAACAGATAGGTTTGTATTTGGGGTTGACCGTTGTAAGTCTCGAACTGAATGTTCGTCGGTTTGAGGGTTGTGGCGATCGCTGGGACAGAAGCGATCGCGCTCATTCCACCTGCTACCGTTACAGTCATCAAAAATTTTTGCATACTTGCTTTCATCTTGGTTTTTCCTCAATCTTGGGGTTGTACTTAACTCTTGCCACCATCTCGCGAATTATTTTTGATCTTAAATTAATCTTTTGAGCGATCGCGTCAAGCTTTGCTAAATTTTACTCTGGTTTTAAATCAATAAAAATCAGCTCAACTGCTTTCTGTACGGAGGTTTCTTTCGACTTAAAAATTACATTTTTCTCGTATATTTACTGCTTAAAATGTATAAAATAATGCTTTTGTTATTTTGGCATCATCGATTAAAGCCTTGTATAACTGGATAACGCTCACAACCCACTTATGATTGAAAACACAAGTGGGTTGTGAGCGTTCTAGGTAATTAAAACCGGACTGACGCAAACAAACCAAACCGGGTTTGTTTAATTTTTTTCCTATTTGCAGAGATTGGAATAGATGCGGAGTCTAGACATTTTTCGACTGCTGGCGCTTGGTGACTAAGAAACCAGCCAAACCAAACAGAGCCAGCATAGCAGAGGGTTCTGGCACAGCCGTTGCTGGAGGAGGAGTGACAACACCTGGGAGGGAAACTTGGTAGTTGCCGCTGTGAGAATGACCATCTGCTCCTACTGAGCCGCTGTGGGTTAGTCCAGTTGGGGTAGCAAAGAAGCTGTAAAGATATTGAGTTGTGCCATTGTAAGTAGCTCTAACAACTTCACTGGCTTGGAATCGATTGGGCAGCAAGGCTGCAAGCGGTGCGTATGGAGAACCAGGACGGATATAGAACGTTCTCAGGTCATAGTGACCGGCAAGTCCAATGTTGATGTCGCTGCCGCTGGTGTTGATGTAGGAGATGTTGGGGTCGCTGCTGCGTTGGAAGCCGCCAATAGCAAGAAATGTATTGTAAGCTTGGGTTCTGTTGGCAAGTGAGGCAGAACCTTGACCAGCGGCATTTAAGAAGGCATTAAACCATGTATTTGCCAAGTTATTTGCCCCATAGCTGGTATTGCGGCTTGCTCCTGCACCAAACCAATCATCTGCTGTCAGACTGCTGAGGGTGAGCATACTGCCACCAACCAAGCCACTAACGCTGGTGCGAGCGGTAGATGCCAAAAACTGTGCATTGGAGAGGGTTTCACTGCTGGCAAATAGTTCTACGTTGCCACCGGGATTAGCACTGTTGCCAGCCAAAATGCTGTCTAAGTTGGCGGTGGGATTCACGTAGGTGTTATTGCCGTTGACATCGTAGAGTAGGTAGTCTGTGCCCGTTATGGTGAAGGCAGAGGCTGGGGCGGATGCGATCGCGCTCATTGAAGCTACCACCGTTGCACCGAGCAAAAATTTTTTGATTTTTGCTGTCATTTGGGTTTCTTCCTCTATCTTGGGGTTGCGCTTCTATTTTCCCAGCTTGTCGCGGGCTATTTTCCGGTTTTAAATGAAGATTTTGAGCGATTTTGTAAAGCTTAGGTAAATTTTACGCTGGTTTTAGCTCCATAAACATCAAATCGGCTCCTCTCGGTATAGAGGTTTCTACAAAATTAAAAACAACGTTCTTCCCCTAGTATTTTTACTGTTAAATTCTGTCTGGCATTACCTGTGATCAGAAAGCGCCTTATATCCCT
>DNGG01000145.1 GCA_003486675.1 Cyanobacteria bacterium UBA11372
CCGATTCGACTAATTTACTAATCGGAATTCCCGTCCACTTGGAAATAATTTCGGCAATATCCCCTTCGGTGACTTCTTCCCGCAGCAAGGATTTACCGCTGGTTTGGGTTTGCGCCAGGTGTTGTTCAGTTTCTTCTAATCGCCGTTGCAGTTCGATTAATTTGCCGTATTTTAATTCAGCGGCGCGGTTAAGGTCGTAGTTGCGTTCTGCTTGTTGAATTTCCAAGTTAACGCGGTCGATCTCTTCTTTAATCGTCTGAATTTGACCGATTACGTCTTTTTCAGACTGCCACTGTGCGTTGAGGGTGCGTTGTTCTTCCTTGAGATCCGCGAGTTCTTTTTCCAATCTTTCTAGACGTTCTCTGGAAGCGCGATCGCTTTCTTTTTGCAACGATAGCTTTTCCATCTCGAGTTGCAGGATCTTGCGGTCGATTTCGTCGAGTTCTTCCGGTTTGGAAGTAATCTCCATCTTTAACCGCGCCGCCGCTTCGTCTACCAAGTCAATCGCTTTGTCGGGTAGGAAGCGATCGCTAATATATCGCGTAGACAATGTAGCGGCTGCTACTAACGCACTATCGGAAATTTTCACCCCGTGGTGAACTTCGTAGCGTTCTTTCAACCCGCGCAAGATCGAAATGGTATCTTCTACACTCGGCTGATCTACGTATACTTGTTGGAACCGTCTTTCTAGTGCGGCATCTTTTTCGATGTACTTGCGGTACTCATCCAAAGTCGTGGCACCAATGCAACGCAACTCGCCTCTCGCCAACATGGGTTTGAGCAAGTTTCCGGCATCCATTGCACCTTGCGTTGCACCCGCACCGACTACGGTGTGAATTTCGTCAATGAACAGAACGATATTACCGCCGGAGTCGGTAACTTCTTTCAATACCGCTTTCAGACGTTCTTCAAATTCACCCCGATACTTGGCACCCGCAATCAACGCACCCATATCGAGGGCGATTAATTTGCGATCTTTCAAAGATTGGGGGACATCGCCGCTGACGATGCGCTGCGCCAATCCTTCGACGATGGCGGTTTTACCTACACCTGGTTCGCCAATTAGCACCGGGTTATTCTTGGTGCGGCGAGAGAGGATCTGAATTGTGCGGCGAATTTCATCATCGCGCCCGATTACCGGATCGAGTTTACCTTCCTTTGCTAGTTGGGTTAAATCTCGACCGTATTTTTCTAGTGATTCGTATTTTCCTTCCGGATTTTGATCCGTCACTTTTTGTCCCCCACGGATTTGTGCGATCGTGTTCTTCAGCTTGGCTTCATCTAGTCTAAATTCAGATAATAAGCCTTTACCGAACCGATCGTCTTTGGTATACGCGAGCAACAGGTGTTCGATCGAGATAAAATCATCGCCATATTCTTTGCGATATTCTTCAGCTCGGTCTAGCAGCGTATCCAAACTGCGACCGAGATAGATCGAGTTAATTGTACCGGAAAGCTTGGGTTGGCGCTTGATGAAGTCGTCGGTGCGATCGCGCAGGCGTTGCACGTTCGCGCCAGCCTTGTTAAAAATGCTACTAGCCAGCCCCTCTTGTTCCAACAGCGCCTTCATCAGGTGTTCGCTTTCCAGCTGTTGTTGCGAGGCAGCTTTAGCCATATCTGGGGTTTTCGCGATCGCTTCCCAGGCTTTTTCGGTAAATTGATTTGGATTATTCGGTTGCATCGAATAGACTCCCCTTTCTATAGGCAATTTTTCTAACTACAGCCATTGTAGGGAACTGCGTGCGATCGCAAGATCGGTGTTCACCCATTCTGTAGCGGGTATTACCGTCCGAAAATTGGTAATTGGTAATGGGTAATGGGTAATGGGTAATTTTCGAGATCGCTGCAAATCTCTGTGCAAAAACTCTTGTGGGGTAGGCATCCTGCCTGCCAAAGAGTTTCAGCAACCTAGAAACCGGGTTTCTTGTTTGCTCCAAACCCGGTTTCTTTTAGGGATAATCTGCTAGCTGTTGCACAAAGGCTTGATGTTCGGCAGAGTTCACCCCTGCCTGCAACACTGCTAACACCTGCTGCATATTCCCCGCCAACAAAGCAGTTTGATCTAACCACAATCCTGAAAAAACCTGACTGCGAATTACACCTGCTGCATCAGGTTGCAAATTCACATATTCTCCTGCTTCTAACTGAAACCAATCTATACGTTGATCAAACACCTGCCACACGAGGTATTCTTGTATGCCATTGCGCCGATAGGCACGCTTTTTGTCACCCAGATCGATCGTCGCACTACTAGCAGCAACCTCAACAATTAATTCTGGTTTCCCTTCGATGTAGTCATCTTCACTAATCCGCGCTTGTCCACCGCAGCTTTCCTCAATTAGCAATACCGCATCTGGTTGAGGTTCGTTGTCTAAATCTAACCGAACAGTCGGATTATCGCCCAAAATAATGCCAGGGGTTGCGGCTTCATAGACAAGCAACCACCCCATAATTCTACCGTGGGGTTGAGCGTGACTCCGAAATCGCAAAGCAGCAGGCATGTAAACAACTCCTTCAATTAATTCAGCTTTTTTCAGATTTGGCATGGCGTTATAGCGGCGCTCGAATTCAAAGCGATTCAAGCGATCGCCATTTTCCAAGGGTGGAATTGTCAACTGCTGCGAGTTAGAAGGAGGCATAACTTTTCCCGCTAAAGAAGCTTATATTGATGTTATATCGTTGACCGTTGCATCGGTATTGCATACGGCGGGGCGGGTTTATAAAGATTGTTTGTTGCCGCGAGGAATTGTCTGTAAAACCCGCCCCTACAAAACCTGAAAATATGCTATCTGAAACGATAGATTGCAAATGCCTTGTTTTACTGGTTCTGGAGTGCCTGCTGAAAGGTTTTGAGCGCATCGACGTGATTAACCATATTGATGCAGCGTAACAATAACTCAAGATTTATTCCTGGTAATTCCTCACTTTTATCGATCTTTTCATAGTGCAACTCGTTCCCCTCTCCCCGCAGATGATAGATCTCAAGTACGCCATCATCCCAAAACCATACTTCAGGAATCTTTAGCCGTTTATAGGATTCCAATTTGTTGATGCCACCACTGGTAAAGATGACTTCAATTGCTAAATCAAGACGCGATCGCCCAGGGGCAAGTTTATAGGATTCATCAGCTTCTCGCTTGACAGCTCCTGCTTCGCTTTGGAGCGTCATCGAGCCGGTTGGGGTGAAGTCAAACCCTGCCATTAGCAGGTAAAGCTCCAACAATGCACCGATCCTTTCTTTAACAGTTTGGTGTGTTTCACCTGGCATCTGTCTAATCTCCAATATTCCATCCAGAAAAGAGAGTCGATATCCTGGACGATCTAGCAATTGCTCAACCGCTTTGAATTCCCGCCAAGTCAACCCCTCGAATAAGAGGGGTGTTACTTTTTTGGGTTGGGCTAAAGTTGCTGTTGTCATAATACCCATTCGCTGGTTCTCTAATACTTATAGTATCTCTTGTTGCTTGCTCCTATTGGGAGCGGCAGTTTACCAGTGAGCCTTTGGTTGGGTTTCGTCGCTCAACCCAACCTACAAAGTTGACATACTCCCTACGATTGTCAGCGATCGCATCTACTAAAATATTCATCAACTCGATTGGATTTGTTGGGTTAATAATTCCTCAATTTCTTCAAACCGAAACTGGTCGGAAAGTTGAATAATCTGCTCGGCAAATTTGCGATATTTTGGCTCAGTTTGCACCAGCTTTTCCAGATGTTCTCGCAGCCGCGTCAGTTGAGCGTTTTGAGTAAATTCTAGGAGTTGGGCGATCGCGGCGCTGGAGGGCAAAATTACCTCGCTACTATCTTCCGTATCTATTGTAGAGGAAGAGGGGGTTTGAGAGTCAGGAGGAGTTTCATAAACCCATTGTAGATGGAGATGAGTGGCGAGTAAGTTAAACAATTCATTAGCGGCTATGGGTTTATTGAGAAAGTCATCTCCTCCAGCATCCAGCGCCATATTTCGATCGACTTGAGCCACAGATGCAGATGAAACAATTATCTTGTGATGTCGCAATTCAACACGGCTGCGAACCTGTTTGAGCAGTTCAATTCCATCCATTACTGGCATGACGATATCAGTTATTACCAGATCCGGATCTATCTTGAGCATTTGTTCAATTCCAGCAGCTCCATTTTCAGCTTGGCTGATTTGAAAGCCTAATGGCTCTAAAAGATTGGCTAAAACCGATCGGTTTTCCCAGCGATCATCTATGACTAAAATGTGGCGCGCTTTTCCTTGATAGCCAAGGATCTTCCCGTTAGCATGGGTTGAGTTTTGTTCTACCCAATCGACAGCGAGAGGCAATTCTACTTCAAAGAAAAAACTGCTTCCTACGCCCAGCTTACTGGTAACTTGAATCTCTCCGCCCATCAGTTGAACGATTTTCTGGCTAATCGCTAATCCCAGTCCGGTGCCTTCGGTTTGACGTTGGCGATCGCCCACTTGTTCAAAGGCTTCAAATAGCTTATTAATGTCTTCTGGTGCAATACCTACTCCTGTATCTTGCACTTGAAACCGAATCGGGAAAGTCGTAGCATCATGGAGTTTTTCGATCAAAGAAACATCGAGTTTTACTAAGCCGCTATCGGTAAATTTGATCGCATTTCCCAAAAGGTTAATTAAAACTTGACGCAAGCGTTTTTCATCGGTATAAATTCCTTCAGGTAACTGCGGATCGGATTGGTAAACAAAGTCAATTCCTTTTTGCTCGGCTCTGATGCGGCAAATTTCGACCACACCTTGCAGAAATGAGGGGAAATGGATTGCTGTGGGAGCAAGTTCGAGTTTGCGAGCTTCAATCTTGGATAGATCCAAAATATCGTTGATCATGGTGAGCAAGTGAGAGCCGCATTGATGAATCACGTTAACTTCGTGGAGTTCTTTGTCAGGTAGCGCTTTAGAGCGCGCGAGAATTTGAGCATAACCCAAGATACCATTGAGCGGGGTGCGTAATTCGTGGCTCATATTGGCGAGGAATTCGCTCTTGGCTTGGTTGGCATTATCTGCGACTTCTTTGGCTTGTTTAAGTTCAATAGTACGTTCTTCCACCCGCCTTTCTAACTCGGTAAAAGATGCTTTCAATTGTCTTGCCATTAGGTGAAAAGACTCTGCCAATGACTCCAATTCGCTAATACCTTTGACTTTAATTGTTTGCTCAAGTTGACCTGATGCTATTTCCTTGCTGGCTTTTTGTAGTTGTAAAATCGGTTTAGTAATCCAGTGCGCGGTAAAAATTCCCATTAGGGTTGCTACTCCCAGCGATCCCAAGCAGAGCAAAATGGTTGTGCGGTTGTTGGCATTAATTTGACTCATAAAATCGCTTTCGGGGACAACTATCACCACCAACCATTCCAATCCCTGGGGATCTTGCCACGGCATAACTTGCACAAATTGCCGCTCGCCGTTCAACCACAATTCTAATCGCTGGCTAGCTTTAATTGCCTTCAAGCTACCATATTGTTTCTGTAGATATTGTGTCGTTGCTCGCATGATGGGATTGTCGCTGTTAAAAGCATTGATTCTCTGAGGTTTACCCTTGACAATGGCAAAAGGTTGTTCAGATTTAGAACTTGCTACTAACAAACCATTGCGCTCTATAATAAATGCTTGTCCAGAAGTGCTAATCTTTAAATCGCGGAAAAATTTACCGATCTGAGATAGGGTCATATCAATGCCCATTACCCCTTCAAAAGCTCCCTTCTGGTTATAAACCGGATAGCTGTAGGAAATCGCCAAAACCGCACCATATACATCTTCCTGACCCCATTGATAAATTTGGCTCCACACAGGCTTCCCAGCTTTAGCAGCATCTGCATACCAGGGTTGGGTAGCAAATTCAAATTCATCTAATACGGCTTTAGGAAGTAATTTCAAGCGTTTTCCGTTCTGGTCGCTGATGTAAGCAACTATTTTATTACTTTTAGAACGATCGAAGGTGTCAATGATAATTTGCTTGGGATTTTTAGGATCGAAACTGACGCCAACAAATTTACCTTTCTGATTGGCATAGTTGATGTAACCTACCCGATAAAGCTGTAGTTGTTTCCAGAAAGTTCGCTCCATCCGGGAAAAATCGTCCAAGCCGATTAAGCCTGAATTGAAAGCATCTACATTCATTTCGTCGAGCTTCTTTGGGGTTGCCATATAATCGCCAATAAACTGGCGCACTCGAATCAATATTTGGCTTTGAAGTTCGAGCGCTAGCTCTTGGACAGCTTTCTGTCCGTTTTTAAAAGAGAAATAGCCAACTAACCCCACTGCTGTAAATATTTGCAGAATAAAAGGCACAATGAGAATCATCCTGAGAGGAATAATTGCTGATTTATTGTTGGTGTTTTTTACAATTTGATCTGGAGACATTTTGATGGATTTCCATTAATAGAGAACAGAGTTTATAACTATCGCTACAATTTGATGGGCAAGTTTATTTGGTGACGGGTAACAGAATGATGAACTCCGTACCTTTGCCTAGTGTAGAATCGACTTCGATCTTGCCCCCATGTTTTTCTACTACGATTTGATGCGCGATCGCTAATCCCAATCCCGTTCCTTTGCCTACAGCTTTGGTCGTCAACAAATTGTTAAATATTTTGGCTTTTACCGCTTCGTTCATACCGGCACCATTATCCCCTATGCGGATTTGTACCGCGTCTGAAACTACTTTTGTTTGAATCTTAATTTCTTGAGGATTGGCGTCGAATTCGACAAAAGACAGAGTTTCTGCCATCTCATCAAACATATCGATTGCGTTCGCCAGAATATTCATAAACACCTGATTTAACTGACCGGGAAAGCATAGCAATTGGGGGATATTTTCATATTCTTTGATGACTTTAATTGCTTGACGATTGTGATTGGCTTTTAGCCGGTGTTTGAGAATCAGAATGCTGCTGTCAATGCCTTCGTGAATGTTGAACGGTACTTTGTATTCTCGATCGACTCTAGAAAAAGTACAAATATTGGTGCTGATATCCCGAATTCGCGCCACGCTCGCGTTCATAGATGTCAGTAAATTCGCCATATCTTCACGAATAAAGTTTAAATCTATCGCCTCAATTTCATCTTCAATTTCTGGAGCAGGCTGAGGATAGTATTTCTGATAAAGATCGAGCAATTGAAACACATCCTGAAAATAGGTTTGAGCCGGATGAAGGTTGCCAGCAATGCAGGCGATGGGATTGTTGATTTCATGGGCAACCCCGGCGACTAAATTCCCCAAAGCTGACATTTTTTCACTCTGCACCAGCTGAAGTTGTGTTTGCTGCAATTGGTCTAGTGCTTGCTGGAGTTCCTGGGATTGTTGAGCAAACCGCAGCATATCTCGATAGGAACGCAAGGCAGAAATTGTGGTGGCAATTAGCTTGTTATAGGTAAAATCAACTTTTAATTTGTAGTCATTGATGTCGTAGTTGAGCAAAATTGATTCTTCTGGTTCTTCACCGGGTTGTCCGGTGCGGAGAATAATCCGAACTAAGGAGTTTTGCAACACCTCGCGGATATATTGCACTACCTGCAACCCGGCATCGTTAGTTTCCATCACCACATCGAGCAGGATAAATGCGGTATCTGGATGATCGGCAATCAGTTGTTTCGCTTCTGCGCCGGAGTATGCAGACACCAGGGTGAGCGATCGCCCATCAAAGGTAAAGTTTTTCAGCGCTAACTTTGTGGTTTGCTGCACTTGGGCATCATCATCCACAATCATTACTTTCCAAGGTCGATCGGGGGCAGCAATTGCACCCACAGGCAGGGATAATTTCGTGTTCTGGGAAAGATCTGAACTGGGTGGATTTAATGGCTCATCATCCTCCAAGATCGTGAATTCATCATCCAAGTTTTCTATTTTTTGCTGCGAACAAGAATTAGTCATCATAAAAAAAATTTTGTTTGGTACAGGAGAGCGAAGCAGAATTACTAACTAGGAACGATTCGTTGTGACTTTCGGGAGTAATAATGTAAACCTGGTACCGCTGCCGACTTGGCTTTGTACATCAATTGTTCCGGACAATTTTTGCGTGACTAGGTTATAAACAATATTAAGCCCTAAGCCGGTGCCACCGCGATTGCGAGCCGTGGTGAAAAAGGGGTCAAAGATTTTATCTAGGTGTTTGGCAGGGATACCGCAACCATCATCTTGATACTGCATAACTATCTGTTCATCCCGTCGAGCTACCCAAAACTTAAGATGCCCAGAATTGCCTTGGGGATAAGCATGGAGGATGGAATTGGTGACGAAATTGGTGACGATTTGGGCGATCGCTCCCGGATAGCTGGTAATCTTTAAGTCATCATCGCCGCTGACGGTGACGGTATGGGGCGTTTGTTTCAGTTTGGGTTGCAAGGCGCTCAAAACTTCTTCGATATAGCCTTTGAGGGCGAAGGTGCGGCACTCTAAGTTGCTTTGATCTACCGCAACTTGCTTGAAGCTGTGGACTAAATCTCCTGCTCGTTGCAGATTGCTCACAATTAAATCTCCGGTTTCTTGGGCAATGGCGGCATAATCTGTGAGGGTGGAGCGCTTCATGCTTCCAGTAGCGATCGCTTCGATAAAAGTTTGGGTTTTTGCTACTAATATCGACGCAGCGGTAATGCTAGTTCCCAGGGGAGTATTGATTTCATGGGCAACTCCCGCCACTAAACTGCCCAGGGCTGCCATTTTTTCGGATTCTACCAGTTTTTTCTGGGTGGATTGCAGGTATTCTAAGGCTTGAGAAAGTTCCTGGGTACGTTCGGCAACTTTTTGTTCTAGGGTATTGTAGAGAGTGGCATTTTCCAGGGAAATGGCCGCTTGGGTGCAGAGGAAATTGAGGATGAGGATGCGATCGCTCGTAAACAATCCACTCGTCGAGCGATTCTCCAGATACAAAATGCCGATCAAATTCCCTCGATCGAGCAGCGGCAAGCATAGAACGCTCTTAGGTTTTTGCAGGCTTAAATACTCGTCAATTACAGGCAAATCGGTTTTCAAATCGTCAATTACAACGATTTCTCTGGTATTTTTGACGTACTGATTCAGTTTGACTGGCAGATGGGAATTATTATCCAGCATGTGGGAGCAAAGTTCTGTTTTATCCGGTGTGGCAATGGCTTTAACTTGCCATGCCCCAGCGCTATTGGGCATAATTAAACCGCAGCGATCGCCCCCAGAATTTTGCAACACAATTTGGGCGATTTGGTGCAGCAATTCATCCAGGTGAATCGTGCCAGAAAGAGATTGGGAAGCTTTGATCAGGGCAGCGAAGTCCAGGGCGGTATTGATGCTATTGTTTGAAGCTCGGCTCGTTTTTGTGGATGTGTGGATCGATATATTTTGCGAGGCAATTGAGGCTAAAGTTTCCAGGGGATTCAGAGTTTGTGCCTCCTGTTGCAAAATCGGACGCAGCAAATCGGGGTAGCGGGTTTCTAGATCGTCAGTTTTAGCTTTAGCACCCCAACGGGCATAGCAGTAATAAGCTTCTTGCATGTAAACTGCGGCGACTTTTTCTTTACCCCAAGCGAGATAGAATTTGGCTGCCAGTTCGTTAGCCAAAGCTTCCTCTTGGATATAACCGTTTTCCTTAGCAAAAGAAATGGCGCGATCGTAGAAGTTGATCGCCTCCATCTTTTGATCCAAAACGCGATACTTTTCTGCCTCCACCAACTGAAACCGATGCAAACAGTTTGCAGGCGCATGGTACGCCCACTGTTGCATCTTCTCTTGGTTAACCTTAATCTTTTCCAGCCATGAGTCCTGTGTAGAAGGCTCAGCCATTGGCAAAGCTGTAAGAATAGCCAGAGATTGATAAAAGTAAAATATCGGAATTAATGGTAAGCCAACCAATCCACTCAGGTATTCCTCGGCTTGAGTTGCATGTTCAACAGCTTGAGTATAGTTGCCAAACCAATAGCAGAGCATCAGCTTATTCAGATACAAAATACAAATTGCCGTTCGATCGTTCGTTTCTTGATGAATAGCAAGTTGTTCCTCTTCATCATAGGCATCACCAACTAAGCGACAGGGATCTACCGCTTGAGCGAGCAAGTTCAAAACGTTTTGGTGGAATTGCTCGTGGTAAGTCAAAGCTGCATCTTGTTTGATGTGAGCGATCGCCGATCGATTTGTAGACATTTCCCGCTCCAATGCGGTCAATTCTCGACCCAAAATAAACTGGAAGTAAGAATGCACCAATAAATTCCAGGCAGCATATTCTAAATCTCCGGTTTCTAGTCCACTAACATATCCTTCTAATAAAGGGTTGAGCGTCTCTGCCAAATGTTCCTGCCAATGTTTGACGAAAGCATTGGCAATTTGCAACGTTTTCGCCTTAGACTCCTTTGCCTGGAATCGATCGAGGAGATTCAATGCCAATTTGCCAAATTCATAACCCGTACTGATATCTGCCAAAATTGCACATGAGAGCAATCCATAATTGGCATAACCAGAGGCAGATAGGGAGGAGTTACCACTGCTAATTGACAGATTAACCTGCTGGCAAACAACGAGTGGAAACAAAGCGGGATCGACAATTAACGTCGCGACAACAATGTGAGATAAAATTTTCATGGCTGCCAGCTTCAAGGGATTGTCCATAACTGGCAAATCGATCAGGCTTTCAATCTGCCTACCGATCAGATGCGATCGCACATCCTCTAATGCCTGTTGCAGATGAGATTGATTTGGTCGCTCTGGAAAATGGATGCCTAATAGTTGCATAACCTGTAACGCAACCTTGATGGCTTCCAGTAGTTGATGTTGAGCAATACAACTTTGGATTTGTACTTCGTAAACTTTAATTTTATCCGGCAAGGTTCTCGCTTGTTGCAGCACAATTTCAATCTGTTGAGCTGCTTGCACAAAATCACCATTTAAATAAGCTGCCTCAGCATTTTCTTGATACACTGCTAAGGCTAGCTCGTACTCTCCTTCCCAACAATCGGTTGTCAGTAATCTCCTGGCAATAGAGAAGTAATCAATAGCTGCACCATAGGCTGTTGCTGCCTTTGCCTTTTTTCCTGCCAGCAAGTTTAACTCTGCGAGTTCCTGTTGTTCTTTGGCTAGGATTACTAATTCTATACTCTGGTTTAATTGGTTTGCGATCGCAAAAATCTGTTCTTCACGTTCGCCCTGAGTCATGCTGCTCAATAAGAGTTTGCCAATTTTGTAGTGGGTAGCCGGTTTTTGGGTGTCAAGAATCAGAGAGTAAGCAGCTTGCTGGACGCGATCGTGCAGAAATTTGTAGGGTACAGAAATATCATAGTGTGTTGTTTCTGCTTCTCGGCTTTGGAAGAATTTGTAGGTTTCGCTAATGGGGAGAATCAGCCCTTCTTGCAACGCTTTCCATAGTGAAGTTGCCGCTTCTATTTCCGATTGTTCAGAAACGATCGCTAAGGTATTCAAATCAAATTGGTTGCCAATACAAGCCGCCAGTTTCAACACCTCCTGCGTCTTTTCTGGCAGTTTCTGCAACTGCAATGCCATGAATTCCACCACATCATCAGTCAAGGCTAACTGCCGCACTGAAGTCATGTCGCATTGCCAATAACCCAATTCCACCTGAAACTGAATCCAACCGTCTTCGTGCAGTGCTTTCAGAAATTGGGTGATAAAAAAGGGATTTCCTTTCGTTTTTTGATACACCAATTGTGTCAGCGGTTGAGCTAATTGGGCAGTACAACTTAATGTATCTGCTACCAATTGATTGACCGTTATTTCCAACAAAGGTTCGAGGGTAATTGTATTGACGATGGATTGACCTTTCTCAATCTCCTCCAGCGTCAGTATCAAGGGATGTGCCGGAAATACTTCATTATCTCGATAGGCTCCCAGAATCAGTAAATATCCACCACTCGCTTCATTCATTAATAATTGCAGCAAGTTGAGGGAAGCCGAATCCACCCATTGCAAATCATCCAAAAACATTACCAAGGGATGTTCTTTTGTGGTGAACACTTGAATGAATTTTTGAAATAGTAAATTGAAGCGATTTTGCGCCGCACTCCCGGAGAGTTCCGGTACAGGTGGCTGTTGTCCGATAATCCGTTCTAATTCGGGAATCACATCAATAATTACTTGTCCGTTTTCCCCCACAGCGGCGATAATTTTGGCTTTCCATGCCGCCAATTGTGCATCGCTTTCACTCAATAATTGTCCCATCAAATCCCGGAAGGCTTGGACGAAGGCAGAAAAGGGAATATTGCGCTGAAATTGATCGTATTTGCCTTTAATAAAATAGCCGCGTTGGCGCACAATCGGTTTGTGGACTTCGTTGATGACGGCAGTTTTCCCAATCCCAGAAAATCCCGCGACTAACATTAGCTCGGTGTCCCCTTGGGAAACTCGTTCAAAGGCATCTAACAAAGTTTGAACTTCGGTTTCCCTTCCGTAGAGTTTTTCCGGGATGAGGAAGCGATCGCTCGCATCTCTTTGGGCGATGGGAAAATCGGGAATGTTGCCGGTTTCTACTAGCGATCGCAGGCAATTTTCTAGATCGTATTTCAATCCCAACGCACTTTGATAGCGATCTTCGGCATTCTTCCCCATCAATTTCAGCACAATATTATAGACGACCTGGGGTATGTTTAAATTTTCCCGTTGATTTTTTAATTCTTCCAACGTCGGCGGCTGTTTAGCTAGGTGACAATGCACCAACTCCATCGCATCATCGGATTTGAATGGCAATTCTCCGGTCAATAATTCAAACAGCGTCACGCCGAAGGCATAGAAATCCGCTCGATAATCAATTCCCCGATTCATCCGTCCCGTTTGTTCTGGGGATAAATAAGCTAAAGTTCCTTCTAAAACGTTGGGATTTTTGATTTCTTGAGTTTCTTTTGGTAACAGCGAAGCGAGGCTAAAGTCAATTAATTTAACTTGTTTAGTTTCAGGATGAATCAGAATATTGGCAGGTTTAATATCTTTGTGAATCACCCGATTTTGGTGCAGAGCGTGTAAGATTTCTGTGAGTTGCACAGCGAGATCCAATACCTCGACTACAGAAAGTGCCTGCTTTTGCGTATAATCCCACAACGACACGCCACCAAAGTCTTCCATCACCAAAGCATAGCTGTTGCGATAGGATTCCAGACACAAGGGACGCACAATGCCGGTAATGTCTAAGTTTTTAGCGATCGCATATTGATTGCGAAACTGTAATAAATCGTTAAAGGTTGGGTATTCCTGGCGCAGCAGCTTGATCGCAACTCGACGGGGTTCGCCCTTTTCCTGCACCCCACGATATACCACCGTGCGGGAACCACTGTAAATTTGTTCCTCTAGATGATAGCCGGGAAGGGCGATCGTTAAATCTGCTGTTGCTGCCATATTGACTCACCTGGGCTTCTGGGGTTGATTTAGTTTTAATATACCCAGCAGCTTTGGCGCACAAACAGGGGTTATTAGCTCTATGGGTAATTGCTAATTGCTAATTGCTAATTGCTAATTGCTAATTGGCTATAGAGGGAGTAATATTATGTTTCTGTGAAAAATTGTTGTCCAAGGAAAGAGATCTACGAAGAAACCCGGTTTCTGATTTTTTTAAACCCGCCCCGGACGTGCAGCTACCGATGCCACCGGACATGATATTATATCGTTTCCGGTTGCATC
>DNGG01000657.1:0-24938 GCA_003486675.1 Cyanobacteria bacterium UBA11372
TTTGCACACGTTTAGAAGAGCAGGTTAAGTAAATCGTTGTTATCGAGCAATGCCAGCAAAAAGGGCAATGAGGATGAATTAACATTGCCGAAGTAAAGTTTCTGACTCTGCCACCACCAAACCTAGAAACGGTTTCAAATTCTTTACTGACTGCGCCCTGGTTTGCAATCAGCAAAACCAAGTGCTTCACTATCGAGGAAGCTTGCGATCGCCATTTCCACAACAGCTTCAATCGGGTATTCAATGTCAGCAGCGCGGGCAATCAGGGCTGCACGAATTCTTTCTGGAAGGTGTTCCAGAATAACTTGGGCATCGGCAGCAGATAATTGTTCCAAAGTTGTCGATTGCATGAGTCTAGCTTTCTGGTGGAATTTGAACGTTGTATGGTGGCTCAGTTGCTCTGATAATTATGGCTTCTAGCTCTAATAGTAGCGCAGGGTTCCTCCATGCCGAGAGCGGGCGAATGGCGATGCGAACATCTTCATCGTTGTATTTGTCGAGCCATGCCCAGAGAAATGCTTTGTGCCCACCGCTAAATCGACCGCGTAGGCTTTTGGTTTTGCCGATATAAAGCAGTCCATCTGTGCGATGTCTGATAGCATAAAGTCCTGGAAGGGATGGGAGGTTGGCAAACTCGCGGCTGAGGGGAAGGCATTGCTCGAAGGGAGTGAAGGCAAGGGTGTCAACGATCTGGCGGGCTTCTTCTTGAATAGAATCGGGCATGGGAACAGGGGTTCGTATTTGCCCGATTTTATATTGAGCGATCGCTCTTTACTCACCAACTAAACCCGCTGAAAATACTGATAATTGTGGCGCAAGTCTATGATTGTCTATCCCAAATGGAACTATGAGTGGGGGCAACTACAAACAGAGGTGTTCTGGGGAAGCGATCGCCTATGGTGAAATTTTGAATTGGCTGCGAGAAGGCTAATTCTGTTGGAGTGATGGTTTATATCAATCTGCCTCGCCAATCAGGGTAAATGCTGCCCAGTTTCTGGGGTTGGGATGTTGCTGCATGGTGGTTAACATTGCTTGGCGCAAGGCAGCTGCTTTGTTGCCACCGTGGAGGAAATTTTGATAAAACTCTTTCATCAAATCTGCTGTGGGAGCATCTGGAACTGACCACAAAGATACAATGACGCTGGGAATTCCGGCAGAAATTAAACAACGAGATAGTCCGATGACGCCATCACCTGTAATCCTTCCCATTCCAGTGTTACAGGCACTCAGGACAACTAATTCGGCGCCCAGGTGCAATTGGAGGATTTCTTCAGCGGTGAGTAATCCGTTATCGGTGCTAGAAGGGGCAAGAGCGATCGCGCTTCCCATGCCATACTGGTCATCGAGTAACCCGTGTGTTGCGAGATGAATTAGTCTGGCGTTGGGCATTTGTTGCACAATTGCGGCTTTATTTGCTTTGTTGCCTGTTATGGCATTTGTTTGCAATAGCCGAGCAATTTCCTGGGCTTCCTTTTCCGCATGGGGGAGAGGAGTTAACTGCTGCGGGGTGTCTCCAGGTACTAAGGAAACTTTGGGCATGGTGGGATTGCCCACAATTAATGAATTCCCTGTTTCCCCGTTCAACATCTGCCTTGTGCGTCGTTGTTTGCGGGTTAATTCTAGAACTTGAATTGCCGGGGCGGTGAGAATAGTATGTTTCTCGATTAAGTATTTTCCATTAGCATCTTGCAACGCGGGAAAGGGAACTAGAAATAGTTCTTTTTGGGGAATGAAGATAACGTGGGCTTCTGGGTCAGTTGGTAATAGGTCAGCGATTGGTTCAATTAACAGTTGATAAAGTTGCTGCAAGCGGGGATTATTGGTGTGGTGAGTCTCCACTTTTGCCGCTACATCAGTTAGGGGGTGTGGAATAGTTAAACCTTCGGGAAAGGTGGATTGGGTGAGGGAGAGAATGCTGGTTTCGGCATCAATTGCTACTACTTTCCAAGGTTCCCAATCAGGGGCGTCGTCGTTGAGCTTGACGAAATCGCCAGGGAGGAAAGCTAGCTGGTTGGTTTGACTGCCATCTCTGACACCGATAAGTTCGCGAGTGTCGGTAACAAGGTCTTTTATAGAAGCATTTACAGAAGTGAGGTCAACAGAGCGAAATGCTATTTCGCCAGTTGGTTGGATGACCCAAGTATAAATTTCAGAGCGAGTACCTGCTTGAGTTTTAGGCCAAGAAACGATTGAATATTCAACAAGTGTTGCCTTTTGTTGTTGAGAAATTTGTTGAATTTCTTCAATTTTTGGTGGTGCAGTTAGCTGAAATTGCAGCTCGAATTCCTCAGCTAATTGGGAGCCGAAACGCTGGGTTAATAAGTCTACAAACGCCCTAGCACGACCCCGCTCGGAAATTTCTAATGCTTCTGAGATTTTGTTTTGGGCGATGAGGGCAATTTGCAGAAGGCGGTAGCTAGAAAGATGATCTTCAAAAAGGGATACCTTATTGGTGTCATTTAGTCCAAGCCGTAGAGATTCTTTAACCTCAATAGCGGCGAATAGCTTCTCTGTTGCTTCCGCCAATTGACCAGTTTCAAGGAGAGTTGAACCTATACTATGTAGAATGTTTCCAACAGATTCGTAAGCACCTATTTCTCGGAGAATGGGCAAAGCTTGCTCATATTGTTCCAGAGCCTTTTGATGTTGACCTAGTTTTTTGTAAACATGACCCATTTGAGCAATGTTCGCATTTTGACAGAGTTGACAACCTTTTTGTCGGGTAATGCTTAGGGATTGCTCGTAGTACTCCAGTGCCTTTTGGTATTGACCTAGATTGTAGTGAATCGTCCCAATACTTGTGGTAACTACTCCCTGACACGCACCATTTTCACCAAACTCTCTATAGATACCCAAGGATTGTTCGTAATACTCGAGTGCCTTTTCATATTGACTTAGATCTTTGTAAACTGAACCTATGTCGGCGAGGATTCTCCCTTGTTGCTGGTGATTGCGTATTGCTTGTAAGATAGGCAATGACTGCTCGTAGAACTCTAACGCTTTTTGCTTCTGATTCAGATGAGAATAAACACGCCCAATCTGATACAGGGCTGTTCCTTCCTTCTGGCGATCGCCAACTTCTCTTGCAGCTGCTAGGTACTCCTCGAATAGATCGAGCGCTTCTTGCACTTCAAAATTACTTAACTTCTCGAAGCGCTCTGTAAATAGCCATTCTGCCTTCCTTTCTAGATCGCCAATCTTCTTCGCAATAACCAATTCCTGGTGGCAGTATTCAACTACCTTAGCATGGTCACCCAAAGCTCGGTAAGACTCTGCCAGCTCCTTGAGAATCTGTCTTTGTGCTTGGGTATCCCCTAAATCTCGTGTAATGACCAATTCCTGCTGGTTGTAATGGATCATATTGGCATAGTCCTTCCTGAACCAGTAAATTAGTGCCAGATCGCTCAGAACCTCCCTCTGTGCCTCAGCATCCCCTATGTTCCGTGCAAGAGCTAATGCCTGCTTGTAATATTCAATCGCCAGGGGATGATCGCCCCGGGAACGGTAATCATGCCCTAGATTGCTAAGAACCTGCCTCTCTGCTTTAAGATCCCCAATGTCACGCGCAACGGCTAATGCCTGCTGGTGATATTCAATAGCCTTGTCATAATCGTTCAAGTGATAGCAGTATGTATGGCTCAAAGACTCCAGAACCCAAATCTGGTCACGGGTTTGCCCCATGTCCTGCCGAACGGCTAGCTGCTGCTGGTAGCACTCAATCGCCTTGGCATAGTCACCCTGGGCATCGTAAAAAGATCCTAGACAGGACAGACTATCAGCTTCCCCATTGCGATCGCCAATCTCACGGGCAATAACTAACCGCTGTTGGTAGCATTCAAACTCCTTGGCAGAGTCATGTAAGAAGACATTATAAGTCCATCCTAGTTCTCTCAGAGCAGTAGCCTCTCCATTGCGATCGCCAATGTCTTGGACAATGGCTAACCACCGCTGATAGCACTCAATCGCCTTAGCACCGTCTCCCAGGGCAACGTAAGTACTTCCCAGTTTCTCAAGCAGCTTTGTCTCTCGTTGGACGTTCCTCATTTCCTGCACAATTACCAACGCCTGCTGGCGATATTCAATCGCCTGAGCGTAGTCGCCCAAGGCATAGTAAACATTTCCTAGATACCTCAGAGCATTTTCTTCTCCAGCGCGATCGCCAATCTCACGGGCAATCGTCAAACGCTGCTGATGGTAATCCAGTGCCTGGGCATAGTCACGCAGAGAGTAATAACAAGCGCCTAAATAGCAAAGAGTCTTACTTTCTCCTGTGCGATCGCCAATTTCACGGACAATGGTCAGGCACTGCTGATGGTAATCAATCGCCTGGGCATAGTCACGCAGGGAGTAATAACAAACGCCTAAATACCAAAGGGCATTTTCTTCTCCAGCGCGATCGCCAAGTTCACGGATGATGGTCAAACTCTGCTGATGGTAATCAATTGCCTGGGCATAGTCACGCAGGGAGTAATAACAAGCGCCTAAATACCAAAGAGCATTTTCTTCTCCAGTGCGATCTCCAAGTTCTCGTGTAATGGTTAATTTATGCTGGTAGGAATCAATCGCTTTGGCATAATCATTCAGGCAATAGTAAGTCTTTCCTAACAAGCTTAGGGCATCACCTTCTCCAGCGCGATCGCCTATCTCACGAAAGATGGTCAAACACTGTTGAGCATAATCAATTGCTTTGGTATAGTCACCCAGGGAATAGTAACAAGCACTCAGATCGCACAAAGCATTACCTTCTCCGGCGCGATCGCCAAGTTCACGGATGATGGTCAAACTCTGCTGATGGTAATCAATTGCCTGAGCATAGTCACGCAGGGAGTAATAACAAGCGCCTAAATAGCAAAGAGCATTTTCTTCTCCAGTGCGATCTCCAAGTTCTCGTGTAATGGTTAATTTCTGCTGGTAGGAATCAATCGCTTTGGCATAATCATTCAGGCAATAGTAAGTCTTTTCTAGCCAGGTTAGGGCATCACCTTCTCCAGCGCGATCGCCTATCTCACGAAAGATGGTCAAACACTGTTGAGCATAATCAATTGCTTTGGTATAGTCGCCCAGGGAATAGTAAGAAGCACTCAGATAGCACAAAGCATTACCTTCTCCAGCGCGATCGCTAATTTCCCGATAGATCATCAGAGCTTGTTGAAAAGACTGCAACGCCGCCTGAAATTGATTGCTCTGATACTGTTGCTCACCTTGCTTCTTCAACAGCTGATCTGCTTCGACTTTGCGGTTATTTTCCATTTCTCCAATCCTCCCAGCATTAACTAAACAATTGACTCTGAAACTATCTCTCCCAAACGAACCAGCGGATGCTGCAACAAAGCCGCCCAGTCAGCATCCAGCGTCGCAACAGGCATTGTGTCGCGAACTCTTGCCAACTCAATGAGTGCCTCATACCACAACCCATTTTCCGCATAAATCAGAGTGCGTTCCTGTAAAGTCGCATTCTCTAATTGACTCAATAGCTGACAGCGAAATTCCGCCAATTCGGTAAAACTCTCATACCACAAACCATTTTTTGCTAACAGATGAATGCGCTTTCGTGGCGTTGCATTCTTTAACTGACTTTCCAGTTCAGGGGGCATTGCTACCCGCTCAATCCAACTATCGCGGGCAACTTTATCCCAGAAGAAAAACCAATGGTACTTCTTACCAATTTCCAAAGGTGGCGCAGCTTCAGGAAGGCGAAAACTCACAATCCCCGCCTCTCGATTTAGCTCAAAAGTGGTTCGATAAACTGCATTTTGCTGCTCATCCCGCAGCACCAATTCTAGGGGAATAGAAGATGGGGGTGGAGTCGGCACGTAAAGCCAGAAAGTTGGATATGCAGCAGCCGTCAAGCCAAAATTAGTTGCAGGAACAATTACCAAAAAGTCATAAGGCAGGCGGCTAGTTGCGTCTCCCCGATTTCCAGGTGCGCCTCGCAGCGGCGGTTCATATTTCAATACTTCTGGTAACAAAGGCGGCAGGGTAAACAGCGGCTGACAGTTATTGGAACAATTTTGAATCAGCGATCGCCACACCAATGATGCTAGTATTTCTAACAATCTCGCCTTCAATGCCTCTGAATTAATCCGCTGTTGCAATCCATCCAGAGAAACAGGTTGCCCGACTTCCGCTATCTGGCACATCAACTCTATTTCTAAGTCGGATAGACGCTCAAATTGCCGCTCAAATGCTGTTTGGATTCGACCCAAAAATATCCCGTTTTGCTTGAGAAACTCAGACGCCCTGCCATTAAACAAATCTATAATTGTCGTTGCTACCGTTTTTAATGCTTCCGGATGACCGCCATAGCGTTCGATTAGCATATCCCATTCGGCTTGTTCAACTAACCCTTTTTGTTTCAAAATTTCCTGAGCGGCGGCTGTATCTAAACCTGTCATTTTTAAACAGCGAACGGGTCTTGTTTGTCCTTCTCCCGAAACAATTTCTCTCGGTTTTTCCCAACTGGTTAATACTAAGCAACTGTGATGGGATGATTCTCCTATCTGTTGAAATAGCCGACCATAATCTTGATATCCCTCTCGGTATTCCCTTCCTGCTAGCTGATTAATACCTAGAAGCGTCTCTACGCCATCTAGTATTAATAGAGTGCGATGCGATCGCAAACACTCCATCAGCCGAGAAATGCCACTAACAGCCGTTCTATCGCTTTCTGGCTTGCCAGGGAAAATCTGCATCAGATCGGCTAGGAGTTCTGTCAGCGGCGGAGAATGGTTGAGATTTCGCCAGATAACATAGTCAAACTCATTCTGAATTTGGTGCGCTAACTTTGCAGCCAAAAAGGTTTTGCCAATTCCGCTCAAACCTAGTAGCGCTACCAGTCGGCATTTTTCCTGTAAAATCCATTGTTCTAAGGTCGCCAGTTCATTTTTACGCCCGTAGAAAACTGAAATATCTGGCACTCCGTCCCAATTTATACAGGGGTCACCTTCGATTACAGCGATCGCTTCCCAGTCTAACCCCAATGCTTCGCTAATTTCGATAAAGTTCAGACGGTCAATTGCTCTGCCGTATAAAAAGTTTTGGACAGTGGTTCGAGCGAGTCCTGTATTCTCAGCCAGATGTTGCTGGGTAGAAAAACGACGCTTCAGAGCTTGCTGGACTTTGGGGATGCACCCGGTTGCGACCCTGATTCCCCGAGACATAGCTTTTCTTGGTATAAATTTTCTGCCACTATATTGGCTTTATTTTCAGCCAACGGCAAGTCAGGCTTAACTCAGATACAAGTCAAGCAATTTCAGGTTTTTTCAAGTCTCATCTCAAGCAGCCATCGAGTTTAATGAAAAGAAAAGTAAAGTTAGCGATCGCTCTGTTGTTTCACCAGGAATGCACAACGTGTCGTTACCACCATTCAAGCTGTCGTTACCAACACTCAAACTATTATAAGCAACGTTTAAGCTGTCGTTACCAACACTTAAGCTGTCGTTATGATTGTTCGAGCTGTCGTTACTAACGCTGAAGCTGTCGTTACTAACACTCAAACGAGCATAAGCAACGTTTAAGCTGTCGTTACCAACACTTAAGCTGTCGTTATGATTGTGGCAGCTGTTGTTATCCGTCGTGGGTAAGTCCCGATTACCAAGGACTGCCCACAACTGTAAAGGCTGCCCAATAATAAGGATGAGATAAATTTTCGTTCTTATGTTTTGCTAAGGCAGGCGGTAATGATATCCTGCCATTAGGACTTTGCAACTGACCGTTTTCTAGGCGAATTTGCCCAGAAATCATTGCTATTTGCGCTTTTTGCAGTGCTGCGGCTTTAATTGGGGCGGTTTGTAAATGACGATAAAATTCTGTCATTAATGCTAAAGTTCCGGCGTCGGAAACGTACCACAAACTTGCTACTGCCGATTTAACTCCCGCTTGCACTGCTAACCCGGCAAAACCTAATTCTGCTTCTTCGTTGCCGATTGCAGTTTTACAGGCACTCAGTACTAAAAGCTCTACGGGTGGGTTGTTTAAACCCAATTGCCCTATTTTATCTAAAGTAAGTTTACGATCCCAAAATTGGATATAGGAATCGCTGGGCTTTCCAGGTAGGAAGTCGGCATGAGTGGCTAGATGGATAATTTTAAACGGTTGCTGCTGACGTTGAATTCGCAAATTATCCTCGGTAAATTCTTGGTTGAGGAACGATCTACCGTGCCAGATATTTTGCGCGATCGCAGATAATTCCACCGGCACCGCAGGTAAGGGATTTTGCTCCTTAAATACCGACGCACCCATCGCCAATACAGGGGAATTATGCAGATTGGTATAAATTGTATCTGTGAGTTTAAAAGCGGGAATGCGTGTAATGCTATACTTTTCGATCAGAAATTTTTGCCCATCGTGCAACGCTGCTAAAGGGAGCGATCGCAATCCCACACCCATACAAAAGATTAACGTATCTATCCCTTGCGCTTGCAAATCCCTTTCCACAGGGGCAATTATCCATTGATAGAGTTGCTGCGCCGGTGGTAAATAGCTGCTTTTATCCTCAAGGTTGGGGGCAGAGATGGTGAGGCTAAATTCTTTTGCTTGTGCGAGTAAAGCTTTACGATTTGCTGCTTCAACTCGCTTGTAAATAGGTGGGTTTCCAGGTGCAATCAACACCAGTTCTAGTTGTTTATCCCGTGGAACTACATACAAAAGTGCAGGTTTTGTTTTAGTTTGAATCGCCAGTCTGTTTAAAGTATCTGCAATATCGTTAACCGTTATTGAGCGCTCTGGGAAACTGCGCCTAAAATAATCTTCAAATTGCTTTTCCCAGGTTTGTTCGATTTGCGGCACCATCGAAGTTAAATTCGGTTGCTCTTGCGGGGTTTCTAATGGGGCGGATTGAACTGTTTCGGCTAAAAGTAAAGCTTGGTTCTTGGGCAATATTCCTAACGCTTTACCGCTGATGCTTCCCGCCAAGTACAATGCTGCCAGCAACATGCTAATCCCTACGGATTTCATAGCTGCCTCCGTTGCCATAATATAACCCTATGCTACGCGATGGGAAACGATCCGCGATCGCTCGGAGGTCATACTCTTGAGTCTGTTGTTATAATATTTGTTTAAAATCGCTTTGGGAGACTATATTAATGAATGAATTTAACCAATTAGAATGGCGTTCAATTGCACTTTTTCGTCTAGCCGGATACGGGCTGTTGTTGCTATCATTATTTGATTATATTAATATTTTTACTCCGCCCCGCTTTACTAATTCGGTTTGGGAATTTCAGGTGATGGGAGAAATGGTTGAAAAAATGCCCGTTCCTTTAATTGGATTGGCGTTTGTATTTTATGGCAAAGATGCTTACCGAAAAGATATCGAAGAGATAGTATTAAAAATTTTATCTTGGCTGGCTTTATTTTTGGGTATTTTATTTTTGGTTCTCATTCCTTTAGGGATTAACAATACCTTACGGATTAATAATTTCACCGATTTTCAACTGAACGCTCAACTGAATCAAGGTTTAAACCAACTGCAACAAGTTAACGATAGACTGAGCAGCGCTACATCAGATGCCGAAATTAATAATGCTTTAAGAAATTTTAATTTTCAAGGACGCATACCAGACGTCAAAAACTCTCAAGAACTGAGAACCAGAGTTTTATCAGATATATCGAATGCTAAAAATCAACTACAAACGCAAATAGAAACAACCCGCAGGAATCAGAAAATTAGTCTAGTAAAAAATTCGGTTAAGTGGAATTTAGGCGCTTTAATTTCTGGGGTGTTGTTTATTTACGTGTGGAAACTAACAAATTGGGCGCGTTGAAAAGGAAGCTCCTGACGCGGGGATTTCGGAATAGGCAAAGAAACCCGGTTTCTCGGAAAAAGAGATGGCAGCAAGAAACCGGGTTTCACCTGAAAAATCGTTGATTGGGAACTAGAGATGGCAGCAAGAAACCGGGTTTCACCTGAAAAATTGTTGATTGGGAACTAGAGATGGCAGCAAGAAACCGGCTTTCTGGGTTCGTCGTCGGTAAATTCTGAAGACATCTGCTAAAACTGCATAAGTCGATAGACGCCAGAAATATATAAAGATAACGGAGAAGACTGCCGTTGGCACAAGCGAGTTTACAGGAGGTGACAAAATTGAGGATGTTGGCGTGGGATAGCGCTTTAGCCAGTATGTCTGCCAGTAGTGTAGATATAGCGTTAAAGCATGTCCCTACCAAGAGAGGTGAAACATTCATGGGTATAGCGTCGAGATACTGGAGACTGGTGAGAATTGATGCGACAGGCGGGTGCAAAGTTGAAGCGATTGACTCGCTGGCAGCTTTTTTCAGACAGGAATTTCCAGAATTTGCTGGTGGGGGAGAGGTGCAGGATACGTTTATCCAACGCCGACTGCTGGATTTGCGGGAAAATGATGCTAATAACCGCGTTTTTGCTGAAGCTTGTTTGCGCTGCTTTATTTCTAACCAAATTGAGCAAGTTTGCATTCAATTGGAAGAGCAATTTGGCAGGGAGCATGGTTTCACTCGCTACGATCTATTTTATTTTGTCTTGGATGATGTGGATGTGACTCTACTTCACCAGCGCGGTAGTTTGAAGCAGGGTGTTTATAAATCGCTTGCTACTGAAATTTTGCAGACTTTTAATCCGGAACGAGGTAATCTTTCTACTTGGGCAAATCAGTTAACGAAGCACCATTCAGAACTCAATGCTTTTTTGTTGGAACGGGGTGTTTATTTGGTGAGCGATTGGGCTATCCTTAACGACACAACTCCGAAACAAGTGCAGCGGATTTTCTCAGAGTTTCATCACTTGACACCTGTGGAAATTCAACAAGCTTGCGTTCTATTGGAAAGCTATCACTTGGTTTATCGACGGGACAGACTTAAATTGCGTCAAGCGGGTGGCGGAGGTAAATGTCTGCCGCCTACGGATAAACAATTAGGACAAATTGCTCAATATCTGGTTGCTAAACTGAGTCAACAAAAGCGGGCTATTCTGGATTTATCCACTGAAGATATCTTGACGCAACTGCAAGAGATGGCAGGAAAATTGCGCCAATATCGCATTTCTGTCCGGCGAGGAATGCCTGAAACAGATTCTATCGATGAGCCTGAAATTCGACGGCAAGCTGAGAACAATCCGTCGCTGAAGTCGGACAATGATGACAGTGACGAACAAGAAGAGTTTTTAGCTTTCTATAAATCTGCGTTTCTCGAATGTTTGGATCTGGCGTTGGATAAAGTAGTAAGCGATCGCATCGCTAATCTAAAACGCAAAAAGCCCCCAACAGACGCAAAATTCCTCCAAGCTTTGCACTTATTTCACTGTCAGGGAAAGGCAATGGGAGAAATTGCAGCGGCGATCGGATTTCAAGCACAATATCAAGTCACCCGCCTGCTGAAACTCAAAGAGTTTCGCGCGGATGTCCGACAGAAAATGTTAGCATCCCTGCGCTCGCGCATTCTCAATCAAGTTAAAATTTATCTCGATCCGGAACGCCTCCAATCTCTAGATTCTCAAGTTGAATTCGCCCTTGATGAAAAAATTTCTGAAATTATCCAAGAAGCAACAGATGAAGCCAGCAACCCCAACCGTTCCTCCAAAAGTCGATTTGCCCAGAGACTATGCAAACAACTCAAAGGAATTTTAGATTTTAGATTTTGAAACAGCCAGGAGCAATGTCATGACCTATTACTCAAATAATTTAGCCACTCTCGATTTCGACTTTGAAGCTTTTCCCGTTGCCGCGATCGCTCTCGAACCATCTAACATCGAACGCGCTATCCAAATTAGCAATGCAATTCCCAATGAATCCCAACAATGGCAAACTTATCTCAATGCTTTGGCTCTATTTGGTTTTGCACAATGGTTAGAAGAACGAGGATCGGATATTCCTTTAGAATCAGCAAATTCTACGGTTTTGCAACCTGAATATGCTAACGTCTTTCAGGCCGTTGCTAATTTAACCGTAGGGTCGTTTAAACTTTGTTTAATTGCCACTGGCAGTTTAACAGATGAGCAAGTTATTATACCACAAACTGTCATTAATTTACCAGAATTTGCGGCGCATTTTTACGTATTAATTGAGGTTAAGGAAGAATTTGAACAGGTAATAATTAGAGGATTTTTGCGACGCGATCGCTTAGATTCCCAGTGCCATGCTGTGAATTTACAACCCAACTCAGATTGGACATATAGCGTGCCTTTGGCTTGGTTTGACAACGATCCAGACCGTTTATTGCTGTACTTGCGCTGTTTAGAACCGGCTGGGATTTTATTGCCGGAAATTGCCAGCGATCGCATAGCCGCATTATCAACAGTGCAAGGGGAATTGGAAACCCTTTTACCGTTATTGCAATCAACAGAAACAGCCTTGTGGCAAGTTTTAAATTGGCAACAAGGTACAGCAGTATTAACCAATCCCGAATTAGTCGAATGGGTGTATCGACTGCAAATAAAAGCAATCAGCAACGAGGCATCAGAAACCCAAAACGAACTGAGAAATTATTTGTCAGATTTGTTAAACTTGCTGACTCAAAGAACGGTCAATGTAGCCCGTTGGTTACAAGATCAAATCGATGAATTGGCGCAAGGACTCTCATGGGTGCTAATGCCTCCTAGCTTTGTTCCTGCTACCGTATCCATGCGCTCGACGCCAAGCCTTGAAGCAGTATTACCCGCAGCAGAATTTGAGGAAATTATCAGGCAACTTGCCCACACCGGCATGGAAATTCCCACGGCGGCGAGGGGTGCTTATCAAGATATCGGACTCGCGGATATTCAAGCGCGACTGTATGCCCTTACATGGCCTTTCTTATCTCCAGAAAATACTCCAGAATGGACGCTATTGCTAGTATTAGGTCCAGCGCCCGGTAGTGCATTACCCCACGGCATCAGACTGCGCGTTAGCGATCAGTCAGGGGTTTTAGTACAGCGAACTTTAAATAGAAATAGTATGGATAATTATCTTTATGTTCTCATAGCAGGTCGGTGGGATGAAAAGTTTTTAGCAACTATTACCTTACCCAATGGCACGACACTAACCTTGCCGCCTTTTGCGTTTCGTCCATAATTTGGTAATTGGTAATGGGTAATGGGTAATGGGTAATTGGGAATTGGAGAGGTGGGATAATGCAAAAGAGAATTGATTGCTACTGGGTCGGTAACGTAACATAGGGGCGGGTTTACACCGTTTTCCCATGAATGGGAAACACAAGGGGAAGGGGCGGGTTTAGTTAAATAGTTTGTTTTTATCAAAAGTAACTGCTTATACCCGCCCCTACAATCGGTACATGTTGATGTGTAGCATTATCAAGGGAAATTGGTATTATTTATACCAGGCGCTGATTTTCAAGTATCTCTAGTAAAACCCGCCCCTACAGTAAAAATAAATTATTAAACAACCTATAAAATCTGACCAATTACCAATTACCAATTACCAATTACCAATTACCAATTACCAATTACCCACTATGTTCCATCTAAAAGTTGAAAAAATCGATCAAACTTGCAGATTTGAGTTGTCCTGGGGCAAAGGACAGCAACTGGTGGAGAAGTTAAACTATCCAGAGATACTGACAACGCTGTACAAAGATTGGCAGCAAATTTATCTTAGTTTTTATACAACCGCATTGCGGGGGCGGGTACAAGCAAGTGGCAGTTTGAACGCACCCCCACCGCCGGTAGACTGGCACGCCAAATTGGTGCAAGCTGAAGCAAAGTTGCTGTACGAGTTTCATCGTTGGTTGCGGAGTGGAGATTTGTTTGAAATTCGTCGTGCGATCGCCAACGCAGCTGCTAATAAAATAGATCCTTCAACCCCGCCAGTAAATGTTTTCCTCACTTGCAGTCCGATAGAATTAGAACGCTTTCCTTGGGAAGCATGGGAAATTAGCGACTTTGCCAATGCTGGCAATATCCGCATGATTCGCACGCCCCAAAATATTCGGGTACAAGCGGATGAAGAACAGCCGCTGACTCATCGCAAAGCCAGAGTTTTAGCCATTTTAGGAGATGAAACTGGGTTGAATTTTGAGGCAGATCGGCAGGCAGTGCGATCGCTTTCGGGCATTGCCGAAGTTGAATTTGTCGGATGGCAAAAGGGACAAGATAGTGGCGAATTAAAAATGCGAATTTGCCATGCGATCGCCGACGAAAAAGGCTGGGATATCTTATTTTTTGCCGGACACAGCAACGAAACATGTATCACGGGAGGACAGTTAGCGATCGCACCCAATACATCAATGTTAATTAGCGAAATTGCCCCCTATATTACCAAAGCAAAAGAACGCGGACTGCAATTTGCCATCTTCAATTCCTGTAGCGGACTCACCATCGCCAACGTATTAATTGACTTGGGGTTAAGTGCTGTCGCAATTATGCGCGAACCCGTGCATAACAAAGTCGCCGCAGAATTTCTCGTGCGGTTCTTACAAAGCTTAGCCGAATACAAAGACGTACACGAATCGATGCTGGCAGCTTGTCAGTATCTCAAACTAGAAAAAAATCTCACCTATCCTTCAGCTTATCTAATTCCCTCCTTATATTGTCACCCAGGATCTAAATTATTTTGCCTGCAACCCTTTGGTTTTAAACAACAACTGCAACAGTTGCTGCCCACGAGACAGGAATTGCTTTTTCTGGTGATGTTTCTATTAATTAGCTGGCAGTTGCCGGTGCAGGACTTTTTATTAGAACGGCGCGTACTTAAGCAAGCAATCTACCGCCAGCTCACAGGTCAAACGGGCAAAAACGACTCACCTCCCGTCCTATTAATCCCCATCGATCAAGACTCGATCGAGAAAGATAATATCGGCAATCCCAGACCAATGCCCCGCAGTTATATAGCCCGCTTAATCGATCGGCTTTCTGCGTTAAATGCCAGAGTAATCGGGATAGATTTTCTGCTGTCGCGCCCCCAAAAAAATAACGACAAGCAACTCGCTAAGTCGCTCCGAAATGCCGTGCAAAAACAACCCTTTGGCACTTGGTTTGTCTTTGTAGAACTGCAAGACGACTCCGGACAATGGTTGCGAGTTAGACCTGAAATAGCTAGTAAAAATTGGAGCTTGTACGGCGATATGCGCGTCATTCTCGGATATATGAAACTTGGGACAGGGGATAATTACGACGCAGAAAGCTTGCCATTTTCTTATGCGATCGCACTCGCTTATAAAGAAAACTTTGACCCAAAACATGCCCCACTGCGCCCGCAATTGAAAAGCCAAAAAGATTTCTTATCTCAGGTAAAAACCCATATCCAAAATCACCACAAACAAAGCTATACGAGTTTATTTCCCCCCGCCTCCCACCTACAGCCAATCACTGCCTTTTCTTATCAAATTGGGCAAACTTGGCTGCACCCGATAATGGATTTTTCCATTCCCCCCGCTCGAGTTTATAACAGCATTCCCGCGGGGCAATTGTTGCGGGCGAGAAGCGATGCACCCCAACTGAGTCAGGTGGGAAAGCAAGCCGCGATGATCGTACCGGGGGGATATTTAGAGGCGGGAGTATCCAAAGAAGGCGAAGACAATTTTCCCCTACCGAGTGCGATCGCTTATTGGCGCAATCAAGCCGGATCTGTTGACAACAGCCGCATCTTTACGGGGGGAGAAGCCCATGCATACATGGTGCATCATTTCGTCACCGGGCGGCTGGTCATACCCATCCCCGATTTTTGGCTCATCCCTCCAGCAGCATTGTTAGGAAAAGTAGCAGTTTTGGCACTTTTGCAGCCAAATCGTCGTCGCCAGATCCGGAAAAGTGTTTCTCCTTGGAAGCGAGAAACAGGGAGGATAATTGTGCTGGGCATCGCTACCGCCGGATATGGACTGGTGAGTTTGCAAGTTTATATTTCTAGCGCCATTTTATTCCCTTGGCTTTTACCTTCAGCAGTAGTTTGGAGTTATGCGCTACCGGCGCTAATTAGGAGAAAGAATTATGGATAAATTTGATCCGGTGCGATTTAAGTTACTACCCACTCACCCGGTTTCTATTCCCAGAAGCGCGAGCAACCCGATTTTTTTGGTTTTACTTGTTACGGTGGCAGCGATCGCCTCTGGGGTGCATTTACTATTTCAATCTGCCAGCGCCCAAAACCAACCCGTGGCACAGCAATCCTTGACAAAACAGCGCCTTGATCCTCAGAACCCGATAGATCGCGACCTTCCTAGCGGGGGACAAGCGCGCCCGCCTCGCGATCCCAGAGGTCCTGGCACTCCTGGCGGGGGACAAAGGCGCCCGCCTCGCGATCCCAGAGGTCCTGGCACTCCTGGCGGCGGCAACTTATACGAAGATATTTTGAACCAGTTAAGGGAAGAGAACCGCATAGGAGTGCGCGGGGGGAATATTTGCGCGATCGCACCCCCAGCGCGATTGATGGGTATCGGCAGCGCCATCTGGCACGATCGTCCTCTCTTTATCTGGCAAGGTGCAGCAGTGCGAATAGAGTTGGTTGCTAGTGGCAGCGAGGAAGTGTTGTGGAGTAAAAACCTCACAGCTAACGATACAACGGCGGTTTATCAGGGAGAAGCGCTGCAACCTGCCCAGAGATACGAATGGCGCTTATATCGCTCGGATAAAGATTTTGATATCGTCTTGTTTAGAATCTTGCCCAAACAAGAGCGCGATCGCATCACCGCCCAATTAAATCAACTGCAAACCGAAGGCGATACTGTCGAACAAATTGCTTTAAAACGGGCTAATTACTTCGCCGAACAACGCCTTTGGGCAGATGCTTTGCAAGAGATTTATGCCGTAGCAAATCCTTCCGAGCAACTTAAGAAACTGGGACAAGAAATTACTAATTACTTGTGTGGGTAATTGGTAATTCGCCCCTCTATCAACAAACCCGGTTTTGCTCAAAAACCGGGTTTCTCAGTTTCTAAAGAAGCGTGCGTTAGCAACTAGAGTACGGCATCCTACGGCTAGCAGCCGCCGGATGGGGGAAAGCGGAGATCGATGCGTCAGTCCTGTCTTAATTTTTAGGCTTTACTTTAAAAGCTAGAATTATTAGCACTTCTCAGCATTTGCTCGACTTTTTGCACCGTAGCAACATCGTTAACTTCGCGCAAAACAGGTAAACTCAACTGCCAAAATTCAACAGCAAGGGCGAAATTTCCCTGCTGGTAATAAGCCATTCCAATTAAGGCTAAAATTGAACCTTCTGCTGGTCTAACCTGAAATTCCCTAGCAATCGTCAAAGATTCTTGATAAAATTCTATTGCTTGACTGGGCTTATTCGTTAATAGATAAGCGCTGCCTAAAATATTTGTAATCCGCCCAATCGTTCGGCGATCGTCGGAAGAACGGGCGATTTCTAAAGCAGGTTGCAAAAATTCAATCGCCGATTGGTTGTCACCTAATAAAAAGTAGGAATCTCCCAGAGCAAATAAAGTTGCAAGTTCAAGTTTGCGGTCGTTTAATTGCCGTGCCATCGGCAGAGATTGCTGATAAAATTGAATTGCTTCGACGTATTTTTTGAGAAAAAAGTAGTTTTCTCCCGTATCGAAAGCGATCGAGCCGATTAATTTGGGATCTGGGATTGATTGAGCGATCGCTAAACCAGACTGTAAATATTCAATCGCCTTGCTGTATTTACCTAACTCGCTGTAACCATTGCCCAATAAAGCTAAAACTGAGGCTTCTCCTCGGCGATCTTGACTGGCTCTATATAGATTTAATGCTTGTTGCCAAACCCCAATTGCGGCAGCAAATTGTTTTTGATTAAACTGTTCTAAACCTTGCTGTAAAAGTTCGTCTGCTTCGGAAAGGTTAGGCACTATTGTACGAGGGGATAGGGATTTAGTTTCCCCAGGATTATTGGAAAATGTCAATACTTTTGCTTCAGCTTGGTAAATCGGCATGGAAATAGCAGTGACTAAGGTAATAACTGCACTGAGAACAAGTTTTTGCCGTTGCATAAAATTAACCTTCCTTTAGTATTGCTCGATATGTTCGCTCAACATTACATATTTCTAGGGTGTAGGGACTTATGCAGTTTTGGGGCAGAGGTGAGAGATTTCGCAAAAATTCGTAACAGCAGCCGACTATCCCAGGGTGAGATTTTGATGATATGCTAAGCGGCAAAAAGCCCAAAACCGCGACTGGGTGAGGAGTGTAGTCAGAGATGGTGGGTTGGGATTGCAGATTAGGGGTATTGTTGGGGATGGGTGATGCGATCGCACCCACCAAGGGTAACTTTAGCCCCAATTACCCCCGATGGCTCAATAAGTCAGGACTTACGCAAACAAACCGGGAATATCAGCGCCAGTCCTAAAATACTATCAGCAACAGGGTGGATAATTAACTAACAAGGCTAAGTTGTTCTAGCTGCCGCACATACCGCTCCTGGGTACAATCCTGAAATAATACCGATTAATTGCCATGTTCGCTAAACATTCTTTTTCTAGGCGCCTACTTGCATTAATCTTATTTGCCCTGTTGGGATTGATAACCCCCATCGGCGTCCACGCCATTGGGCAAGAATATTCCTTACCAATTACCAATTCCCAATCCCTCATTCCCAGGGCAACAAGTCTTTACCAAACAAGACGATTTTCAGAAGCCGCAACGGCTTGGAAACAGGCAGCGGATGCGTTTGCAGCTTCTGGGGATAAATTGGGACAAGCAATGGCATTGAGCAATTTATCTTTAACTTACCAGCAAATGGGAGAATGGGATCTGGCAAAGGATGCGATCGCTTCTAGTCTCACCCTACTCAAAAACTCACCACAAAGCACCCAACAGAAAAACATCCTGGCACAAACCCTCAACATTCAAGGTCGCCTACAATTCACTTTAGGACAAACAGAACAAGCTTTAAATACCTGGAAAACTGCCGCCGATACTTATAAACAAGCAGGCGATGAAACTGGCGCCATCCGCATTACAGTTAACCAATCACAAGCATTACAAAGTTTAGGAAATTACCATCGAGCTTGGCGGAAATTAATCGATAATGGCAAAATTATATTATCACAAAACGACTCAATTGTCAAAGCATCGGTATTGCGAAACTTGGGGGATATATTGCGCGTAGTTGGGGAACCAAGCGAGGTAGATCGATACTGGATTTCCTTGTGGAAAGAGTGGCAGAAAAGCTTAGAAATAGATGAAAAATTAGATAGCTTAGAAAAATCAAAACAGATTTTACAGCAAAGTTTAGAAATAGCCCAAAAGTTGCAAAATAACCAAGAAATAGCCGAAAACCAGTTGAGTTTGGGGAACACAAACCGCGCCTTAGCAGCAACTAAAAACAATGCCGAACAATATTACCAACAAGTGAAGAATGCTAAAGAAAATTACGAGATAGCGATCGGCATTGGCGCAGCAACAAGCAAAGTACAAGCGCAGCTAAATCAATTGAGTTTATTATTAGAAGCCGAACAGAGATTACTACAATCGAGAGAGCGAAACATCACCAGAGAATTTGTATCCCAAATTCAGACAGAACTGCGAGATAAAATTGGTAACTGGCGCAACATCGAAGCAGAGATTAAACAACTACCCGCCAGTCGCAGCTCGATTTACGCTCGAATTAACCTAGCACAAAGTTTGACCAAAGCAAAGAGTAATTTATCAATCGCCAACGACCAAGAAATTGCTCAATTATTAGAGAGTGCTGTCCAGCAAGCAAAAAATATCAAAGATGCGCGGGCAGAATCTTATGCCTTGGGAACATTAGGATCGGTTTACGAACAAAATCAACAATATAGTAAAGCGACAGACTTCACCAGCGCCGCACTAAACTTATCTCAGGCGATAAAAGCAGCAGATATTTCCTATCGCTGGGAATGGCAAATCGGCAGACTGCTGAAAGCGCAGGGAAATAGCACTAATGCGCTAGATTATTATGCAGAAGCCTTCAAAACCCTACAATCGCTGCGCAGCGACTTAGTAGCAAGTAACCCAGAAGTGCAATTTACCTTTAGAGATAGCGTCGAACCGATTTATCGGCAGTACGTCGATTTATTGTTGCAGAAAACCGCACCAGAACAAGGAGAAATAGCCCAACAAGGTTTAGAAAAAGCCAGAAAAGTCATCGAAGCTTTGCAACTAGCCGAACTGGATAACTTTTTCCGAGACGCTTGTTTAACGCCTCAAGAAGTACAAATTGACCAAGTAGATCCAACAGCAGCCGTACTTTATCCGATTATCTTAGAAAATCGCATCGAAATAATTTTGAGCTTACCAGGAAAACCCCTACGCCAATACACGACAGCAAAGAATATAGCGCCAAAAGAAGTAGAAGAAACATTAAAAGAGTTACCGAAATTGCTTGCCAGCCAAAACAGCAATCAAGATCCAGAACTGTTATCAGTAATGTTGAATTATTCTAGACAATTGTACGATTGGTTAATCCGTCCTGGCGAAACCGAGTTAAAAAATAGTGGCGTGAAAACCCTGGTATTCGTCTTAGATGGTTCATTGCGGAATATTCCAATGGCAATTCTCAACGACGGGAACCAATATTTAATAGAACAGTATAGCATCGCCCTCACCCCTGGATTGCAGTTACTCAAACCCCAACCATTAACAGAATTAAGATTAACAGCTTTAGCAGCTGGTTTATCCGCAGCAAGAGAGAACTTTGAACCCTTACCGAATGTGGAAAGTGAACTCAGACTAATTCAGTCAACACTTCCCAGCCAAGAACTGCTAAATAATACCTTTACCAGAGAAGCCATCCAAACCAATATAGAAGCATCTCCTTTCCCAGTCGTACATATAGCCACGCACGGAAATTTTAGTTCAAAAGCCGAAGAAACATTTATTTTAACTTGGAACGGAAGAGTCAACGTCAAACAAATCGATAGCGTGTTGCGCTCGGGAGAAATAGGCAGGCGTCAACCGATTGAATTACTCGTCCTCAGTGCTTGCGAAACCGCCCAAGGAGACAACAAAGCAGCATTAGGACTCGCGGGCGTTGCAGTAAAAGCGGGGGCGCGGAGTACCCTGGCGACGCTGTGGCAAGTCAGCGATAAGTCTACTCCGCTGCTGATAGGTCAATTTTACAAAGAACTGACAGAAAATAAAGCGATCGCAAAAGCCGAAGCATTGCGTCGCGCGCAAGTGTATCTTTTAAAGAATAGCGAATATCAACTTCCCTATTATTGGTCACCCTTTGTTTTAGTCGGCAATTGGCAATAGATAAACCCACCATGAACGCACATCCTAATGACTTCTCTTGGCATTTTTGGCCTGCCCTCCCGATTTACCCCTATAGCAAGCGGCGCACCCTCCGCAAAGAAGTCATTAAAGATACAATCTGGACATTCGACCAACTGCAAGGCATCTTCTACGTAGTAGTCCCCATTCGCATGACCGTTGTCAAACTTTCCAAAGGTGGACTACTAATTTATGCACCCGTCGCACCCACCCCAGAATGTATCCGCCTAGTGAAAGAATTGGTAGCACAACACGGGGATGTAAAATACATTATTCTACCAACAATTTCCGGCCTCGAACACAAAGTTTTTGTCGGCCCATTTGCCAGATATTTTCCTAACGCACAGGTATTTGTAGCACCTTCCCAATGGAGTTTTCCCCTCAACTTGCCCTTGAATTGGTTAGGCTTTCCTAGCGATCGCACATTCGTACTGCCACAAGATTGTAGCAAAGCCCCCTTCGCCGATGATTTTGATTATGCCATTTTAGGGCCAATCGATCTGGGGCCGGGAAAGTTTGCCGAAGTGGCATTTTTCCACAAACATACAAACACCTTGTTAGTCACAGACTCAGTCGTTTCAATACCAGAAGAACCGCCAGAAATTGTCCAAATTGACCCTTATCCCTTGCTATTTCACGCCAGAGATAATGGTTCTGAAATAGTCTTCGACAGTCCGGCAAACCGTCGTAAAGGATGGCAGAGAGTTTCCTTATTTGCATTTTATTTTCGTCCCAGCGTATTAGAGACAACTAAACTGGGACAAGCATTTCGCGATTCGTTTAAAGCACCAGATCGGTCTAGGAAGGCTTATTTCGGCTTGTACCCGTTTAAATGGCAAAAAAACTGGAAACAGTCATTTGATGCGCTGCGCGGGGGCGGGAGGTTGCTGGTAGCGCCGATTTTGCAAACGCTGATTCTCAATCGCGCGCCTTGGGAAACGATTCACTGGGCGGATAAAATTGCTAGTTGGAATTTTCAGCAGATAGTTCCCTGTCATTTTGATTGTCCGATTGTAGCTAGTCCGCGTCAATTTCGAGAGGCGTTTGGGTTTTTGGAAAAGGGGTATTTTGCGTTTGAGGAGGATTTTGAATTGTTGCGGGAGATTGATGAGAATTTGAATCGGTTGCGTATTGTGCCGCCACCAAAGGAAAAGGTATGAGAATGTAGGTTGGGTTGAGGTAACGAAACCCAACTTTTAATATCAATATTATTTTAAACGAACCACTCCAGGCACAGAGGACGCAGAGGAAGAGAATAGAAGAGAAATTTGTTTTTAGTTTGAATTTGAACTGAGGTCGTATAAGTAAACGAATGCACCTGGTTGTTCAAAGAAGTCGATTTGTTTGCCTATGGTTTGTAAGTAGGAGGTGATTTTTTTGTTTTCGCTGGCTACGGTTGCGTGAGAGAAGAGTAACCAGACTCTTTTATTGCCGCGCAGTTTGTCTAGGTCGGTTTTGTATCGTTGCCATTCTGCTTCTGATAGTTTTTTTCCATCGTATTTATCGAGGTCGTCTATGCCAATTATGTAATCTCCTTTTTGATAGCCGAATTTTTCGGCATAGTACATGAATTGATATTTGCCTCGTTGATAGATGTAGAGAATATCTCCGGGTTTTTGATTGGTTTTGATGTAAGTAATGACGGGTTTGATTTCGCCTCTGAGGTGAGGTTTAACTATGAGTTGACTGGCGTTTATTGCTGGAGGTGCGAGTAATAATAATAAGACTACAAGGCTAACTATAGGAGCAAACTTGTATTTGGTTTGGCTTCGAATGTAATCGACTCCTTCGGCAATTAGCAAAATCACAAATGGAGTGAGGAATAATACGAGACGGCTGCGAAACGGATATTTCTGTAAAGCTGAGGCTAAAAATGTTACTAATACAGGGGAAAGTATAATTAAGAGCGTTTCTTTGTGGCGACGATAGCAGGCGATACAACCTACTACGAAAATAATTATTGCCAAGCCATCGAATGGGCCATTAAAACCTAATGGTCGATAAAAGAATTTACCAAATGCATCCAGATACCAGATAATATCTAAAGGAAATGAGGGAAAAGCTTTTTGCCAAGAAGTCAGTAAATCTTCGTCGCTGCTCAAATTCTTAATCGATATAAAATAAAACGCGACAAAGCTAATTACCCAACTTGAATAAATGACTAAATAATGGGCTAATTTTATGGCTTCTTTGTTAACTAACTTAAGTAAAAAACAACTGCTGCCGACGCCTGCCAAAACAAAAATAGCTGGATGGGAAAACCAGATAGCGATCGCACCTCCCAAACTCAAAATGATCGCATCATAAATACCCAATTTTTGACTCAATAACCGCAGAGATAGTAGAGAACAGAATAAAGCGATCGCTACATCGCTAGAATACTGTTTCACCTCCGAACTATAGTAAACCAAATAATGCAAACTAGCAAAAAGCCCCAAGGCAATAGCAATCCCCCATCCCTGAATAAACCGTTTCGCCAACTGATAAAACAAAAACAGAGAAACCACACCACATATTAAAGGAAATAACCGCAAAGCATACTCATTCTCACCAAACACTTGAATAGCCAACTTTTCAACCATCAAAAATCCGAGAGGCGCACCTTGGTCATAATCCAAAGGCTGTAACAACCCCCAATAAGAACGATTAACAATATTCAAAGCCAAAACCGCCTCATCCGCCCAAAGAGAACGATTCCAAATATATTGAGCCACCCTAACAACAACCCCAAACCCAATCGCAAACCAAACCACCTTATCCGCCAAACTAAACTTATTAAATCCCTTCAAAATCCTCATAAAAACCCAACCCCTCTACCTACTCTTCTTCCTTCGCGCTCTTTGCGTCTTCGTGGTTCAATAAAAAAAATCTCTATTTCTCAAAGCGACTCCCGCCTAAAATCCCTTACCGCTACCAGATATTGTCCCAGAAAAGGTAGACCAGCGATCGCAGGCAACAAATACCTAGACGTACAAAGCACCCCCAACGCCGCCGCAGTAGGCGCAGCAAAATAAGGTTGATAAAACAAAATCAAAGCAGCATCCCTTGTACCCACCCCCGCAAACGTCAGCGGCAGTAACCCCGCCAAAATCGCCAACGGAGACAAAGCCAAATTTGCCAACAAAGGCGTCCAAGCATTCAGCGCCAAGATAAAAAACCAGATTTGCAAAAGGTGCAGAAACCAAATAAACACCGAAGTTAAACTTATTTTCAGCAACTGCAACTTATCCCGCCAAAAATAATCGTGCATTTCCCCCCAAGACAGACGCAACTTTTCTATTTTAGGACGCATTTTCTTAGGTGCAACTTTTTTCCCTAAAATAAAGAATACCTCAGCAAACTTCCGCGAACCTAAAAGCAACACCCCCGTCACCAATCCAAAAATTACACTCCCCGTCATCACCCAAAACAACCAATCTTTATTCTCATAAACAATCAACCCGAAGGCACACCATAACAACAGCGAGAGCATATCGCAAGCCTTCTCAAACACTACCAAAGAAAGCGATAGCGAACCATCTAAATGTCCTCGCTGCTTCATAAAATAAGCCTTAGCAATATCCCCCATTTTCGACGGCAAAACCATATTTAAAACACTTGCCGCCAAAATCAACTTATTCGCCTCAAAAAACCCTAAACTAGAATTATTTGGCATCAACTGTTGCAATCGCCAAGCAGTAATACATGTCAGCGGCACAACCATACCCAAACTGACGACCATCCAAAAGCGATCGCAATCCCGAAAAACCCCTATCAACCCAGCAAAATCTATCTTCCAATAGATTACAGCCAAAATAACCAAACTAACAAAAATAGA
>DNGG01000657.1:25134-26086 GCA_003486675.1 Cyanobacteria bacterium UBA11372
ATAACCAAACTAACAAAAATAGAAACAACTCTCTTCATCTCTTATTTCTCTTCTTCGCGGTTCAATAAATAGGTTTACCGAGATACACTTCAGTTTGATAAACTAAACCTACAAAACCATTTTCATCGCAACTACTCTCAAACAACTGCTGCAAATCAGAGAGCAATTCCTCATAGGCTTCCCCTGACTTAGGGATATATGAAGTACTCATAGCACGACCAACCAATCCCGCTAAATTTAACATCTGCTTATAAGGAAATACAGACTGAAGACGATTCCCAAACAGCGAACTTTCTAGAAAAGGTTTAATTGCATCAGAACGCTTTTCACCGGGATGGTTGTTTGATGCTTTGCGGACAATGTTGCTATATTTTTCAGTGAATATATCTTGGCGATCGCGCGAATTCCAAACGATAGCCAATCTCCCATCTCGCTTTAAAATTCGATGAAACTCCGGCAGCGTTAATGCAGGATTAAACCAGTGAAAAGATTGAAAGCAAGTTACTAAATCAACTTCATTATCGGCTAAATTAGTAGCTTCTGCGGTGCCATCGCGAAATTCTACCAACGCATGGGTTTCAGCAGCTTGTCTCATTTCTGCATTTGGTTCAATTGCTATTACCCTTATGCTATGTAATTCAGCTAGCAGACGAGAAGATATACCCGTACCAGCACCTATATCTGCTACTACTGGATCGGCAGTTTTTAAAGAAGATATGATGTGGGCGATCGCATCTTTGGGATAACTCGGTCGATACTTAACATAATCCTCCACTCGATCGGAAAATCTATCCAGCGGATTCATCTCATGCAATTGCATTTTCTGTGCATTTTCTTCTTTCATCACCACTTCCTGATTTGCTTAACTACAGGAGGCAGAGCCTCCCATTTGCGCTCCCAGGCTGGAGCCTGGGAGCCAGAATGCTCCCCCTGGCTCCCAGGCTCCAGCCTG
>DNGG01000656.1:0-2673 GCA_003486675.1 Cyanobacteria bacterium UBA11372
TTGAGCAAACCAATTTCCGTCCTCAACCCGCTATAAGCGAAAAATACCGGCAACAGAAATATTAAAACAAAGTCTTCAGTTTTCTCGGCTAACTCGCGCACCAACCCGGCATTTTTTGGCATCGCCGCCCCTAATAAAAATGCTCCAAAAATCAGGTGAATCCCGATCCATTCGGTAATTAAGGCAGAAGCAACCACACCCATATAAATTAGTGCTACAACTAACTGGGTGAGTCTTCCCGTGCGACGGTAGTAGGCGGCGAGTCGTTGCAAAAACCACCGCACCACCGTCAGCATAAAAACAATGTAAATTATTGATTCGATAATAGTAGGTAAAGCGCCAGCCATACTGTTAGTGCGCGTCACTGCGATCGCCACTGCTAGCAAACACCACGCCGTCACATCATCCACCGCCGCACAAGTTAGCGCCAAGGTTCCCAAGCGCGTCCCTTGCAGGTTATTTTCGGTAATAATTCGCGCCAAGACGGGAAACGCTGTAATCGACATTGCCGCCCCTAAAAATAGGGCAAACGCGGTAAACGAAACGTTAGAATTGGAGACTAAAGGATAAAGCAGTAGAGCCAGTAAAGCTCCCAGGGAAAAAGGCGTTAAAATACTGACATGGGAAGTTAAAATTGCTATATCCAAGTTGCTTTTGAGGTATTTTGGATTGAGTTCCAGGCCGATCAAAAACATAAAAAAGATTAGCCCGACCTGAGATAGCACTTCGAGAAACGGAATAGTATTTGTGGGGAACAAAGTCGCGGCTAAATCTGGTGCAACCCAACCAAACAAAGATGGCCCTAGCATTATACCTGCCACAATTTCGCCGATGACCAAAGGTTGGTTTAGCCAGCGAAATACTAACCCCACCAGTCGGGAAAGTCCGATGACAATCAGAACTTGAAGTAAAACGAGAACGACTGCGTGCATGGGAAAGCCTCTGGTTTCGACTGGGAGGGTTTGAGAGGGTTAGCCCCCTCAGTCTACCGTCCAAGCCAGTCAGTGGCTAGCGATCGCATGTTAAGTTAAATTGCTGGTTTGCGAATCCGCTCTTAATAATATCTTTAGCCTTTCCCTGAGCCAAGGATTTAGGTGTTGCTAAAACCTACCTCTTTTCCAGGGATCGATATAGGATGAAACCCCAGGGAATAAGGTACTGCCATAAAATGCGCTATTTTGTTTTCCAGCCAAAAGTGCCGTCAAAAGTCAGCATTATTTCGGCAATCGCCAAATCTTGATAGTATCGTCTTCACTCCCACTAACAAGTGTGTTTCCATCTGGACTAAAAGCAACAGCATTAACTCGGTTTGAATGTCCAGTAAAAGTGCAAATTACTTGCCCTGTTTTGCAATTCCACAGTTTAATACTTTTGTCCCAACTGCCACTAGCAATGGTTTGTCCATCCGGGCTGAAAGCAACAGCACGGACATAATTTGAATGCCCAGTCAAAGTGCGAATTTCCTCTCCGGTTTTTACATTCCAAATTTTGATAGTGCTGTCCATACTACCACTAGCAAGCGTTTGCCCATCAGGGCTGAAAGCGATGGAAAAAACCCCTCGTGAATGCCCAGTTAGAGTGCGAATTGCCTGTCCGGTTTTCAAATCCCACAACCAGATATTTTTATCCCAATTGCCAGCAGCAAGTATTTGTCCGTTGGGGCTGATACTGAGAGATTGATCTTTGAGTCTATCGCTAGGAATTGTGTAAATTTCTTGTCCTGTATTTAAATCCCACACTTTGATTCCTTCACTGGAAAACAGTTCTCCGCTGCTACTAGCAAGTGTTTTTCCATCGGCGCTGATGGCAATAGAATCAAGCGACTTTGAATGCCCTGTCAGAGTCCGAATTAACTGCCCCGTGTTTAGATTCCACAGTTTAATAGTATAATTTTCTGCTTCATTAGCCATAGTCTGTCCATCCAAGCTCATAGCAGCAGGATATGAACCTGTAAAGGTGCGAATTAACTGCCCCGTATTTAGATTCCACAATCTAATAGTTCCATCATTGCTGCTACTAACAATAGTCTGTCCATCTGGGGCGATCGCGACAAAATAAACCGGGTTTGTATGACCAATCAAAGTGTTGGTTAGAGTAACTTTTTCCCAAGCGAACGTTTTAGTTGGCATCATTTTAATTCCTTTCCAATAGCCGCATCCAGTTAATCCCAATAGCAGGAAACCTAGCAGCAATCCATTTTGTAACTTGTAATTTATTGTAGGTACAGGCAGTAACCGTTACATATTTTTGTTACCTAAAAAATAGGCTTAAACCCTCCCTCTTTTAAGGGAAAAGGAAAAATTAATGTTCCTCGCTCACAATCCTATAAGCTTTAGCAAGCTGAGTACTGTCAACTGTCAACTGTCAACTGGAATCTGCTACCAATGTTTTAAACTGGTAAAGTTGGCGAGACTCTTGGCGCACGCGCCCGGATATGGCTGCTTGCTGCAAAGTCATAAAAGCGTTGAAATCTTCCGCGTCATATTTAGCTTTTAAAAGCTGGCGGAGTTGATTTTCTGCGGCTATACTCAGATAGCCAGTGGCAAGAGCTTGTTGAACAATGTCTCGGATTAAAACCATACTCAATAATCTCAAAACAATCGACGACAAAGTAAGCCAGGGCGGGTTTATCGAAATATGCAATTGGTTCCACTGAATGGTTGGTAAAACCCG
>DNGG01000656.1:2888-20479 GCA_003486675.1 Cyanobacteria bacterium UBA11372
GCCCCTACAAGAGCAAAAATTATCTGTAGTGCAGTTTTTTTCGTAGCATTAACGTACTAAAACCAGCAAAGGCGGACAACACTAGAGATGAGGTAACTGGTTCTGGCACTTGTTTGACTGGAGCGGTGACAGGCGTAATTGATATATCATCAATGTAGATATCGCCACCAGTAGCACTCAAATAGTTGTATGTAATCGAAAACATCGGTGTACTTGCTGCCGGAAAGGTATTAGTAGCCGTGAATTGAAAAGTATCTGTAATCCACTGGTTATTAGCAATTGGCTTATGACACCAACCATATTCTCGATTCAAAGCTACAGTGGTAAAAACTAAAGCAGGATCGGAAAAACCGACAACTAAACATTCAATTACGTCATCGGTTTTGTACTTGTAGCTGAATGAATAGGTTGTATTAGGAGTTAGTTTGCTCTTTATTTCTTGACCAATAGCCGACCAGTCTCCTACAAAAGGTTTCCCAGGAACACCGCCGCCGCTGTCGTGGTGCATTTGGATAAAAGTATTGCCGCCTTCAGTTACGGTAGAAGTTTTGGCACCAGAAGTAAACTCTACGTTCTTCCATCCATTTAATCCGGCTTCAAAATCTCCGTTGAAAATCAGATTAGCAGCAGATGCAGGGGAAGCCGATAGCGATAGAACCATAATAGAGGCAAGTTTTACAGTCATGTTTTTCATGTTTTCTCTTCAATTCCTCTTTGGTATTGCAGAAAAGGCGGTTCAGTTCGCTTAAACGACTCCGCTTGTGAACCTCGCCTGTTACTCGTGCAAAAAGTGGGTGTTTTATGCGATCGCTCCATAAAGTTCTGTAACGAAATACATCACGGTTGGAGGAGCGATCGCAACGCAAATCCACCTTTGTTTCTATTGATTAATCTTCGCGAATGTTGTAGGGGCACGGCAAGCATAAAATGTTAGCTTGTACAAAATATTTCGCCCGCCGTGCCCCTACTCGCTTATGCAATCTGAGCTTCCAAAAGTTTTACCTTTTCTGCTAATGCCAATATGGTCTTTTGTTGCTCTTTCAGCGCTTGAGTTAATACGGCTACGATATCCATCGGACTAAGTGCTTTTCTGTCAGAGGTTGCCACCAAGTCTGGAACATCTTCCGCAATAAATCCAATATGCAGATTTTTGTCGCGATCTGCTTTGTAACTGAATTTAACGGGGTTGAGGTTTTCTAATGCCTCAACGGCTTCTTTTCCGGAAAGTTCGGCAATATTCTCCTTTAATTCCCTCGATGAAGCTTGGGTTAAAGTGCCACCGACGTGGACATTGCCATTGGGGAACATCGTCAGCGGAGTAATATAGGTTGAAAAATTTCCCGATGCCGAAGTATTAACATCAAAGCGCAACATGCCAGCATCCAAAGGCATTCGCCAAAGCCCCCCCTCAGTTAGCGAGCGATCGCTTTCACGGAAGGCTAAAGGAACAGCCGCATCTTCGATTGTAAGACGAGCGTATTGTGGATTCGTCGTCCCGATACCAACTTTACCTAATTTTAGGCTGATTGATTGCCTCCACGTCCCATCATATTTGTCATAGAAGTTAACCGGATAACTGGTACCATCGCTGTCTAAATTGATGGCAAACCTTTCATTTCCGGCAGCATCTCTGGCTCCAAAAAATGTAGAAACACTCTGAGCGACGATGGGGACATTGTTCGGGAATCCTCCCGGCGCGACAACGTGTAACCGATTCTGTGGCGCAGAGGTTCCAATGCCGATGTTGCCTGTGTTTTTAATTGTCAGCAAATCTCTAGTTGAAGCCTCATTCGCTTGCCAGACAAATTTTGTTTCTCCGCTTTCTTGTCCGTAATGAGCAAAGGCAAAGAAATTGTCAGTTCCACCGTCATAACCAAAATCATGTCCTACTCCAGAGATGGCAAACAATTTAATATTTCCTCTGAATGACGGAGCGGAAATGTGTAATTTAGCGTCAGTATTACATACGCCGATGCTGACAGTTTTAGTTACACAAAGGTTGTCGTTGATTGTTGCGTCATTAGGCGCGATTTGGTCGGACATGGTTTTGTCCTTGGCATTCATCATTTGCTCTGACATAATTTCCTCTTTGGTATTGCAGAAAAGGAGATTCATTTCGCGTGAATAACCTCGCTTGTGAACCTCGCCTGTTACTCGTACACAAAACGGCTGTTTTATGTGAACTGCCCAAACATTAAGTTATGTAACAAAACGCATAACCACCCCAGGTGCTTCCAGAGTGGTAAGGAGGAGACTTACATCTTGCACCAGATGCCCAAAGGCTAAAGCCTGGGGCTGTACAAACAAAGTCCGCCGACGCGGACTAACATTTTCCAGCCTGCGTAGGCAGGCTTGGGTTGTATAGCTGCACCCTTAAGGGTGTGAGCGATCGCAGGTGCAAGATGTGAGCAGAGAAACACCAATTCTCTCTGGATAAATATCATCAGTTGTATTCCCTGCGAGGCTTTCAGTTATTATGAGCGAGCGACTCGAACAGCTTCTTGTTGAAGCGCGACACCACGAGGCGCACAGCCAAAAGCGTCAGTTTGTGTTAACCCAGTTGGTCGAGGAAATTTTGCGATCGCGCACAATTTGCCGTCCGTTTCTAGGTCAACCTTTATCTCCGGTTCAAAGAGAAATTTACGAGCAAGTAAAAGCGCACCTTTTATCCGATCTAAGTCAGCAAATCGACAGTTACAACCCGACGCAAATCCCTGTAATAACGTGGGTTAGCGAACTGCGACAACAGGCGGAAAGAAAAATTTTAGATGACCAAAAACTCAAACAGTTAGCACTAGAAATACAACAACATCTTTCTCAAACTGACTTGCGGCGTCATTTGTTAGGCGAATTGGTAGAAGCCATTCTGCTTTCAGGTAGGCTTTGTCGTCCCCATCGCGAGAAATTTTTACCTCAAATTTACGAACTGATCTATGAAGAAGCCGTGGTTAAAACCCTAGCCTATATCTGCAAAAATATAGACCAATACGACGCAAAGCGAGGTCAGAACCAAAAATTTATGAACTGGGTAAATTTCCGTTTAGATCGGCTGGTTATAGAGTCGCGGCGCGAATTTAGCGAGCCGATGGTGCAAAATTTGCCTTCCCTTGCACAACTGGAAAATTTGCCCCAACCTCGCTCAGATTTGTTACTCGAACAAACTCAGGAGTATATCGAAAACGACCCGGATAATATTTTTCGGCAACACCATATTCGAGATCGACCCGATGCGAATTTTCGCGCGATCGCTCTCTCCAGGTTTTCTGGCAAAAGCTGGGAAGAGATCTCCAAGGATTTTGGCATCAAAATCCCCACTTTGAGTTGTTTCTTTCAAAAATCATGCAGCAAATTTCGTTCTAACTTCCAAGATTATTTGGATTTAGAATAGCGGCTAGGGGCTAGGGGCTAGTACTCAAGTAGGTTGGGTTTCGCTATCGCGAAACCCAACAGACAAACCCCTGAGTTGGGTTTCGTACCTCAACCCAACCTACTCTCTAACTAATCCCTAACCGCTTCTTCGGTTCAATGTAAAGCTTTGGTAAATTTCCCAATTTTCACATAAAATCCCTCACTTTAGCCAGAGTAATGCGTAGAATTTGAACAGAAACAAATATGGACACCGGACAAACAGAGCGAATTCTCAAATACCGCAACGTACTTGAATCATTAGTTGCCCAAGAAACCTGTCGGCAACTAATGATTCTGCCGCCAAAGTTGGTCAAATATATCAATCCAGCACAAGTTATTGCCTATGCACTAAATCGTTTACCGCCTCTTTATGCTACCAGTTTTGAAGGATGGCAGCGGCAACAAAAGCGCGCTACCGAGGAATTAGGAACCCAGATTACCACAGCAGTGCGTCAGGGATTAGCAGCAGTGCAACGAGATCCGTTGAAGCGTGTAACACCATTAATTGTGGTAGAAGAAATTAAACCACAAGAAATGCAGATCAAGTGTTAATAACTCGTTTTTATAATAACCTGTAAAAACGGGTTTTAGCTTTACAGCTAATTTACATTATGCTGATGAATACATAACTGCGTTGGCAACAGCCTGCGTAGGCGCATCTTAGAGCATCTGCCATCCTTCTAATACAAGCTCTTTCCAAGCATCTTACAGGGAATTTTACTTTCACGCAGGAACAAACCATGAACGCATCCATCTCACCTCTAACCGTTACCATACCGCTAGGATTGACCGCTCATGCCAAAGCGGAAGAATTTCGACAACATCACTATCATTCTGATAAAGCAAAACAGGTTTATTTGAATACTTTGGCGGTGTATGCGGTAGACGTTTACTTGCAATACCGGGATTTTGAAACAGACTGGGAACATAGCGAGAGTTACGATCCGATAATGCAGGGGTTAATGAATGTGGCGGATTTGCTGGTGTCAAATTACGGCAAGTTAGAATGTAGATATGTATTACCTACAGCTTCTTTTGTGGAAATTCCAGAAGAAGTTTGGACAGAACGAATAGGCTATGTGGCGGTGCAACTGGACTCATCATTGCGAGAGGCGAAATTACTGGGATTTGTTGATAGCGTGAATCAAAAAGAATTGCCGCTGAACCAGTTGCGAAGTCTCGAAGAACTACCAGCGCATATCAGTCAGTTTCAACCATTACAACAAGAGCCAAAATTAGTCAACCTCAGCAAATGGATACAAAATAGCTTTGATACTGGTTGGGAAACCTTAGAAGCATTGTTTGATTCTACCCCATCGGAGTTAGCATTTAATTTTAGGCAATCACCGGCGACCAATATTGAGCGAGGTAAACTGCTAAAATTTGAACAAGCAGGTCAGCAAGTCGCGTTATTAGTAGGATTAATACCTACTCAACAGTCAGAAATAGATATCTCAATCGAAGTCTACCCTTTGGGTACTCAAGCTAAACTGCCACCGCATCTACAGCTTATATTATTTGACGAGACTGGCACATCAGTCATGCAAGCAGAGGCGGGTGGTAGCAAAAGCTTAGAATTTCAGTTTAGCGGCGAACCTGGAGAAAGCTTTGGTGTCAAAGTCACTCTAGGAGATTTTAGTATGACTGAAAAATTTATAATTTGAGATGAGCGGCAGGCATTTTGCTTATCAACTCATAAATTGTATGGTAAAATGCCTAGAATCCCTATGAGCAAGTTAGTTGTTCTAGAACTAGACGGTGATTTTGAGCAGCAGGGTTTTCGCGCCACTTTAGAGATAAGTGCAGATGGCGATGACTCTCCAAATCGCTATGCTTTACAGCAACAAACTATCAAAATCAAGGGTAACTTACCTGCTAATCCAGAACTCGCGGCAATTTTACAACAACACTGGCAGGAGAAATATCGTAGCTTGGGCGCACCGGCGCGGCGGATTAAAATCAAAAAAATTATCCATAAAGGTTCCATTAATCAACGGCTTAAAGAATGCCGCGAATCGGCTTATCAGTTGCAATCTTATCTTAATTCCTGGCTTAAATCTGAATCGTTTCGCGAAATAGATAGTCGCTTGCGCGAAGAAATCCATCCGGGCGAAGCGATTAGATTTCTAATTCGTACTGACGATTTTCACCTGCAAAAACTTCCTTGGCATCTCTGGGATTTTTTTGAACGATACCGTTATGCAGAAGTGGCTTTAAGTCCTTTAGAATCAAAAACAGGTGGCGATTTTAGGCAAAAAAATCCGCGTTCCGGCATCAAACTCTTAGTAATTTTAGGCCATAAAGAAGGGATTGATATTGATGCTGACCTTTGCTTGTTAAAAAATTTACCTCAAATCGAACCCGTTGTTTTGGTAGAACCACAAGCTCGGGAAATAAACAATCAGCTTTGGGAACAATCTTGGGATATTATATTTTTTGCCGGACATAGTGAAACCGAGGGAGAAACGGGGCGAATTTATATCAATCCTACCGACAGTATTACGATTCAAGAGTTGTGGTATGGTTTGAGAAAAGCGGTGGAACGCGGGTTAAAATTGGCAATTTTTAACTCTTGCGATGGATTAGGATTAGCGCGACAACTCGACGATTTGCAAATTCCGCAAATGATTGTGATGCGGGAGTTAATACCCGATCGCGTCGCGCAGGAATTTTTAAAACATTTTCTGAAAGCATTTGCTGGTGGTAAGTCATTGTATTTAGCAGTGCGGGAAGCAAGACAGCGATTGCACGATGAACTTGAGCGAGAATTTCCTTGTGCGAGTTGGTTACCTGTAATTTTTCAACATCCGGCTTTTATACCGCCAACTTGGCAACAATTAAAGGGAGTTAATCGCCGCCAATTACCAATTCCTTTGATTGCCAGTGTAGCTGTTACTGTTTTAATTGTAGGGATGCGATCGCTCTCCTTATTCCAAGGTTTGGAATTGCAAGCATTTGATTGGTTAATGCGATCGCGCCCTAGCGAAGCGCCAGATCCGCGACTGTTGGTAATAACAGTAACAGAAAAAGACGTTCAAAACCAAAATCCGCAGGAAAGAAGAGGCGCATCCCTATCAGATCGCGCACTTGCACAATTGTTAAAAAAACTACAACAGTATCAACCGCAAGTTATCGGTTTGGATATTTACCGTGATTTCCCAGTCGCTCCAAAACATCCAGAATTAGCCACTTATTTACAGCAAAATCAACGTTTAATAGCTGTATGTGAAGTTGGCGAAACCGACAAACATCTCGGTGTTAAACCACCGCCGGAAGTTCCAAAACATCGCCTAAGTTTTAGCGACATTCCAGTTGACGACGATGGTGCGATTCGTCGTCATTTCTTAGGAATGGCGAGCAATCCTAAGTCTTCTTGTATTACTGATACATCTTTTAGCTTCCAAGTTGCCCAAGTTTATTTAGCTGACAAGGGTATCGATTACAAACGAACCCCGCAAGGGGATTTACAGGTTGGTAATGTTGTTTTTAAGAAACTGAAACCGGATACAGGTGGTTACCACGAATTAGATACGCTGGGTTACCAAGTGTTACTTAATTACCGCTCTCGTTCAATAGCAAGAACAATAAGTCTTACGGACATTTTGAGCATTAAAATTGACGCTGAACTACCCAATTTAGTTAAAGGTCGCATTGTTTTAATTGGCACCACAGCCCCAAGTTTTAAAGATAATTTTCCTACACCTTACAGCACCGGAAATTGGCAAGATAAAATGCCAGGGGTGATGATTCAGGCACACATGACCAGTCAGATTATTAGCGCTGTTTTAGATGGACGACCTTTGATTTGGTGGTGGTGTGCTTGGGGTGAAATTGTTTGGATTTGGGGTTGGTCTTTGGTGGGAGGCGTAGTAGGTTGGTATATGCGATCGGGCAAATCGCATCTACCCTTGGTCTTAATTAATGGCGTCGCCCTTGGCACTTTATATGGACTGTGCTTAGTAATTTTAATCAAAGGTGGTTGGGTACCACTCGTCCCATCGGCATTAGCCTTAATATTTACTAGCGGTAGCGTGGTGATTTTTGCGGGATTTAAAGCGAAGTAGTTGTAGTAAGTACTGGAACTTTAAATTGCAATTTTACTTTGATGAAGTTACCTCGTATCCCGATAATGCCTATTACCTGGGTATTGGTTAATTTGATAACTTATCCGGCACCAATCTGGGCAAATTCTCCTGGATTAGTTAACAATCTTCTTCAAACAAAACAAACCGCACAGGAAAAACCGGATTTTTCAGGTGACGGAAGATCTGGTCGCCGCACGGGAGGAGGAAGCCGTAGCCCCTGCATATCTAAAGAGCCACCATTGACAGCTTTATCGCCCATTAATAACTCGGGAAAAACAGTTTTAGAGCATCCTACGTTTTGGTTTTACGTTCCCTATTCTGCCCAAGAAGCACCACAAGGTGAGTTTGTATTGCAAGAAGAAGGAGGAAAAGATATTTACAGAATTGGTTTTACATTACCCGGAAAACCAGGTTTTGTTAGCGTCAGCATTCCGCCTACACAACCAGTTTTAGAGATTAACAAATGGTATCGTTGGTACTTCAAAATTTATTGCGAACCGCAGCAATCATCGGCTCCAAATTTTGTTGAAGGGTGGGTGCAACGAGTTGAACTAACGAAGGCACTTCAAAGTCAATTGCAGCAAGCAACACCACGAAAGTATGCTGCTTATGCCGCTAATTTAATTTGGTATGATGCTATAGATGATTTAGCCAAACTTCGGCTCGTTCAACCCTCTAATACTACGCTTGATAATGACTGGGATAACCTTTTAAAATCGCGCGAAATTGACTTGCAAGGAATTAGTCGAGAACCGATTGTTGGTAGTGTCATACTTTCGCGTAGATAAATATTATAGGAGGCAAAAATAGCAATGGACGGGCAAGATGCCCATCCCACAAGAGTAGAGACGTTATATGATGTCCGTTGAATTGCCAATCATAAAAAACCTCACCTCGCAATGGACGGGCAAGATGCCCATCCCACAAGAGTAGAGAAGTTACATGTAACGTCTCTACATTTTTTCTTGTGGGGTGGGCGTCCCGCCTGCCCAAGCATTTATATTTTGTGATACTAAATCCGGGTTTATTACCGCATTTTAGGGATTTTTAGGGAACCACGAAGACACGAAGAACACGAAGAAAGAAGAAGAAGAGGATAACGGGGGTAGTTAACCCGGATTTGGTATAAAATACTAATCAAAGCCAATTTCCTACCAAAACATAAGCAGCCCAAAAATACGGGCGTTTCCAGTCTTGATTTTTATGATTCCACAGAGCAATTTGAGCGCGTTGAAGTGCAATAGCTTTCGTTACCTCGTTTCCAGATTCTGGCTGGGAATGGGTTAATTGTCGGTAAAATTCGCTCATCACCAAGGCAGTAGAACTATCGTCTATAGACCATAATGTTGCTAGCGTACTGCGTGCGCCTGCTCGCACGGCTATTCCAGCAAGTCCTAATGCAGCTCGTTTGTCTCCTTTTGCTGTTTCGCACGCACTCAGGACGAGTAATTCAATCTTGTTGGATTTGTTAGCATCATTTCGGAGTAAATTATCCAAATCTCTAACTTTCAGCAGTTGATTCCAGGTGAGAATATAAGTTTCTTCGATTTTGGAACTAAACTTGCCGTGAGTTGCCATGTGAACAATTGAATATGTTTTTTCTTTGATTTGATTTTCGAGGTTTGTTTTGGTAAATGTTTGATTTAAGAGGGCATCGTTTTTAGGTATTTCAGATTTAATTTGTTGCAATTCTAGGCTGACATTTTCGAGTTTGGGAAACTCTCTACCTTCAATTTGACGTTTTTCGCTGACGCCAGCCATTAAGGCATTTAAACGGTTTTTTTGTAACGGTTTGGGGTCAACGAGTTGCAAACCTGGTGCTAATGCGATCGCATACTTTTCTACTAGATACTTTTCGCCGTCATAAAGGACTGCCATCGGTATATTCCGCAACTCACCATCGAGGACGAATACTAGCGTTTTTATCTTGTTTTTTTCTAGTTCTGTTTCCAGGGATTGAATCAACCAACCATAAACTTTTCGAGACAATTTCTTCACATCATCAGTGCGATCCGGTTCTCTTAAATATTGCTCTAATTCCTCCAAGGTAGTTTCAACTTCGCTCTCAGATTGATATGTTACGTAACGGTGCAGTTTTTCCCCTCTGGGTAACTTGAGGATAATCTCTAATCTATCTGATAAAATAATCGGGTAGATAGCTGCTGTTGTGGGATTGTCTTGCTCAACAATGCGGTCAATTTGTTCGGGTTTGGCATCTAAACACGCCGCGCGAAAGAAGTTTTCTAATTCGGCTAATTGCAGAGCTTCAATAGCGTTACGAGCTTGCTTGAGATTGTCTTGACTCGGCTCAACGTTTCCTTCAGTTCGCAACAGTAAATCGACTAATTGACGATATACAGGTTCGACTCGATCTCGAAACTCAAACTGAACGTTTGGATCGATGGCAACTAAATCGTAGCGCAGAGATTGCAGGGTTTGGACGGCGCTGGTGTAAGATGCGATCGCTCCCGTAATATTTCCTTGTTTCTTCAGTAGGCGTCCTAGCTGCCATTGCCAACGATAAGCTATATCTTGTGCTGCTATAGTCTGAGCTAGGAACAAAGCTTGTTGCGTCATCAGCAGCGCGTCGGACAACTGCTGCGTTTCTTCATACACCCCGCCCAAGATACCTAACGCATAGGATTCTACTCGGCGATCGCCTAAATTTTTCGCTTGTCGCACCGCTCCAGCCAGAAGCTGAGCGATATCTTGATAGTTAACTATTTTACCCGCTGCCTTTCCCAGTTTTATTAAACTCTCAGCCAACTGAATTTGAGCATAAATCCCTGTTCGACTCTCCGGCAAATTAGCAATCTGAGATTGAATTTGTTCCGATAACGTTAAGGCAGCATCTAGCTGTTTATCTTCCAACAATAAACTCAATTGATGCAGTTTTGCTTGCACTTGTATACTTGGTAAAGTACCAGTATCAACCGCAAGCTTGTAGAACTCTAATGCAGCTTTGATATCGCCACTAGCCCTCGCGGTTTTGCCCAAACTAATTAGAATATCAGCTTGAGCTGGTGAAGATTTTATCGCTTGAGCCACTGTCAAACTTTGTTGCAAAATTTGTGGCGATGCTTCTAAATCCCCTACCACTCGCAAGACGTTACCCAAACTGCGTAATGCTGTAGCTTTGAGCAGGGAATTGGGTTGATTTTGCAGCAGTTCGATACTTTCAGTTAAAGTATTGCGAGCTTGACGATAAAGCCCCAAAGCTTGCAAAGCTTGAGCCGAATTGATGCGACTTTTAATTACTCCAATGGGTGAGCTGATTTGGGCATAAATTTCACCCGCTCTTTGCCAAGTTATGAGAGCATCTTGAGCTTGTCCCCGCGATAATTGTAGGCGACCTTTCACATCTAAAGCTTGGGCGAGAATTTGTTTTTGCTCGTTAGATGTTACAGTTTCTAATAAGTTTAGACTTTGAGCGATCGCATCTTCTGCTTTTTCCCACTGTCCGAGTTGCTGATAAGCTAAAGATAAATTGCTCAACGCGATCGCTTGTCTTAGTTCATCCCCACTAGCAGCAAAAGCCTCGACTGCCTGTCGCAACAACAAAACTGCTTCATAAAATCTTTCCGCTTCGTACAAGTTTCTACCTTGTTGAACCAACTTTTCCCCATCAGATAAACTTTGAATAATTCTATTTTCCGCAGCGAAATATGCTCTGGTGGGTGGCAATATTCCCGTACCCAAAAACATAGTTAAAAGCAACAAAACAGTTCCTCGACGATATATACAGCGGATTGCAAATGAGTGAGGAAAAGCCTTTTGGCTTTGTTTGTATAGCGGCAGCATTAATCCTGCCGCTATACAAACGAAGCCGTATAAGATACGGCTGCAATCTGCTATAAGTACCCGCACCTGCAACAGCAGGCGTCGGACTCTACGGAAAAATCTACGCTGCTTTATTACCATATCTTTGCAATCTTGTCAAGTTAAGGACAATAGGTTGGCCTCTGCCAAGAATGATGGGGCGTAACAGCAGGCTCAGTAGCCGTAAGAATAACCTCGCCATTAGCACCTTTTACCCATCCCGTAGCTTCTACAATCTGCTCACCGAAGAAGACGCGGGGACGCGGGGACGCGGGGACGCGGGGACGATTGTCCCAAGAGTTTGAAGCCTCGCCCAAATCATAGAATTGGGCGCTCATAATTGGACCAGGTTGCAATCGGAGTCCAATTCGTGTCTCCGCGTCTCTCCTGTTTGCGTCGCTGCGTCCTTGAACTGCGCCTCTGCTCTGAAGCTCCCCTGCTCCGAAGTCCCCGCGCCCCTGTCCAAGAGTCACCCAATCTACCACAATGGCATCAGTGGCGATCGCTTCCGATAGACTGGGAGGCAAGCCGCCGCGACCAGTAACAACAAATCTACTTTGCTCCGAACCCACAGAACAGCGTCGATCGATTAAAGCAGCGACATCGACAACTGCCTGCGGTAATTCGACTAACCCGGAACTAGGGTCAACATCGGGGGTATTAATTTCTACAATGCCGCTGAATTCAACCCCGCGTTGAGAAGTAGCGGTGATGTCGCTTTCTGGAGTATCGAGGATGGGTGGAAGCCGAAACGATGTGCCAAAAATGCCTTGGGCGTCGATCGTAACTCGACCACCTGAAGCTTGCTCGGAATTAGCGCTGATGTCGCTATTTTCTAGAGCGGCTAAAGTACCTGTAGCGATCGCAATATTGCCCCCCGTAGCCTCACCAGTAGCATTAGTGGTAATCCTGCTACCACGGCGCAACTGTAACGAGTTGGAAGTTACTTGGATATTACCGCGATCGCCCCCGGCGGTTAGCGCTTGCAGCGAACCATTGTCTAGAAGGATCGAACTCGCCTCTACAATCAGATTGCCAGCAGCCCCCGAACTTGAGTCTCGACTGTTTACACTTAATCCAGCCGTATCCCGAATAATCAAGCGATCGGTTTCAATTCTCACATCACCAGCATCTCCCGTACCCTGCGTTACAGCAATCAACGAGCTGCGCTCTCCACCATCCGCCGATGTGCCGCTTAGTTCCACTAACTCCCTAGCCCTAACCGTCAAAGTACCCCCCGAACCCGCACCCGTTGTAGCAGCTTGTACCAGTCCGCCATCCCGAACAATTAAACGTCCCGTCTCAATGCTCAAATCACCAGCATCTGCGTTACCAAAAGTCGAAGTAGTTAATAAGCTGCTGCCTCCAAAACCAGTTCCGCTCACTTCTACAAATTCCGAGGCATTCACGGTCAAACGCCCTCCCAGTCCTCCTGGTTGAGTAGCAGCTGTTACTTGCGCCCCACCCCGAACAATTAACCTTGCTGTATTAATCATCAAGTTGCCAGCAGCACCAGTACCACCAAAAGAAGAAGCTGATACCGCAGCCCCATTCCCAACAGTTAATTGTGGAGTAGTAATCGTCAAGTTTCCCGCTGTTGCCGCAGCTTCAGTCTGAGTAAATATGCCGCTAAAGACACCATCGGCAATTTGGTCGCTCACTTCCACCGACTCAGTAGCCGTTACGGTCAAATTTCCCCCCCGTCCCTCGCCGAAAGCCCCAGCTAGTACCTGCGCCCCACCCCGCACGATTAACCGCCCTGTTTCAATAATTAAATTGCCCCCAGCGCCGGTGGCTTCTGGCTGGACTGAATTAAATATACCGCTGGCAAAGTTAAGGTCTGCCGATCTGCCTATTACTTCTACTGATTCCGAAGCAGTTACTCTCAACGTTCCCGACGCACCCTGACCAAATGTACTGGTATCTATCCGAGCTGCACCTGGAAGGATGGTTAATCGCTTAGTTTCGACGGTTATATTGCCCCCAGCGCCTGAGCTTCCTGGATAAACAAGAGCGAATAAGCCGCTAACAAACTGACCGTTGGCTGACATTCCAACCATCTCTACCGACTCCTGTGCGTTGACACTCAACGTTCCTCCGGGTTTCGCTCCCAGGGTACTTGCTTCAATTGGAGAACCATCCTTGAGTATTACCCGCCTGCCTCGGACTTGGATATCACCGCCACCTTCTCCGCTAGCATCGGCTGTTGCCTGTTGGGATAGTTGAATATCTCCAAAATTTGGAACGCTATCGTAGTTCAGAGCAAAGCCTTTGTCTGTGGAAGTTAAACTAACTAATCCTGTTCCTGCGACGCTACCTAATTCAATCCGTCCTCCCGCTGTTTTCAGCGTTCCGCCTTCGAGCGCTACATCACCGCCAACCAAAGCTAAAGTTTGATTGGGCTGTACGCGCAGACCAATAGTAGTATCGATGAGTTCGGACGTTGACCTGATTCCCTGACCATTTCCTTGCACCAGAATTCGCCCCGGATTTGCCCCGTATTGCAAACCAATCGGCACGCTAATAGTTAGCAAAGGTTGAGTTTGATCCGCTGCGGCGCTAAAAAAAGTGCCATCGGCAAAGTTTAACCGAGTTGCCGTACTTGCTAAAAACGAGCCGCCGATATTCAAACGCGCATTTGGGCCAAAAATAATTCCATTGGGATTGAGCAAAAATAAATTAGCCGTACCGTTAGCCCGAATCAACCCATCAATATTAGAAATTGAACCACCCGTTACCCGACTGAAGATATTTTGAACATCTAGCCTATTGTTAAATAACGCCTCGCTACCAGTGGGAACGGAAAACTCCCGAAAGCTGTGGAACAAGTTGCCGCCTGCTTGCGTTCCTCCCTCAATTGCGATCGCGTTACCCTGTTGCGTGACGATGGAATTAACTCTTAGCGTTGCATCCGGGACAATTTGCGCTGCCGTGGAGTGGGAGGCTAATAAACAATACAAGGCGCTACCGTTAAGTAGCCAGTGCAGCAGATGAGACTTATTCATCATCTGAAATAGTTATTGGCGGACTGGTATTGTTATATCACCTTTAGATGCGATCGCATCTCATATGATGTCCGGTAGATTACCCATAATCACAAGCCGGGACACGGCACGATTAAAGTTCTCTGTTTATCCGAGATATCTATGATGCCGTGTCCCTACGCAACGACAGAGTGATGTTTTTTTATTATGGGCAATGAGCGCGGACATCATATCACCCACATTCCTGATAGGGGTACAACCTGACTTTTCCTGCTATTTTTTGTCAGTGCGATTCGCTGCAAGGGTAGCTTCGCTTCACGCGCAGCTAGCCCTTGGCATATCCCTAGGAGGTCATCACCAAAGTTTCTTTGTAGATCTCGGTTTTCCTTGCTCAACGATTTTTCAGAGAAACTTTGGTGTTTGCGTAATTCCTGTATCAGTTAAGCTAAATACATTGTTCGTTCTCTCAGATCTTGCACCCTGGATCAAAACCCTCGTTTCTTCGTCAAGAAACAAGGGTTTCAAGGCTTGTTGATAATGGTGTAAGCTCTGAGTTATCAAACTTGAGGATGAAGTGTAATGTTGAAATTGGCTAAATTCCTGGTTAGGCAACCCAGTGGATTAAAACTAATCTTCTGGGTTTTAGGTGTGTTCGTTGGACTGGTGCAAGCATGGGCGTATCGGTTCAGCTTATCCTCAGAAGATGCAGTTTCATATTTGGATATTGGCGATGCTTACCTGAGAGGCGATTGGCATACGGCTATCAATGCCTATTGGAGTCCTTTATATTCTTGGTTACTGGGATTTTTTATCGCTATTCTTCAACCGCCGCCCTATTGGGAATTTTTTGTGGTTAAACTTGTCAATCTTTTCATCTTCTTAGTTGCATTCGCCAGCTTTGATTTTTTTCTGCAACAGCTGATTAAGTATCAACGGAAAACCCAGCAGATAAAATGGAAGCGATCGCGCGAAATCCCTGAGTGGATCTGGCTGATTATGGGCTATGCGCTTTTCCTCTGGGTATCCTTGAAATGGATCGGGATTCATTTAGATGCACCCGATTGTGCGACAACAGTCTGTGTTTATCTGGCTAGTGGTTTGCTGCTGCAAATGCAAAACCGAACCGCTAACTGGAGGACTTACCTTTTATTTGGGATTGTTCTCGGTTTAGGCTATCTGTCTAAATCAGTGATGTTTCCTCTGGCATTTGTGTTCTTGGGAGCAAGCGTTGTGGTGAGTTGTTTTGAGCCAGAAAATGTTCCAGAACACGCGCAGTTGATGTGGCGCCGTCAAACAGTTTTACGTCTGCTGGCTGCACTGCTTGCTTTTACGATCGTCGTAGCGCCTTTTATCGCCGCACTTTCTGTTTCAAAAGGTCGTCTGACGTTTGGCGATACTGGAAAAATTAATTATGTTTGGACAATAGCTAAAACTGTTAAAGGCGACAAACATTGGCAGGGTAAAGAAGAGAATTCAGGAATCCCAAAACATCCAACAAGACAAATTTTTGCTGTACCTGCCACCTATGAATTTGGCACCCCCGTCGGTGGCACAAGTCCCACTTGGTACGATCCTTCTTACTGGTATGACGGCTTAAAATTTAGCTTTAATCTACGCCAACAGTTACGAATATCAAACGCAAATATAGCGTATTACTACCAGCTATTTCTAGGCAGTTTGATATTGGGATATTTCCTTTTGGTGTACGTAGGGGGTAATGTTCGCACTTCACTCCAGCAGTTAGCAGCAAATTGGTTTTTATGGCTCCCAGGTGTTACAGGACTGATAATTTATCTGTTAGGAGTCAATATGCCAGCTGCCTTTTGGTCACCTCGCTACATTGCTCCATTTGTCGTGCTGGTATTTGCAGGTGTATTTTCGAGCGTACATCTGCTGAATTCTCGAGCATCCAAACGCCTACTGATCGGCTTAATGACGATTGCTCTGATCGCTATGGGTTTCCAGCTTCTGAGCCATACTGTTGTTACAGTAAAGAAAGGAGTAGTAGTAAAGCCGATTTATTGGCAGGTGGCGGAAGATTTGAAGCAGTTAGGGGTGAAATCGGGGGATGCGATCGCTGCGATTGGAGACGCGGATCAAAACGCCTATTGGGCAAGATTGGCGCGAGTAAAAATTGTGGCTCAAGTTCCCAGAATCAAAGACTTTTGGCGCTCCGATACAATGACTCGGAAACAGGTGTTAAAGGCGATCGCAAAAACAGGTGCAAAGGTCGTTGTCCAGCAGATCGGGGCACCAATTACAACCCAAGAAATTGGTTGGCAAAAACTTAAAAATAGCGATTGTTACACCTACTTTTTGAATAAAAATCCGAAAGCTAAGTAGGTGCAGGTAAATAAAGTGAAAATAGTTATCTAAGCATAGGGCGGGCAGAATGCCCACCCCACAAGAGTAGAGACGTTACATTTAAAATCTAGAGACGTTACATTTAAAATCTAGAGACGTTACATGTAACGTCTCTACATTTTTTCTTGTGGGGTGGGCGTCCCGCCTGCCCTGTGTTCAGTTTATTTATATTCACCTACTTATGTAGGTTGGGTTTCTCGTTCGTTCAACCCAACCTACAATCCTAAAACTTAGGCAAAGAAACCGGGTTTTTGGCAAAAATCGTCGCTTTGTAACTAGAGATATGCCTCTGGCACGCACTCGCGTTCGCAGCAAGAAACAAAGGTAATGGGTCGCCCAACCTACAATCGAAAATCCAAAATCCAAAATCCAAAATCTCAAATCCAAAATCTAAAATCTAAAATTCCTAAAGCCACTGTCCCCCGCGAAAACGCCAGAAAGGAAACAAAATTCGCATGATGCTTTGAGATGCGGTAAAAACTGCCAGCCAAACTAAACTGTAGTGAAAAGCAAACCCTGCTATCGTTAACTCTTTCGGCACTGCTGGTAGCCCTATAGTTTTGACCAAACTTATTATAAATACCGCTTCCCAAATCCCCGCCAAAAGTTGAAATGCAGCAGGCCAATCTCTATCCCAGCGGAACTTTTGCAGATAAATATACAGCACATCCCAGAAAATGCCAAAAAGTGCTACATATCCCAACACCCGGAAATAAAGTAAACCTGCACCAGAGCCAATATATCCCAAATAAAAAGGTAGCGTTACGAGTCCTCCTACTGTAGCGAGGAGTAACAAGCGAGTTTGCCAGCGACCAAACAAAGTAGGTGTCATTGTATCTCCGATTTAATTAGTTATCTCGTTATCTCGTTATCTCGTATCTCGTTCCCAGGTTCAACCTGGGAACGCAAATAGAGGCTCTGCCTCTGGGGA
>DNGG01000656.1:20825-21485 GCA_003486675.1 Cyanobacteria bacterium UBA11372
GGGAACTGCGAGGCAGAGCCTCGTTATCTCGTTCCCAGGTTCAACCTGGGAACGCAAACCAGAGGCTCTGCCTCTGGGGAACTGCGAGGCAGAGCCTCGGTGTTGGGGTTCCTTGGCAGGAGCCAAGGAACGAGGAACGAGGCAGAGGCAATAATATTATGGCAATCGATTCATCGCCCATTTTAACCACTGTGCCAAAGAACTAATCGGATTTAAGCGATGCAATCCAGGGGCGCGTTTTGCGGCAAGGCTATCAACTGCAACTAAAGCCACATATTGCAAACCTAAAAAGCTATCAACTGCTGCATTCGGGCCACCCAATGTAATCACCCCTGCGGCATACATTCGGCCTACTTTCCGACTGGGACGAAACAAAGCGAATCTTTTTTTCGGCGGTGATGGGGCGGGATTTTGCATATCCACAATTTCAAAATCGTTGCCTACTAGAAAACGCTTCCAAGGGTTGAGGGGAAGGTTATAATGTTCCACCATATCTTTCAGCAGCGGAGTTTCCAGCACGCTGGCATTGAGTCCGGTGGAATCGATAATAAAATCGGTTTCTAAGCGCGTTTGTCCTTTAAAGTCTTTCGTCTGAATGTAGGTAACAAGACCATTCGGTTCCCGTTCGACTTTTTCGACTTCTCCGAATTCAATTTTGTA
>DNGG01000265.1:0-896 GCA_003486675.1 Cyanobacteria bacterium UBA11372
ATCGGCAGATCCGTGCGCGTTTTGGTCAAATTCGACGGTCTTAACCCCACCGGCAGCTTCAAAGACCGGGGGATGACGATGGCAATTTCTAAAGCTAAGGAAGCAGGGGCAAAAGCAGTCATCTGCGCCAGTACTGGCAACACTTCGGCGTCGGCAGCTGCCTATGCGCGACGGGGCGGAATGCGCGCGTTTGTGTTAATTCCCGATGGCTACGTAGCTTTGGGTAAGTTAGCCCAAGCTTTACTTTACGGGGCAGAAGTCCTGGCAATTAAAGGAAATTTTGACCGGGCGCTGGAAATTGTCTGCGAAATGGCACAAACTTATCCCGTCACCCTGGTCAATTCAGTAAATCCCTATCGACTTGAAGGTCAAAAAACCGGGGCTTTTGAAGTGGTAGATGCTCTAGGCAATGCCCCGGACTGGCTTTGCATCCCCGTAGGTAATGCCGGAAATATCACAGCATATTGGATGGGGTTTTGTCAATACCATCAAGCGGGAAAATGCGATCGCTTACCCCGAATGATGGGATTTCAAGCCGCAGGGGCGTCTCCCTTGGTCACCGGAATCCCCGTCGCCCACCCGGAAACGCTAGCAACGGCAATTCGCATCGGTAACCCGGCGAGTTGGGAAAAAGCAGTAGCCGCCAAAGAAGCAAGTCAGGGCGGGTTTAATGCCGTTACCGATGACGAAATTTTAGACGCTTATCGCCTATTGGCATCTCAAGAAGGCATTTTCTGCGAACCAGCTTCTGCGGCTTCCGTCGCCGGGTTATTAAAAGTCAAAGACCAAGTTCCGACAGGGGCGACAGTAGTTTGCGTCCTCACCGGAAATGGACTCAAAGATCCAGATACAGCGATTAAACACTGCCAAAACCAGTTTAAAACCGGGGTGGAGCC
>DNGG01000265.1:1178-3987 GCA_003486675.1 Cyanobacteria bacterium UBA11372
GGGTAAATCGGCAACGGGTTGAGTGGCAGCTGGAAGCGGCGTAGGGGCGGGAGGATTTTCTTCGATAGACACCTCCTCAGTATGCGCATGACCGCGGCGCTGAACGCTGGTGAGGACATCCACCGCATCCCCCAAAGCGGTGGTTAATTTTTCCCGCGTTTGGGCGTGGGCTTTGCGTTCGTCTTTTAAAGATTGGGCGATGCGATCGCGTTCGATTAAAACTTCGATTAATTTAGCTTGTAATTCTTGAACATTATCTACCTGTTCCACAGACGCAGAAATCGCATCTGGTGAGGATAACCTCTCGATACCAGCAACTTCCTGGTGCAGTTGCTGGATTTCAGCTTTTAGGGATTCTATAGTTTGCTGACTTCGCACAGCTTCATCTCGACGCTGCTGGGCTTCGGTATTGTAGAGTTGACGCCAGTTGGCGGCACTGTCAAGAGCGGCGTCGCGATCGCGCTGCATATCTGCTAATTGTTGTTGCAGCGACTTAATTTCAAGTATCCACTGCTGGATGTCGTAACTCATCTTTGTAGTTGTTAGTTGATAACTTTAGTCGTAAATAAAAGTATGCGCTTTCCTCGTTTTATCCGTTTCTTTCGCCACCTAAACTGGGCAACCCTAAAGCTAGCCTTCCAACGGGCGGGCGAACAGAGGTTACCAGGTCTAGCGGCTGAGATGGCATACAACGCCATGTTATCGTTATTTCCGACAATTTTGGCGCTCCTGACCGCAATTGGATTATTTGCCTCCTTACGCTTGACTGTAAGAGACATCGCCTATCAAGTCAGCCAGGTTGCTCCCCACGAAGCGCTATTCTTAATTCAAGGTTTTGTCCAAACCGTCAGCAGAAGCCAAAACCAAGGATTATTTTCCCTCAGCTTTATCGTCGCCCTGTGGACGGCTTCCGGGGCGCAGAGTGCGGCAATGGCTGCCCTGGATGAAATTCATCAAATCCCCCTACAACAGCGGCGACCTTTTTGGAAAGCCAAGTTAGTTTCAATTGGCCTGACCATTGGCACAATTTTACTATTAATTGTCGCTGCCTTTTTAATGTTTATCAGCGACCTAATTGTGCAGGTGGTAGCGAGTCAAAGCGGCAATCTACAATCAGAACTGTTGAAACTTTGGCGACTCTTGACTTGGCCTGCCGGTTTAGCTATCATCGCTTCTGCCTTTGCATTTATTTACCGCTACGGCCCCAGTCGCTGGCAGAAAGGAAGCCCGATTCTACCAGGAGCAATTTTAGCAGCAATATCTTGGGCGATCTTATCGAGTTTATTTCGGCTTTACGTCACCAATTTCGGCAATTACAACGCCGCCTACGGCACTGTAGGCACCTTTATTGTATTAATGCTGTGGCTAAACTTAAGTTCCTTAGTAATGTTATTTGGCGGTCAGTTAAACGTTACCGTCGGCGAATCCATGCGAAAGAAACCCTAGAACAAAGATTACCTATCTCTTCTTTTCTCTTCCCTCTGCGTACTCTGTTCCTCTGTGGTTCGTTAAATAGGTATTCTTAGTAAGTAGGTTGGGTTTCGTTACCTCAACCCAACCTACAATTATTCCAAACTAAAGGTATAGGACAACTTATTACTTCTTGGTAGATGTACAGCGCCAACCCGAACCCGTAAACTAATCTAGTTGCCAATTAGCGAGAAATAAACCAGATGTCCAATCCCGCCGATGAATCCAAAGCCATTGTTTTAAGACGCCTGCGCCAGTTGAGCGATTTACTCGATAATGCCGTTGCGATTCCGGGTACAAACTACCGCGTTGGTATCGATCCGCTTTTAGGATTGCTTCCAGGCGGAGGAGATACCCTGGGAGCCATTCTTTCAGCTTACATCGTACTGCAAGCAGCGCAACTAGGCGCACCGCGACCAACTTTGGTGCGAATGGTGTGGAATATTCTGTTAGACTCCCTCGTAGGAACGATACCCCTGTTAGGGGATTTGGTCGATGTCGCCTGGAAAGCCAACAGCAAAAATATGGCTTTGCTGGAAGCGCACATGCGATCGCCGTACAATCGTCAAAAGACAGACACCTGGTTTGTCTATCTGCTTTTAGGTGGAGTTATATTGATTGCGATCGCTATCTCCTTCACCGGCGTCTTCATCCTCACCCAACTGTTCAAACTTGCCACAGGCACCTAACACCCAATTACCAATTACCAATTACCAATTACCCATTACCCATTAGCAATTAGCAATTAACAATTAGCAATGCTCAAAGATTGGTGGCAAAGTACATTCCCAAAAGGTCGTCAAACTGTAACCATTACCGACGCCAGCGGCTATCCCGTTCAAATTGCTTATGGGGAAAAAGGAAGGGGAAAACCTTTATTTTTAATGCACGGCATCGGCAGTTGGAGTTACAACTGGCGTTACAGTATCGATCCGCTTTCGCAATATTTTCGCGTCATTTGTTTTGATGCCAAAGGACACGGTTTTTCTGAAAAACCCGAATATTCAGAACAAATCGGTCATCAAATTATCGAAACAAAGCGCATAATTGAATCTTTATGCAACGAACCAGCGATCGTTGTTGGTCAATCCTTGGGAGCATTGATATCTTTGGGAGTTGCCGCAGAATATCCAGAATTATTCGCTAGCTTAATCGTCATCAACGTCCCAATTTTTCCAGAAAGATTGCCAAATCGGGCGATGCGTTTGTTGTCAGATTTACCGTTAGATTTAGTGCGGATTGTTGATAACTTACGATTGGCCAAATTATTTGCACCCTTAGTTTGGACAGCAGTAGCAATCGAACGGCGGGAAGTTTTAGCCAATCCCGATGAAATGAC
>DNGG01000265.1:4164-6096 GCA_003486675.1 Cyanobacteria bacterium UBA11372
TTAGCCAATCCCGATGAAATGACGTTTGAAGAAGTTTACTGGGCGAGTTACCCGTATCTTGAATTTCCCAATGGAGTGACTAAATTTGCCGAAGAGTTACAACAATCGGCAAAGGAAATTGAGCGGTTACTTAAGAATGAGCAAAATATTATTAGTAAAATTCAAAATAATTTAGTAAAAATAACTTTCCCAACGCTGATTTTATGGGGAGAACAAGATAATTGGTTCTCCGTTAAAAATGGCGAAAAATTGCACGCCTGCTTACCTAATTCCAGATTAAAGATTATCTCAAATTGCGGTCACGATGCTGCGGCGGGGAGTCCAGAAGCGTTGAATGCAGCCATTCTTGAGTTTCTGCGGGATACGGGTGTTGTGGGATTAGCTTGAGGCGCGGATCAAAGTGGAATATACTCGATTCTGTCTCTATATTCGTTTTCAAAAGGGATCTCCCGTAGTTGAGGTGATAATAAAATCTGATAAATCATGTGAAAAGCTGTGTGCATAAAGGTTGTAGGTTGGGTTTCGTTCCAAGGGCCCAACTTATTAGCATAGAACGTTGGGTTTCGCTATTGCTCAACCCAACCTACAAATTATTAGATAAATTTATCACCCTGGGTACGGGAGAGCCTGCCTGGAGTTGCTCAACCCGGTTTTGTGCTGCTTTTTCTGCTTTCAATTGACGTAGTTTTATCGCAAAAGGCGATGGATTTTTATCATATTCTGCTTCAGCTTTGAGGCAGTATTCTAACCAATCTCCTACATATTTTCCAACAGATTCTTGATTTTCTAGATAGTAAAGAATTGTGGCATAAACTTGAGCCAGCGTCACAGTGTGAAACTGCTGGGCTATTGCTTCAGGAGCTTTGCCGCAATGAATGTATTCGTAAAGAATATGCTCGATGCCAATGCGAGTTCCTTTAACGCGAATATCTTCTGGACTGAGAAAGTCAAAATAATCTTCTAGTTTCATAGTTATCAATCCTCAAATCTAATAGTTAAATATTATTAAAGAGATAGGCTTAATTCAGTTTACTGTGTTATGCATTGGCAGTGACGTTGATATAATAACATTCGGAGAGGCTAGGCGATCGCTTCCCCCCTTCCCCAAAACATGCGATAATCACAATCTACACAAACTCTACAAATAGGGTGAACATTCCATACCCTATACTACGGGTAGCGTGTCACTGTTCTCCCTGCTGCTATGGTTCAATCTCCCAAGTCTGGCAACGGTTTTGCATCTGCCCTCGAAGGGCTAGGCGATCTTACCTTTCATTTACCCGATCCGGAAGACGAGCAAATTTCGGACGATCTGTTTCAGCAACAGGTGGAAAATGCTTGGCTGGTGTGCGATCGCTTTGACTTGCAAACAGAAATCTGGCGCGGGAAAATATTACGGGCAGTGCGCGATCGCGAGAAGAAAACCGGCGACGGTAGGGGTACGGGCTTTCTCAATTGGCTGAAAAACCGCGAAATTGGCAAAAGTCAGGCTTATTCTTTAATCGAACTCGCCAATAGTGCCGATACCTTGTTGAAAGAGGGACATTTAGATCCGACGGCGATTAAGAATTTCAGCAAGCGCGCATTTGTCGAAACGGCTAAATCTTCCCCCGAAATTCAACAATTGGTAGCGGATGCGGCGCAAAAAGGCGATCGCATTACCAGGCGAGAAGTGAAACAATTGACGGATGAATGGACGGCGATGTCTTCCGATTTAATCCCCGATGAAGTTAAAGAAAAAGCCGCAGATCGTTCGATTCCTTCTCGCTACCTCGCCCCGCTGGTAAAAGAGTTGGAAAAATTACCCGACTCTCACATCAGCGCCTTGCAAGTTGACGTAGCAACAAATCCGACTGTAGATACCCTCAAACAAGCAACTACAGATGCGCGCAATCTAGCTAAATATCTCGATGCGGCGGCGCAAGTGCAAGC
>DNGG01000264.1:0-3876 GCA_003486675.1 Cyanobacteria bacterium UBA11372
ACCGCTCAACCCAACCTACAAAGCTACTGGAAGCGAGCAAGGATTTGATTGACGAAAGTTTCTCCGTCAATGGGTGGGGTGTTTTCTGATGCGGCAATGGCAGCGTCTACTTTTGAGCGCACGGTGTTAATCCATTCAATGTCAGATTGTTCATATTCATCGAGCAGCCGTAGTGCAACTTCCAGCACTTCTTGTGCGTTACGGTATTTACCTGTTAGAAGTTTGGCTTGGATAAATTGTTCTTGCTCTGGCGTCAGGGTAATGCTCATCGCGGGATCTCGCACCGTTTGCTTTGTATTTTAGCATTCGACGTTATCTGTTAGGAGGATATAACCTCTGCTATGGAGATACCTAACCAATCTCTATTTACCCGATCAAACCAACCAACGCTTCGAGCAATGTTTGATTCTGTTCATCCGTTCCAACTGTAATTCGCAGTTTATCTTCTAATCTTGGTTGTTTGAAATAACGCAATAAAATTCCCCGTTCTTTTAACCCAAGATATAACTGTTCGGCATTTGCTTCTGTTGGCGTTGCTAAAACAAAATTTCCCTGGGAATCGAGGACTGTAAAGCCTAGATTTTTCAGTTCAATTGTCAATTTAGCCCGCGATGCTTTTACCTTTTCGGCACAGGCATTTTTATAAGCTTGGTCGCGCATGGCGGCGGTTCCGACTGCGGTAGCGATCGCATCAATATTATAACTATCTTTCACCTTAAATAATCCCGCCAATAACTTAGGATTCGCTACCCCAAATCCCATCCGCAATCCGGCTAAAGAATATCCTTTTGATAAGGTTCTTAAAATAATTACATTCTCAAATTCTTGCACTAAAGGTAAGGCTGAATATTCGGCAAAGTCTACATAAGCTTCATCGATGACAACAATTCCAGAAACTTGTCTGGCAAGCGATCGCAAGTCCTCCAACGGCACTAAATGCCCCGATGGACTATTCGGCGAGGCAATAAATGTGACAGCCCCATTCGCTTTAACTATGGCATCAATCGGCAGGGAATAATCAGAAGGATAGGGAATTTCAACAGTTTTAGCAGGTTGCATCGCCGCTAATGTGCGATACAGTACGTAAGTGGGCATCGGATAAACGACTGTGCGATCGCTCCCCTCAGCCGTCGAACGCACAATGACGTTGAGTAATTCATCGCTGCCATTACTAACGATAATCCAATCTGCGGGAATGCCCAAGGCATCGCTAACAGCGCGACAAAATGACTTAGCATAGGGATCGGGATAGCGTCGCAACCACTCGCCCTCTAGATTGCGGAGGACTGCGATCGCATCCGGCGAAGGCGGATAAGGATTTTCGTTAGTATTGAGTTTAATAATCGGAGTTCCCGGCTTAGGTTGTTCGCCAGGAGTATAACCAGTCATCTCCTCAATAGCAGCGCGAAAGTAATTCATAGTAAACATCAAAAGTCAGGTCAAGCATGACTATTGTGACATCCTCCCCCACCAAATCAAAGATTATGGTGGGGCAAATCAACGGCGGGTAGGGACTAAGGCTAAAGTAAGTTTTGTCGTTAGCTCAAAATTTTTCGGCTGCCGTGTCCCTACAATAATGTTGTATTGCTACCGTTTGCCCGTCAAAGCGATCGCTAAAATCCAAAACCCTTCTTTGTGAGTGCGATCGCGGCATAACTACCAGCGATCGCATTCTTGATTTTGGGGTGTGCGATCCCATTTTTACCTCCAGCAACAATGCACCCAGACGCGCCCATTTATTGTAAAATCTTAGAAACCGACAATTTTTCGTAAACCCAAGCGGGGGCGAAAATCCCAGGGAGTTCACGAAAACGCCAGAACCTTGACAAATCAATAGTTTCAGTATTTCGGATCGATTGAGTGAGGAAAAGTCTGAAGACTGAAATGGACTTTCGATTAGCTTTCAACTAACTAAATCCCCGCAAGGGGACTGAAACGCGGGATTGTTCGGGGGTGGGGGTTTCAGGCTCCGGATGCTTGCAAATAACTAAATCCCCGCAAGGGGACTGAAACTTGGCAATATCAAGATTAGAGGCGCTTTGAATTTGCTTTCAACTAACTACATCCCCGCAAGGGGACTGAACCGCGCGGCGCTCGGTCATACAGCAGTTGCAGTAATGCTTTCAAATAACTAAATCCCCGCAAGGGGACTGAAACCCGTCTATCGTGTTGCACCGGGGGCCGACAACCGCATCGGCTTTCAAATAACTAAATCCCCGCAAGGGGACTGAAACACTCATGGATCTAGGGCATTGTCAAGGGCTGCTGGGCTTTCAACCAACTAAATCCCCGCAAGGGGGCTGAAACTAAACACCTCTCCCCACAAACCGATGGAGGTGCGATCGCACAAATCACCCCATGTAGGGACACGGCATCGGTAACTTTTATTGTCAGCGAAAATAGTTTGACTGCCGTGTCCCGGCAATGATGTTGTATTGCTCAAACTGGTTGCAATTCGAGCGATCAGCCCACAACCTAAACTTTCGTAACGAAATCAACGATTTTCTTGACAGTTGTCCCCAATCGGGCTAATCTCACTCTTTAAGGTTGTTTCAGTTCAACGACAGCAACCCGTGTCCGCCCAAAAATCTAGTACGCTGCCCAATGCCGTTGGAAGCGGCAATGGACAGCTTGACCCCCAAACTGTGCGACCAGTGTGGAGGCTAACAGAGAATTTTAACATTCTCCGTAGCCACCCTGCTTTGCGCTGCCTGCGGGGTGGCTAGATTTTTTGGTTTCCAATCCAAAAAACAGGAGAAAATATCATGGCACAAGAGTTTTTGTCCGATGCTATCGGATCTGCGCGTCCTTCTTCCGAGTCAGAAATGCCAGAACGGGAGCCGATCCGGTTTCTGATAATCGGTACGCGCGAGGGAGTAAACGAAGAAATCAAGAATTTTTTCGCAATGGGATTTGCCCAAGTTGATGAATGGAGTCCCTTGACGCCATTAGCCAAAACCGACTTGGTGATGACCATCCTCATTCGTTACCGCAAGCAACATTCCACCGATTCATCGACTCAGAAATCTGGACGGTAACATTTAATATCATGTCCGGTCATTACCCATAATTAGAAGCCGGGACACGGCACGATTAACGTTATCTGTTTGTCCGATAAATCTAGGATGCCGTGTCCCTACGCAACGACGAGGTGAGGTTTTTTTATTATGGGCAATTCAACGGACATCATATAAGGACTCGTTTCCAGGCTCTAGCCTGGAAATGCAGTTCGGGAAGCTCAGAAATGACCAACCTGTCTGAATCACAGATAACAAAGCTGTTTTGGCAGTTTCTAAAAAGGCTAGAGTTGAACTTAGCAACAGTGGGGGACTGATATGTCGGGAAAAAATGGCAACACTCGAGAGCCAGATCCAGTGTCGGAAGCACTCAAAGAAATGGCGGATTTTAGCGAAATGGCAACCGATGCCATTTTAGAATTGAGGGAAGAAGTTGATAGACTGAAGAAAAAGGTTGAAGATTTAGAGAAGGACAAGAGAGAACGCGAGAAAGAAGATGAATCAGGAAACTCTGGACAAGATTAAACAATCAAATAATCGGCTGAGGGAAATGAAACGCCGCCAAGAAGTACTAGCAACAGAAGAAGCACTGTCTCGCGATCGCACTTCTGCGTTGCTAGATTTCGTCGATGATTTGGTTCATCGACCGCCCAACACCGAACAAATGCGGCTACTCAAAGAGTTGTTGATTGTTCAGCAGAAAGCGATCGCTCAACTGCTCAAATATGTTAGTCAGTGGCTGACGAAATCTTGATCGGTAGTTTGAGGGAGATTGGGAAAGTAGCGATCGCATTTAAGATTGTGGGGCGTGCGATCGCACAAATCACGCTGGCTACGGACACGGCATCAGAGATATCTC
>DNGG01000264.1:4144-5712 GCA_003486675.1 Cyanobacteria bacterium UBA11372
AATCGACCGGACATGATATGAGGCAGGAGCCTCAGCGAGTGCGTTACCAGGCCGGAGCCTGGTAACGAGGTGCGGGGTTATTTGCCGTTGCCGTTGCTCTTGCTGTTACCGTTGCTAGGTGTTGCTAGCACTTTTTCAGCTACTTTATCCGGCACTTCTTGCAAATGGTCGAACTTCCAATTAAAGGAACCAACGCCCATTGTCAAACTCCGCAATTCCACAATAAATCCTTGCATTTCGGCTTGCGGTAAATAGGCAGAAATCTTGTCCCAACCTTTCCAATCGGAACGACCTTCATAACCTAATATTTGCCCCCGCCGTCCTGTTAGCAATTGCATCACTTTGGAGGTATATTCCTGCGGACTTGTCACTTCAACGGCGGTAATCGGTTCTAACAGCGTAGGTTCGCATTTTGGCATCCCTTCTTGCATCGCCAAACGCGCTGCTTGTTTAAACGCTTGTTCCGAACTATCCACCGTATGATACGAACCATTCGTTAGCGTCACCGCCACATCTACGACGGGGAAACCTAACGGCCCATGTGCCAAAAACTCCCGCACGCCGACTTCCACGCCAGGAATATATTGCCGTGGAACCACTCCGCCGACTATTGTTTCTTTGAAATTGAAACCTTCTCCACGGGATAAAGGTTGAATATCCAAATAAACATCGCCAAACTGTCCGTGTCCGCCGCTTTGGTGCTTGTAGCGTCCGTGAATTGACTTGGCTGGTTTGCGAATCGTTTCTTTGTAGGCAACGTGGGGCAAGTGGGTACTCATCGGCAGGTTATATTTACGCCGCAGTCGGTCTAAGGCTACTTGCAAATGTATTTCACCTTGTCCCCACAAAATGACTTCGCGGGTGTCGCCATGTTGTTCCCAAGTTAAAGATGGATCTTCTTCAATTAACTTGGCTAAAGCGCCGCTAATTTTCACTTCATCGTTGCGCTTTTCTGCGGTAATTGCTAAAGCGTAAACGGGTATTAATTGCTCGGCTTTGGGCAATTCTTTTGCTTGATTCGTGGCTAAAGTATCGCGGGTTTTAATTCCTTCCATGCGTCCTATCGCCACAATTTCACCCGCTTGGGCTTGTTGCAGGGTAATTTGTTGTTGTCCCATGAGGCGATATAAACCACCCGCACGCACGCCGTTAAGCACCGTGCCATCGGTTAAGTTACCTTGCCAAACTCGCACGAGGGAAAGTTTGCCGCCTTGGGGGGTAAAGTATGTTTTGAGAACTTGAGCGACGGGGGTATCGTTTTTGAGGTTAATTCCCCGTTTTTGGGCTGTTGTTTCTGGTTCTGGTGCTTCTCTCAATAGTGCTTCTAAAAGCGGGCGGATGCCAAAATCTTTTTCGGCGACGCCAAAGAATACTGGAACGATTAAATCTGCGCCTAATTCCATCTTTAAGTCGCGCAGAATCTCTTCTTCGGGTGGATTAATTTCTTCTAGGAGTTCTTCCAACAGGTGGTCGTCAAAGTTGGCTAATTCTTCCAACATTTCCCGCCGCGCTTCTTGTTCTTGTTCCTTCAATTCTGCGGGGAAGGGTACGGGATCGGCGGCGGCACC
>DNGG01000263.1:0-3089 GCA_003486675.1 Cyanobacteria bacterium UBA11372
GCGTAACCAACGGCTTGGGCGACTTCAGTTAAAGTAATGGGTTGCTGATAATTGGCTTCGATGAATTTGAAAACCTCACCCATTGGCGAGTCAGCAGGATGAATTAACTGGTTAACTTCCGCTGGTGCAGAGGTAGATTTTTCTGAGGTTTTTTGGTGTTCTACGCCATACCACTGCTTCAGGGTTGATTGTTTTTCCAGTCGGGTGGCGATCGCTCTCAATAATTCCTCTATCGTACAGGGTTTCGTCAGATAGTCATCTGCTCCCAACTCCATGCCAAAACGAATGTCAGTCCAAGTTTTTCGCGCCGTGACAAAAATAAAGGGAATTATCGCAGTAATCGGGTTTTGCCGCAGCGTAGATAGGACGCCGTAACCATCGAGTTTCGGCGTGATAGTTTCGCTGATGATTAAATCGGGTAACTCTTCTTGTACCCGTTCAATAGCGCTCTGGTTGTTTTCAGCACCTATGGTGTCGAAACCCGAAAATTTAAGCGATTCCAGAAAAAAGTTTCTGGTTTCGGCTTTATCTTCGACCACTAAAATTTTTTTCACTATTTTTTCCTCTAATTACCCAAATGCCAAATTTATTTCTCTGTTTTGCCAGCTGATAATTGGCGATTTTCACCAGTATTTTGTGACATCTTCGCCACAGTCAGCCAATAAAATCAAAGCGCGGCAGCGCCAAGCCATCAAACTGTGCTAGAGAGGATTTAGCTTGCACAAGGGCGGAATGTGGAAAAGTGTCTGCCCAAATAGCTGGATATCTCTGGCAAACGGACATTGATTCGGGATAATTTTGCACAACCACCGTGGCAGTTGAGGGTTATGCACCTCAATCCCATCTAGCCACTGAACCAGGGGTTTTAAGAGCTTTTCCAGAAAGCTATGATGTTGTATTTGCGCGAATGCTTGAGAAAAATTAGTAGGGACGTACATCAGTGACCTCTACTTCTTAAGAATTCGTTGATTTAACACTTCAGGACTTACGCAAACACCAAAGTTTCTAAGAAAAATAGTCCAGAAACGAACTAGAGATCCCAGCAATAAACAAAGGTGATAGGTGAGTCGTGCGTCAGATTTGACTTGATATTGCTCCTGTATTAATTACTCGGACTCAAAAGCCCAAGAATTATGCAAACGCTTACAAAACTTAACAAGGTATCATTCCCCGGCAACGGCTAGTTATAGCGGGAAAGCGACTTGATCGAATACAGTAGGGGCGGGTTTAACGAAATATCTCATGGAACCACGAATTTATTGGTAAAACCCGCCCCTACAACAGGTGTACTCAACCAAGTTGCTTTCCCGCTATATAGCGGGAAAACAGGCGCATGAGGTACACCGACAGCAGTGTGCGGGCTGCCATTTTTGCTGCCCGCACACCGCTGTCCTTCGCCTTAAGGCTTTGCTTCACAAGAAAAGCAATTTGCTGCGATCGCTTGCAAGTAAAGTTTTGTAACAAAAGATCGGGTTTGGCAGAAAAATCGCCAATAAACTCCGAGATAGAGATAGAAGCTGATAAATTCAGGGTTGTCAATGAATGTTCAACTAAATGAGCAGCTTAAACAATTAGCGCTAGCCGCTCAACAACAGCCACCGCTGACGCTTTTAAGACAGCTAGCTCTGCGGCAATTGGTGAATGTAATTTTAAGTTCTGGCAGGCTTTGTCGTCCACAATCTGGGCAATTTTCAGGCATTTATGACGATATTTACGATGAAGCAGTTCAAGAATTATTGCTTTATATTTGCCAAAACATTGACAAATATAACCCTGAGCGCGGTGAGGTGATGGCATGGGTAAATGTTTTGCTAGAACGGCGATTTTTTAAAGAAGCCATTCCCAAGATTATGGACAAACAAGACATGCAAAGAATGAGCTTATCCGATTTAGATCAAATTGCTCCACCTGAATCTAACCCATGCTTAACCGACATGATTAAACAGTGCATCGAGTTAGACTCGGAGAACATTTTCAAAAACGAACATATAGAAAATCATCCAAGAGCCAATTTTCAAGCATTAGCAAGGCGAAGGCTTTTAGGAAAATCTTGGAAAGAAATTGCCGCCGAATTTGATATTAAACTTTCAACTGTAAGTAGGTTTTACGACCGTTGTCTCAACAAATTTTCGGCAAAAATCAAAGAATATTGTACAGATATTTAATTTCCAGAGCCAGAGTACAATGAAAAACTCCTCAGAAACTTTAACCTTTACTCTTCCCCTTGGCTCCACTGCTCACGCTATAGCCAAACAGTTTTGGAGACAGCAAAGCGATGCTCAGAAAGCCAAACAAGTTTATTTGAATACTTTAGCGGTGTATGCAGTGAATTTTTACCTGAACTGCATGGGAATTAAAACCAATTGGGAAGCGAGTTATAGTAGTAATTCAATTAGACAAATACTGGCTGATGTTGCCGATTTGGAAATTCCTCATCTAGGGTTATTAGAATGTCGTCCTCTGTTACCAAAAATGCAGGTTATTAACATACCGCCAGAAGCTTGGTCAGATCGGATTGGGTATGTTTTGGTACAGCTTGACGAATCGCTGCAAATGGCGACTTTGCTGGGATTTAGCGAAACTACGGGGGCGGGTGAATTAGGGGTGGAACAGTTGCGATCGCTCGAAGATTTACTAGCACATCTAACCGCAAAAACATCCCAATCTAAAATCTACATTCCCACGCAGGAACCTGGGAACGAGCCTAAATCTAAAATCCACTTGAGCCAATGGTTACAAAATATCTTTGAGATCGGTTGGCAATCGATTGAAACAATTCTAGGCTCAGAACAACAGAATTTAGCCTTTAGTCTCAGAAGCAATTTTAGTATTAAGCGAGCCAAGCTGATGGACTTAGGATTGCAACTGGGAAATCGCTCTCTAGCATTGTTGGTAGCAATTACACCAGAAACCGAAGAAAAAGTGGGAATTTTAGTGCAGCTTCATCCAATGGAGGGAGAAACTTATCTACCGCCTAATCTAAAGCTCAGTATGCTTTCAGAATCGGGAGAAATTATGCAAGAAGTTGAATCTCGCAGTGTGGATAATTACATTCAACTCAAACGATTTCGGGGTTTACCCGGAGAAAG
>DNGG01000263.1:3286-3487 GCA_003486675.1 Cyanobacteria bacterium UBA11372
TTTCGGGGTTTACCCGGAGAAAGTTTTGGCATTCAATTAACCTTTGGCGAGGCAAGTGTAACCGAAAATTTTGTCATATAAATGTCTTGAAATGGGGAGACTATTAGTGTACAATTAAGTAAGTTGCTAGTTACATGCAACGACGCTCGTAATGGATAATGAGTAATTGCCACCATTACACCACCAATTACCAATTACCAA
>DNGG01000263.1:3761-8809 GCA_003486675.1 Cyanobacteria bacterium UBA11372
ATTACCAATTACCAATTACCACCGCGTTAACGCTAAAAATTGTGCATCCCATGAGTAGATTAGTCGTCCTAAACTTAGCAAATGGTGACTTGTACAAAGGCTTTCCTGCCGTTAGCGCTCAGGTTTGGAATTATAGCGATCGCGAAGTGTGCCGTCAGCCGTATCGCTTGCCGATGAGGTGTATGGGTTGCTTACCCCCATCCCCAGAAATTGCTAAACTCTACAGATCTTGGCAGTTGCTTTACGAAGCGATCTATTGTCGGTTATCTCCCCGGATTGAAATTGAGGTAACAGATGTTACCAATGTTTCTCAAATCGAGTTCAAAGATTTATGCCAACAGTTGTCAAATAAAATCAATGATTGGCTAAATTCCGAATCGTTTCGCAAAATCGAGCAGCGATTGCGAACGCAATTAGACCCGGATGAAGAAATTAGATTTATTATTGAAACCGATGATGAATTATTGCGGCGAATTCCCTGGCATTTGTGGAAGTTTTTTGAAGATTATCCTCAAGCAGAAATAGCCTTAAGCGCGCCAGAATATAAACAACCAAACCGCTGGCTGAGAAGAAGATATAAGAATAAAGTTAGAGTATTAGCAGTGTTTGGCGATCGCACGGGAATTGACCTAGAACAAGACCGGATGTTTCTGTCACAATTATCCCAGAGAGTAGAAACAGAATTTTTAGTCGAACCGCAACCAGAAGAATTAGATGACCGACTGCGGCAAGATTGGGATATCCTGTTTTTTGCCGGACATAGTTCCAGCAAAGAACAAGGTTTAATTCAGCTTAATCGCACTGATAGTTTAACCCTCGATCGATTAAAGAACGCGCTGAAAAAAGCCATCAATCGCGGTTTGCAACTGGCAATTTTTAACTCATGCGATGGATTGGGTTTAGTCAAATCTTTAGAAGAGTTGCATATACCGCAAGCGATCGCTATGCGAGAACCCGTACCGGATGCGATCGCTCATGCTTTTTTAAAGTATTTTTTGGCTGCATTCTTTTTAGAAGAACAATCTTTATATACCTCAGTGCGAGAAGCAAGAGAAAGATTGCAAAAACTAGAAAAAACATATCCTTGCGCAACTTGGTTACCCGTGATTTGTCAGAATCCCGCTACAGAAGCGATTAGTTGGCAAACCTTGCGGGGATGGGAAAACAGCTTACCGATCTCGACGCAAATTAAAACGATATTGCTAGCAAGTATATTAGTAACTGTATCGGTTATCGGAGTGCGCCATTTGGGAGGTTTACAAACATTAGAATTGTCAGCTTTTGATTATCTAATGAGTTGGCGATCCAAAGAAAAACCCGATCCGCGTCTGTTGATAGTAACCGTCACAGAAAAAGATGTACAAAATCAAAATTCGCAGGAAAGGCGAAGTGCATCAATATCAGATCGTTCGCTGGCGAAACTATTAGATAAATTACAATCGCATCAACCGCAAGTTATTGGATTGGATATTTATCGCGATTTTCCTGTAGAGCAAAAATATAAAAATTTAGCCACTCATTTTCAGCAAAATCAGCGCTTCATTGCTGTATGCCAAGTCGGTGGAACCAACGAACACCTCGGTACCAAACAACCACCTGGAATGCCCTCATCTCGCTTGAGTTTTAATGACACTCCAATTGACCCCGATAAAGTAATTCGTCGCCAATTATTGGGGATGGCTGTTGACCCCAACTCTTTTTGTGCCACAGATACATCCTTTAGCTTTCGAGTAGCAGAAACTTATCTAGCTGCAAAAGGAATTAAATTTCAGCAATCGCCAGAAGAAGACTTGCAAATAGGTAGCGTAACTTTGAAGAAGCTAGAAACCGATGCAGGTGGCTATCAAAACATCGATGCGCGGGGTTATCAAATAATGCTGAATTACCGTGCTGCTCAAGTAGTTGCTAAGCAAGTTACGCTGAGTGAAATTTTGAGCGATCGCATGGCATCTGAACTGCCCAATCTGGTCAAAAATCGCATTGTTTTAATTGGTACAACTGCCCCCAGCTTTAAAGATTATTTCTCCACACCTTACACAGCAGGTCAAGCGTCGCAAGAAATGCCGGGGGTAATTATTCAAGCACATATGGTTAGTCAAATCCTCAGTGCAGTTTTAGATCGCCGTCCTTTGTTGTGGTGGTTGCCAGATTGGGGCGAAATTATTTGGGTTTGGAGTTGGTCTTTAGTGGGAATATTAACTGGATACATTCGGTCATCATTCCGTTTAGTAATTGCTGGCATTGCAGCAATTCTTATCTTAGGCGGACTCTGCTTTGTTCTATTGCTAAAAGGGGGTTGGATGCCATTGGTTCCATCGGTTTTGGCTTTAGTCATTGGTATCGGTGTGATGGCTTACTCGTGGCAGCCGAGAAAGCCGGTTTCTAAGCATCTGGAAATTTAGGAGATTTGAGTTATGAAATTATTGCGATCGCCAATAATATCGGTTTGTACAATCACCTGGGCATTTGTTAGTTTCACCAGCTATCCGTCACAAGTTCGGGCGCAATTTGACCGACCCATTAACAACTTTTCCATGCAGCGATCGCAGCAGGCAAAACAGAAACCTGACTTTTCAAGGGCCGGGAGGCCAAGTTCAGGTAGTAGAATCGGAACAGGAAGCCGTGGCCCCTGCTCAGGTACAACCCCACTCACAGCCTTGATTCCTATTACTAACTGGGGACAAACAGTCGCCGAGCGTCCTACTTTTTGGTTTTACGTTCCTTATTCTTCCCAACAAGTATCCTCTGGAGAATTTGTCTTACAAAAAAAAGGAGAGCAAGAGACATTGACCATTCCTTTCACATTGCCTGGAACGCCAGGGTTGGTTAGCTTTAAAATTCCCTCCACGAAAGCACCTTTAGAGATTGACAAAGAATATGTTTGGTTTTTCCGACTCTACTGTAAACCGCAAGAATCATCTGCTTCTGATGCTTCATCAAAACCACCAGAATTAGTTCAAGGATGGGTGCAAAGAGTTAAGCCGACCCCCGAACTTGAGGGGGATTTGAAAGCAGCAACAGAACCGGAGTACAAGGTCTATACTAACCATCTCATTTGGTACGACGCTCTAGACAATCTAACCAAGCTTCGTATCTCTCAGCCCACGAATACTAAACTCACTGATGAGTGGATTAACCTGTTGAAATTGAAAGGTATTGAAGGTGATGACTTAGACCCGGAAAAACTTAAGCAGCCTATCGCTGGGAGTGTTGTAGTACAAGAGTAGAAATTTTCAAAGATTAAATAGACCTCTCCAAAAACTCTTGTGGGGTAGGCGTCTCGCCTGCCTTATTTGTATCAATTAAAACTCTCACTAAAGATACTTCTCCGTCCGCCGCTGTTCCAACATCGCAGCCACTTCTTCATCTGTCGGTGCAGGTTGGTCTGTTTTTAACAAGCCTCGCATCCGTCGAATTGCGCCAGAACGCTCAGACGCGGAAACTGGCGTATCTTGCAGCTACTCAACGATCGCAGTGACCAGTGCAAGGCGATCGCTCGGTGGCAGTTTGAAGATCTGCTCTTTGACTTCTTGTAGCAACATAGACGGCTCCTATGCTCGAAGGTGTCTACCTTATAGTATGAGCGATCTTGCCTTTTAATTTATATGGACTCATATCTTGCACCACCGGAGGTAGAACCTCCCGGATCTCGTTTTGGTGGTTCAACCACCACCAACGAGAATATCCGTTGTAATATCATGTCCGGTTGCTTCGGGATGGTACGCGGGGGGCGGGTTTATTTAAGTTATCTGTTGGTGGCAAAGATTGTTGGTACAACCCGCCCCTACAACAATATTAACTATACTCCTCCGATACTTAAGGACATGGTATAACTACCCTTGTTGGTGCGTTACGTTAACACTAACGCACCCTACATTTACTGGCAGCGTCCAATTAGCAATTAGCAATTACCAATTACCAATTACCAATCACCAATTACCAATCACCAAGGATTTCCAATCATAGTAAAAGCCGACCAATAGTAGGGATGAGATAACTCTTTATCCCCCAACCTACGCAACTGTGCTGGCAAAGGAATGCCCCATGTTCCAGGGCCATATAACTTTCCTACCTCTAAATAAACCTCTTTCCGAATCATGGCAAGTTGTGCTTGTCTCAGTGCTTCTGCGCGAATCGGAGCCGTTTTTAACTGTTCGTAAAATTCTGTCATTAATCCTAAAGTGCCTTCATCTGACACATACCATAAACTGGCTAGTGCTGACTGCGCTCCCGTCTGCACCGCGAGTCCGGCAAATCCCAATTCTACTTCTTCATCTCCTATCGCCGTGCGACAGGCACTTAACACTAATAAATCGACGGGAGGGTCATTCCATTTCATGGATTTTACTTCGTCTAATCGCAGTTGGGTATCCCAAAATTGAATGTAAGAATTGCTCGGTTTTCCAGGCCGAAATTCGGCATGGGTTGCGAGGTGTACGATGCTAAAAGATTTTTGATCTCGTTGCAATTTGAGATTATCTACAGTGAAAGCTTGGTTGAGAAAAGTGTTTCCAGGCCACAGTTGCGGTGTAATCGTATTCAATTCTACAGGAACGGCTGGTAAGGGAGATAAGTTAGTAAATTGCGATGCACCCATTGCCAGTACAAAGGCGTTTTTCAGGTTTACGTAGCTGGGATTTGTTAAGCTGAAACTGGGCATGAGAGAAACGCTGTATTCCTCTACAATAAACTTCTGACCATCATGGAGGGCAGCGATTGGTATAGATCGCAAACCAATATCTGGGATAAAAACAATATTCTCTATCCCTCGCGCTTGCAACTCGGCTTCTAATGGTGCAATCAGCCATCGATAAAGTTGCTGTGCTGTGGCTAAATAGCTGGTCGTGTAAACTTTTGTCGGATCGGTGACTTCAGTTTGTAATTTCCTAGCTACGGCTATTATCTGCGATCGCGTCACTCCCTCAACTCGATGCCTAATTACTTCCCCTTCTGCCGTGACTAGCACTAATTCTAGGATGTCGTTATCGGTGCGATCGCATTCTGGAGAAAGAAAGTCGGGTAGTCGGGGAGTCGGATCTGTTTTTGGA
>DNGG01000262.1:0-148 GCA_003486675.1 Cyanobacteria bacterium UBA11372
ACGCTCTGAGTTTTAATTAAGGGCTATTTGCTGGATGTCGTATTATCGGTATTTTTGATTTGGTGTTGGTTCGCTTTGCTACTTCTGCTACTGATATAGCCTATGCGATGCTAGAAGAATATCTATTTAAACGAACCACTCCAGGCAC
>DNGG01000262.1:380-7488 GCA_003486675.1 Cyanobacteria bacterium UBA11372
TGGCAGCCCGCACACTGCTGTCGGTGTACCTCATGCGCCTGTTTTCCCGCTATATAGCGGGAAAGCAACTTGGTTGAGTACACCTGTTGTAGGGGCGGGTTTTACCAATAAATTCGTGGTTCCATGAGATATTTCGTTAAACCCGCCCCTACTGTATTCGATCAAGTCGCTTTCCCGCTATATCAATACATTTTGATTGGTTCATTAGTTTGAGGGACGGGTAAACCTGGTAGGGGACGATTTGTCCAATCAGAATATTGAGCATCAATATTATAGGCTCTTTTAGCAATCCAATTAAACAGCCAGTGAGTCAATTTTAACTGCCGAAATGTTACTTGGGGGTCGGATAAATGATTAGAAGGTAACTTTTGTCCCATCGTTTTGAAAACTAAACCCATCGGTATTTTAATCTCATGTTGCAATCGTAGAAAGCGCGTAAAAATGGGGCCATAAGCAGAAATTAAAGACCCGACGCCCCCGCGCGCCTGACCCCAACCAATGTAATATAATCCCTTGTAATCTTCTAAAAATGCCCCCGCATAACACTTGACGAACGAACCTTCAACTCGCTGAAGTTCTGGCGGCAAAAACGGATAAGCAACGTGATAGCCTGTGGCACAAACAATTAAGTCAAATTCTTCACAAGTGCCATCGACAAATTCCACCTGAGAACCCGCCAGTCGCCTCACGGCAGGTTTAGGAATAATCCGACCATGTTTGATATAGTAAGGCACTTCATTATTTAAGGTTGGGTGTTTCTCAAAAATGCGATGCTTGGGTTTAGATAATCCATAACTTTCGTGCTTGCCAAAAGTCAGGCGGATAATGCTATAAGCCATTAATCGCTGCAAGGATTCTGGCATCCACCATTGAATTAAATCTACGATGGGAACTCCGGCAAATGTCTTAGGAATTAACCAAACTGATTCCCGCCAGCTTAAAACGCTTTTACTTCCGACTCGTGCAGCTTCTGCCGCAATATCACAGGCGGAATTTCCACCCCCAATCACCAGCACTCGTTTACCCAACAATTGAGCGGGACCTTTGTAATCTTTTGAGTGGATAATCTTTCCTTTAAACTCTCCCTCGAATTGGGGAAACCGCTTGCACCAGTGATGACCGTTACATAGCAAAACTCCTTTGTAAATCCGCTGTTCCCCATTTTTAAAAGTAACTTCCCAGAGGTTATTTTCAATCGGTCGCACATAGGTAACCGTGGAATTTAGTTGAATGTGCTGACGCAAATCAAAATGGTCGGCAAAGCTGTTAAGATAATCCCGCATTTGTTGAGCGCTGGGGAAGTCGGGATAATTATCTGGCATGGGAAAATGAGTAAATTGGGTGACTTGGCGGGATGAAATTATATGTGCAGTTTCATACACGCCGTGATACCAATTGCCGCCAATATTATCGCTCGCATCTACTTGATCGTAGGGCATTCCAGCCGCTTGCAGCGCTTGCGCCATGCCTAACCCGACAAATCCTGCCCCTATAATTAAATATTTGTTGGTATGAGCTTGGATCATTATTTTAGCCTCCAGTCGATCAAACGCGGGAAATAGCGTTTTAGCACCTGGGTGATTTGAGCGATCGCATCGGGAAATACCTCGGCGCGATCCTGTATAATTCCTTTAATAGTCTGGCGCATCACTGCCGCCGGGTCAGTTACCCACCGTTCTGGAATACCCTCTAACCCATCAGCTAAAGTACCATAACTTTCAGATTGCAAAATTGGTGTACGGCTGAAAAAAGGATAAACAGCCGTCACTTTAACATTATAAGCTTTGACTTCATTTAATAGCCCTTCACTAAAGCCCCGCAAGCCAAATTTACTCGCACTATAATGCGCCATCCCCGCTGGTGCTATCCACCCGGCGAGGGATGAAATATTGACAATATGGCCTTTTTTACGGGCAATCATATCAGCTGCAAACAGGGCGCTTAATCGCATTGGAGTCAGGAGGTTTACTTGCATCAACTGTTCCCATTTTGCCAAAGGAACTTCATCCATGCGTCCGAACAAACCGATCCCAGCATTGTTAATTAAAACATCGACGGGGATACCCAAGGCTTTTACCTGCTGGTAAAGGGTTTGACAGCCTTCTAGAGAAGACAGATCGGCGGCGATGCAAGCGACTATTTCACCAGTTTTGACTTGATATTGGATCGTTTCAGCCCGTTTTTCTAGGATATCTAGCTCTAAATCGGTCAGGATTAATCGGCTACCTGCCATCAATAATTGTCGGGTGAGTTCCTGTCCGAATCCTCCCGCAGCACCTGTAATTAGTACTATTGCATTTTGTAATTTGGTCATATTCGCTTGGGTGGCAGCTCAAATTTTAGGCGACCTGAGTATTGTTAAAAGTAACAGCGACCAAGGTATCTTAAGATCGGGTACGAATCGGGCATATTTTCTCAGTCCTGGTAAGGCAGAGGGGAGCAGGAAACGGAGAGAGCGTAACGAGACAGGACTTTCGCCATTTTGGTCTACCAATCCATATTCTTGTGCCAGTTCTGCTACAATTTGCACCCGACCTGTGCGATGCATCACCGTCGAGTCTGCGGCTAAAGCTGCGATCGCACGCCCCGTCAGTAAGGGCGTTTCCCAGTTATAACGCTCTCTAATCGCGGCGCTGCCTTGGTCATGCACATTGCTTGCATTCATTTCATTTGCCAACAGGGAGATATGTTCGGTTCCTACAATTCCAGGCCAAATCGCGAGAGAGGCTACATTATAAGGCTGTAGCTCAATTGCCATATCAGCAGCTAAGCGATCGCACCCGGACTTGCCCGCCCCGTAGGCAACCCCGAAAATATACGATAGTCCCCCCCACGAGGAGATGGTGCAAATCAGTCCTTGCTGGCGCTGGGTCATCATTTGAGCGGCATATACGCTGGCGATGTAATGGCTGCGAAGACCGACGTTATTGCATTTATCCCATAAGCTGAGGTCGCATTCCCAGAATGGTTTTCCGTAACTATTCTTTAACGCTTGCACTGCTGCGTAAGCATTATTCACTAGCAGGTCAAGCTTTCCCTGCTCATTTTGGATGCGCTGGAACAGCAAACGCACTTGCTCGTCATCGCTATGGTCTACTTGGATCGGGATACAAACGCCACCAACTGATTCGACAAGTGCTTGCGTCTCTATGAGACTGCCTGAAATATCATCCTGGGAGGTGTTAAGACTGCGACCAGTAATATAGACAGTCGCGCCTGCTTCACCCAGTCCAAGGGCAATTCCCTTGCCTAGACCCCGGGTTGCACCTGTAACTAATGTGACTTTGCCTTCAAGCGGTTTCATAATTGTTTTCAGACTTTAAACACCAAGCTAGAAAGCGTTCTGTGTAGTATAAAGCTAATTGATTGTTCACGCCATTGAAAACCGCATCAAAGGCGTGTTCGGCGCCGGTAATTTCCAGCCAAATTGCCAAATTTCCAGTTGCTTGCAATTTCTCGTAGAGTTGGCGTCCAAACTTGGCTTTAACGATGTGGTCGCGACTTGGATAAACCAGCAAAGTAGGGGGAAGGTTAGGTTTGACGTAACTGATAGGAGAAGCTTGTCGGTAAACTTCTGGGAGTTCCTCGGGGGTTCCTCCCAAAAAGGCACGCAGGATTGTACGGATGTTGAGCGGATCTGGAAAGGGCAGGTCATAGTATCCCTCGGTTAGGTCAACTGGTCCATAGTAGTTCACCACTGCCCGCACCGGAATTGTATTTGGATTATAAGCAATTAGCATGGCTAAATGGGCGCCTGACGATCGCCCGATCAAAGCAATGCGATCGCAATCCACTTCTAATCGATCCGCATGGGTTTGAATATAAGATAAAGCGGCGAAAACGTCCTCAAGTTGAGCCGGAAACCGATACTGAGGCGCATGGCGATAATCGATGGCGATAACGGTATAACCTTGAGCTGCCATGTAGCGGCTAAATGTCTCATCGTTATCGGCACTGCCTGCTTGCCAAGCGCCTCCGTAAATGGTAACCAGGGTGGGATATCTGCCGATTTTTGGGGGTCGGTAAACATTTAGTTTCAGTTCCACCCCATCCGGGTTGGCAAATATAATACCTCGGTCAATGCGAACTTCCCCCATAGGAATAGAGAGAAACGCATCTGCTAGGACAAAGGGGTGCGGGCGTAGTTGCGCCCGTTCAGATGCAGGAACTGCCCCTAAATAGTCTGTCCCCAGAACTGTTTGCATTTCGGCAGCTATCTGTGCATTGGTGGTGGCGAATTGCAGTAGGGGGATGAGACTCAGCCATAGAGCCAGGAGGCTGCAAAGCAAGGGGATAGTAGAAAGCCAGGTTGGCTGCAGTCTGAAGATAGCTAGTAAAAGCGCGATCGCATTCCCACTCGCGAGCCAAGGACTTAGCTCTGTAGCTCCTACTGTCAAAGGAAACAGAAACAACGTGGGCGCTGGTACGATAATCCAAAGGCTGAGAAATAAGCCGATTGCTCTCAAAACCCAAGGGACGAACAGCGAAGCGAGAAACGCCCCTAATAAGGCTAACTTTTTGCCGTTGTGACGTTTGGGTTTAGACATCTTACCCCCGTTTCCACTCAGGACTTGCCCGCTGCGTGGTGTCAAGCGTTATTGCCAGATTGTTACTGGGCCACCTGGGTCGAGATTAACGAACTTAGGGCATTTTGTCGGTCACAACTACCAGCGACGTGACGGGACAAAACCCGGCTGGTTGTAGTTTTACTTGATAAAAATGGAAAATCCTGCACCAAAATTGCAGTTTTTGGCGATCATACGCCAGAAACGATTGCCTGGTCTGGATTTTTCCATTTCAGACCCATCTGAGTTCGAGCAACTACCAAATCAGAGCTGGGGCTGCTCGCGAATTCAGCCAAAAACGCAGTCGAGTTCGCGCTTAGTCGGCAAAGTTGTACAAATTGTCAGTAAAAGTCTATCAACTTTAGTAATTTTTTAGAATCGTGCTTATAATCTGTACAGGAAACTTTGCCACTTGCAACAGTTCCTTATCGAACCTTAAAAAAACTTCAGTCAAAGCTCTTTAATGATGCCTCGCATACTTGTTATCGACGACGATCGTGCCATATCAGAATTAGTAGCCGTCAACCTGGAAATGGCTGGATACGATGTCAGCCAAGCAGAAGATGGCATTAAAGGTCAGGCGCTGGCGCTCCAAATCCAGCCAGATCTGATAATTTTAGACTTGATGCTGCCTAAAGTAGATGGATTCACGGTTTGCCAGCGCCTGCGTCGGGATGAGCGTACCAAAGACATCCCCGTGGTGATGCTGACGGCTTTAGGCCAAACTCAAGATAAGGTAGAAGGCTTTAATGCTGGTGCGGATGACTACCTCACCAAACCATTTGAAGTCGAAGAAATGCTGGCACGGGTGAGGGCGCTGCTGCGACGCACGGATCGCATTCCTCAAGCTGCTAAGCATAGCGAAATCCTTAACTATGGCCCGTTGACGCTGGTTCCAGAACGGTTTGAAGCGTTATGGTTCGGTCATACGATCAAACTAACTCACCTAGAGTTTGAATTATTACATTGCTTGCTCCAGCGTCACGGTCAAACCGTTTCTCCCAGCGAAATTCTTAAGGAAGTTTGGGGCTATGACCCAGATGATGATATCGAAACGATTCGGGTGCATATCCGACACTTGAGAACCAAGCTGGAACCCGATCCCCGTCACCCTCGCTACATCAAGACCGTCTACGGCGCTGGTTACTGTTTGGAGTTACCCAGCCGGGAACAAGTAGCGGCGGCGGATGTGGGATCGACGGTTGAATAGATCGGGATTTACACGTAGATTGGGCTTATGTTTAGGTGATGAATTTTTTATGATTGGTTAAGTATACGGAGAAAATGCCAGCATCAGATCGTTTATCTGATATCTGATGCTGGCATGTGATTATGTATAAAATGGTACTGCTACAAAAACCCGGTTTTTTGGCAAAACCGGGTTTGTTACATTAAGGCGCCAGGGCGTTACCCCGGAGCAAGCTGGCAATCGTTTTGGCAGTAATCTTCATCTGGATCAAAGGATTTGCAGGCACTACCGTCTTATAAAGGTAGCTATCAAAAGTGAGGCGCTGCACGTCCATGTCGGCGCACATTTCGACAAACGCTTCCCGCGTGGCATCGGAACGGTAGAATACCCGTTGCAGGATATCCAGCACCACGTAGGTCATGCCGTACTTTTTATCCCAACGCTTCAGGTAAACTTTGAGTTCGTCAGAGGTGGGAATGCGATCGCCTTTGTGGGAAAATTCCACAATCGTTTCGGCGCACATGCGACCAGACTTGGCGGCGAAGTAAATCCCCTCACCCGAAGATTTGGTGACGTATCCGGCGGCGTCGCCTACCAAGGCAACGCGACCGACGACGCGGCGGGGTCTGGGATGTTCGGGGATGGGGTGCGCTTCGACTTTGATAATTTTACCGCCAACCAGTTTCCGGGCTGCACGGGCGCGAATCCCCGCTTGCAAGTCTTTGATCATCGCCTTGTTGACCTTCATCGTGCCCGTACCGACGGCGACGTGGTCGTATTTGGGGAATACCCAGGCGTAGAAGTCGGGGGAGACGTCGTTACCGACGTACATTTCTGCCAGATCTTGGTAGTAGTCCATTTTGTCTTCTGGCAGGCGGATGCGCTCTTGGAAAGCGATCGCATAGTTATAATCCCCAGCATCGATGGCTTTGGCAACGCGGGAATTCGCCCCATCAGCACCAATTACCAGATCGACTTGTAAGGTTTTATTTTCCCCTTCTATGCTCCCATTCGAGTGGTCGGCGTAATGGAGAGTGTAAGCACCGTTATTGCTTGTGGGAATATCCAGTTTATAAAGCGTGCCGTTGATCAGCTTAGCGCCGAGTTTGGCAGCGCGATCGCGCAGGAACCCATCCAGCACCTCGCGACGGCACATGCCGATATATTCTTCTTCATTTACCAGATTGATATCAACCTCTATATTCGACGGCGAGATCATCTTCATTTTTCTCACTCGCCGGTCAATAATTTCCGGCGGTAAGTTGAACTCGCTCACCATGCACAAGGGAATCGCTCCGCCACAGGGCTTGGCGTTGTCCAGCTTGCGCTCGATTAAATACGTCTCAATTCCAGC
>DNGG01000267.1:0-5826 GCA_003486675.1 Cyanobacteria bacterium UBA11372
GAAGATGGAACAGTTTTTTTAAACGAACCACAGAGGCACAGAGGACACAGAGGAAGAGTAGGAAGAGAGTTTTCAGTAGGAAGTTTAAAGTAAGAAGAAAGATGGAAATTAGGGCGACTAAAATTTCGGGTTGTTACGAGCTAAGTCCGATTGTGTTTCATCAGGACTATCGGGGTAGTTTTGTCAAGACTTTTCACAAGGATGTTTTTAGTAAGCATGGACTAGAAACTAATTTTGTGGAGGAGTATTATTCGGTTTCGGTGCAAAATGTGTTGCGGGGGTTGCATTTTCAAACTCCGCCAGCAGATCCGAATAAGTTGGTTTATTGTCCTTTGGGTCGAATTATGGATGTGATTGTTGATGTTCGGGTAGGTTCGCCTAGTTATGGACAATTTGAAGTGTTCGATTTGAGTGCGGAAAATGGGAAGATGGTTTATATGGAGCCTGGTTTAGCACATGGGTTTTATGTGTTAAGCGAAACGGCGATGGTGATGTATAAGATTTCTCAACTCTATTCGCCTGAAAATGATACGGGGATTCGCTGGGATTCGGTGGGAATTCCTTGGCCTAGTAATAATCCGATTCTAGCTCAAAGGGATAGGGAGTTTTTACCGCTGGCTGAGTTTAAGAATCCGTTTGTTTACACCGAAAAGATGGCGATATGCCCTCCGGCACGCTTCGCGAACGCATAGAGGTAATAGGGTGAATGAAATGGGGAATTTAGACTCGTTACGCAATAAAACTTTTATCATCACGGGTGCGGCGGGAATGCTGGGAAAGGCGTTTCACGAAGCTTTAATCGAGGATGTGGGAGATGGCAAAGTTATTGCGCTTTCTCATCAAGATTTGGATATTACGGATAGAAATGCGGTTCTGAGTCTGGAGGCGGAAAAGCCCGATTTTATTCTCCATTGTGCTGCCCAAACTAATGTAGATCGCTGTCAGGAAGAACCGGAAAGTTGTGCTTGCGTGCAGATTGATGGGACGCTGCATGTTGCGGAGTTGGCACAGCGGGTGGGAGCTAAGGTTTTTTATCCGCAAAGTTTTCTGATTTTTGATGGATCTGATACGCCGACGACGGAAGCAACTCTTCCGGCACCGCTTTCAATTTATGGGAATTATAAGTTGGAGGCAGAAAGACAATTGTTGTTGATGCTTCCTGATAGTTTGGTGGTGCGGATGGCTGGATTTTTTGGTGGAGAGGAGGCGGATAAGAATTTTGTCGGTAAGTTTGCGCGTCATTTGGTGAAGTTAATTGGGGATGGGGTGACGAACTATGAGGTGGGCGATCGCATCTGGCAACCTACGTATACTCTAGATTTGGCACGAAATTGTCTGCACTTGTTGGCTTTGGGTAAAACTGGCACATATAATATGGCAGGTCATACTGAGGCGTCTTTCTTTGAGTTGGCGCAAGCTTGTGTAGAGTATCTGGGGCTGAGCGATCGCATCACCATCGAACGTGTTTCGGCTGAGATTATGGCACAACGCGATCGCGCTGCCCGCCCTAAGTGCGTGTTGCTGGCAAATCAACGCTTGCAAGCAGAAAATCTCGATCTGCAACGCCCTTGGCAGGTTTCTCTCAAAGATTATCTGTCTCGACCTTATTTCCACAACCTGTTCCAAAGTTTAAATCCTGGTGCGATCGATGTTGCTTGAACCATTTGACCATCCCTTGCTGGGAAACCTGAAGAATCGCGTGGTCATGTCAGCGATGACGCGCAGTTTTGCCGATCAAAACCACTGCGTGACGGCAGCTTCGGCAGAATATTACGCCCGTCGCGCCGCTGACGGTGTGGCGCTGATCCTCACCGAAGGAACGATCGTACACCCAACGGGGGACGGATATAATAATGTTCCTTATATTTATACGCCAGAACAGACGGAAAGTTGGAAGCAAGTTACCCAACGGGTACACGAGGAAGGTAGTAAAATTTTCTGTCAGCTTTGGCATTGCGGTAGAATCTCTCATGAAGATTTTACCGGCGGTGTCCCTCCGGTGAGTTCGAGTAATAAGCAGGCGGGGGGAATTAACCGGCAAAATAACCAGCCTTATGGGGTGCCAAGGGCGTTGGAAACTGAAGAAATTCCGGAAATTTACGAGATGTTCCGTCAAGGGGCATTAAATGCGATCGCGGCTAATTTTGACGGGGTACAGTTACACCTCGCCCACGGTTACTTGGCGGATCAATTTTTTGATGCTGCTATTAACGATCGCACCGATAAGTATGGCGGCTCGGTGGAAAATCGCTGTCGGTTCGCTTTGGAACTGACTGAAATTATATTGCGCGAACTCGGATCGGAAAAGGTCATGGTTCGCTTATCCCCATCGCGCGGTTTGGGCGACGGTTTTTATGACTGGCCCGATCTTGATGATATGCTGGCTTATTTAATTCCAGAATTTGAACGCATGGGTTTGCGGATGTTGGATATTAGCTGCGCCCGTGCTGATTATTATCAAACTTCGGGACGAATTATTCGCCAAATTAGACCGATGTGGCCTCATTTAATTATGGGGGGCGCATCTTTATTACCAGGTCAAGCTGAGTCGGAACTTCAGGAAGGTTTTCTGGATATGGTAACTTGGGCGCGGTTTATCCTTGCTAACCCCGATTTTATCACCAGGTTGCGCGAAGGAAAACCGTTAATTCAAATGGAAAGTGACATGCTAAAGACTTTAGTGTGAAATCGAGATTGTTATCTTTGGAGCATTTATCCTGAATCTAGCAGCCCCGCAAGGGGAAACCCGGTTTCTTGGTAAATGTCTAAGAAACCACTAGAAACCCGGTTTCTTGGTAAATGTCCGATTACCAAACCCAAGATTTTTACTAGAAACCGGGTTTCTCTGCTATTAAAATAAAAAATCTTCTGATTCAAAATCTCTATGTTGTTCAAAATCCGCAACCAATTAACTGAAGTCGCATCCGAGCTGGTTTACAAAGTAGAGCTGCTCAAACATACTCCCAAACTGCCTTGTTTGAGTGAAAGCGATCGCGCAATTCTCAATACGCTTAAACATGAAGGCGTTTTAGTCACCTCTCTGGATGCTTTAGGGATTCCTTCTACTTCCCAAACGATCGAATCAGCCAATAAAATCGTCACCAGGCTAAAAAATACCGACTCAGATCCGGGAATTATCCAAGACAAAAATTATTCTATCACCCGCATCGGTTACACCCAACTCGCAGTGGAATATCCAGAAATTTTTCTCTGGGGATTGAACGAGAGACTGGTAAATATTATTGAGAATTATATTGGACTGCCCATCGCTTGTATCGGAGTCGATGTTCGCAAAGATATCGGCAATGGTATCAAGGATGTCGGGCAAAGGAAATGGCATCGAGATTCCGACGATCGCCGTCAAATCAGAATCATTGTTTACTTGAGCGATGTGACTGAAAATACGATCGCTTTTGAATACGTTCCCAAGCATTTAACTCCCGTCAATCCCTTCAAGTCTACCTATTCCGATGAAGAGATGAAACAGGCGATTCCCGAATCAGCTTGGAGGGCGTGTCACGGCAATGCTGGAACAGCAGTAATTGTGGGTACAAGTGATGTTTACCATCATGCTAAAGTCCCCCCAACAGAAGGTGCAGATAGATTCACTCTTGTTTATACTTACACCTCCAGAAAACCCAGACGCTTAAAACTTTGCAAAGATCATTTTTCCAGGGAAGGATTGCAAGCACTAGAGGGCAAACTTTCCCCAAATCAAAGAGATTACGCCTTGTGGTACTAAAGCTATGAAATGGAAAGTTTTAGCTCTTTTGCGTTTTTTCTTAGCTTGGGTTGTGGTTGGTTACCATTTAAGTGAATTTGTTCCTAATTCAAACAAAGATATTTTATGCAATTTGGGAAAATTGAATGGACTAGCAGCGGTTTTTGTGTTTCTCGTCCTTTCTGGATATGGAATAGGGCACTCAATCGCCAAAGAACCACAAGGATTTTACAAGCGGCGTCTTTGGAGAATTTATCCTTTATATTTTTCTGCCGTCTTGTTTACGTTCATTCCTCTGCTTGTCTCTAGCCAACCCGTTAAAACTTTGCGGACAGAGTATAGCCTTCCCGATTTAGGAACTGTCCTGGGTAACTTATTGTTTATGCAAAATGTTGCCGTCGATCCGATTTGGGCAAATGTACCGTTGTGGATTTTAGGGTTTGAAGCAATCTGTTATGCTTTAACCCCATTTTTCGTGAAGATAGGCAATAAAATATTAATGGCTTTAATGGGCTTATCGGCTGTATTTTATGGGGCGTTTCCCTATATTTATGAGGCAATTTACCCCAAGGCAAAAGTTCCTTTCTACAGTTATTTTTTATATGGCATACCCTTATTATTGGTACTGTGGTCGTGGCTTCTAGGCTTTCTCTACTTCCAAAATAACGAATCCAATCTTTGGAAAGCAATCCTGGTTGGGTTAGGGACTGTCCTATTAATAGTCAACCAATATCACACGGGGAAACTCGGCATCCTCACTTACCTGATTGGCAGTTTGGTCATAGTTTTTTCATCCTCGATTAAAGTACCCAAATTTATTAACGGCACTCTGAACTATTTAGGCGAGATTTCCTATCCGCTTTATTTATTCCACTTTCCCACTTTGATTTTTGCTTATACCATTCTCGGTGTGAGAAACTCGTTTAGTCATGCTTTCCTAGTTTTGGCAGTCTCGCTGGTGTTTTATCTCTTGATTGAAGTTCCTGTACGCAGGCTAAGAAAGAAAGTAGAAGGATAGATAAAAATGAATTGGCAAATTTTTTTAGCATGGCGTTTTGTTTTAGTCTTTTTGATTGCTTGTGCGCTATTAAGACAATTTCTCCCAAACCTCAACGATCCGATATATGAATTAAGGGCATTTACTTCTGTGGGAAATGCGATCGCATTACTCATCCTCTCAGGTTATGCGACGGCGAGTTCGATTACCAAAAACCCAGAAGGCTTTTACAAACGTCGCTTCATCAGAATCTATCCTTTGTACTTGTGCGCCATTCTGGTAGCGCTTTTACCCTTTGTGTTTTTTGGTAATTACATTCAACCCCTACACGACAAACAATATCCCATAGTTCCACCCACAATAGAAACATTTTTTGCCTACTTGTTGCTTGTACCAGGGTTTGTTGCTAACGTTTTTTGGTCAAATGCATTTATCTGGCTTGTAGGTATTTTGGCTGTAGGATATCTGTTCGCACCTTGGTTGATTCGCGTCAATAGTAAGGTGATTCTAGCTTTGATTGCGCTTTCCGGTTTGATGTACATAGTCACCCCCTACGTCTATTACATTTGGTGCGAACCGAAAGCTGAATTTAGTTTGGCTCTATTAGGTCAATTATGGCAAGAAAAAGACAAATTACCTTATTATCCATTTTTAGGATATAATCTACTATTCTTCCTTCACGCTTGGACATGGCTTTTGGGTTTCTTCTATTACCGCGAACAAAATAAATTATCAGGTAACCTCGTGCTGCTGGCGGGGAGTTTAATGTTAATTTTAAACCAAGACCGCACGGGAATGCTTTCTTTAGCGATCTACTTTATCACTTGTTTTGTATTAATATTTGGCGGCAAGATCGAGTTGCCGAGGGTGGCAGGCAAGATCTGCGAATATTTAGGCGCGATCGCTTATCCCTTCTTTCTATTTCACCGACCGACTTATATTTTCGCCTATAAGTTAGGAATTACGACTTCAGCCACGCTGATATTTTTGGCTTTGTTAGCCGGAATGTTCTTTTATCACGCTGTAGATATACCCGTGCGTTCCAGAATGCTGCCTGGAAAGAAAATTATTGCGCCTCAAGGAGAGTAACAGTGGAAAACAGCATAAA
>DNGG01000267.1:6005-10345 GCA_003486675.1 Cyanobacteria bacterium UBA11372
GTAACAGTGGAAAACAGCATAAAACCCAAGTTACCGCTATCTAAAAAAGTCCGCAGAGGGTTTTATATCGTAGGTGGTGGGGTTGGCGCTTTACTGGTAGGATTGTATGGGTTCGTTGGTGTCAGGTTAGCGATCGCATCTCGCACCCACCCTACCCCGGAAGCGATTATGCTCTTAGGTGGCGGTAAAGGACGGGAACAATTTACCGTTGAGTTTGCTAAAGCTCACCCTTCTCTGGATATTTTGGCTTCCGGGGTGCGTTTCCCGGATGGACTTGAGGTGTTTCGAGATGCAGGCATTCCCGAAAAACGATTGTATTCCAACATTTATGCGGTGGATACGGTCGGTAACTTTGCTCTGACGGTCGATGAATTGCAAAAACGCCAGATTCATCATGTATACTTGATTACTTCCGACTATCATATGTCGAGAGCTATTGCAGTTGCTACTCTGATTTTCGGAAGTAGAGGAATTACTTTTACCCCTGTTTCAATTGCTACTAACGAACCTCCAGAAACTTGGTCGTGGTTTCGCATTGCGCGGGATTCAAGTCGTGCTATTTTATGGGTGTTCACAGGTCGCACTGGAGCTAATTTTACGATACACCTGAAATTGAAGAGGTAAACTAACTGTCCACAACTTATTTTTATGGCAGAATCAAACAAAATGAACTGGCAAGTCCTTCTAGGGCTACGTTTTATCTTTGTATTTTTTATTACTTGCGCCCAGTTAAGAGAATTTATCCCGAATATAGACAGCGATTTTGTCTATAATTTGAGAAAATTCACTGCCATTGGTAATGTCATCGCACTGCTTTTACTTTCAGGCTATGCTACTGCCAATTCGATTAACAATAAACCAGAAGGATTTTATCAGCGTCGCTTTTTCAGAATTTATCCTTTGTACTTTTGTGCGATCGTTTTATCATTACTGCCTTTTCTGATTTTTGGTAACAAAATTGAAACGCTGCATTCAAAATCTATCGTCCTACCAAATCTACTCTCAATAGTTGAACACTTAACGCTTTTGCAAGGTCTGGCTTTTGGCACTTTTACGTCAAACTTACCTTTATGGCCTCTAGGCATTTTAGCACCTTGTTATCTTTTAACGCCTCTGTGGCATCGACTGAGCGATCGCATCATCGTTTTCTCCATCGCCATCTCTGGTTCATTGTACGTAGCAGTTCCCTTTTTATATAAATTATTTTATCATAAACCCCTGCCATATTATCCTGAATTAGGTTACGAATTGCCCTTTTTTCTATTTGCCTGGGCATGGCTATTAGGTTTTTTATACTTCCGCCAACCAACTAAAAAAGCAGAGATAATTGTCCTATGTTCTGGATTTATAATGTTAATTTTGAACCAAAGTCGCACGGGTTTCTATGCTTTAATGCTATATTTGTTCGCAAGCTTTGCTTTAATCTTTGCGCCCAAAATCAACCTGCCAAAGGCGGTAGGTAATACCTTTGACTATTTAGGGAATATTGCTTATCCCTTTTATTTATTCCACAAACCAACTTTTATTTTTGCCTATAAGCTACTAGGAGTGACTAATTCAGTCACCCATATTTTTCTAGCTTTGTTGGTTGGAGTATTTTTTTACCATGCGGTCGATCTACCTTGGCGCTCCCGAAATAGATTGTTGGTGACACAAGGGGAGCAATAAGAAAGGGGAAAAATGGTAGCTTTATGCGAAGGCGATCGCGCTGGGAGCAGATATTTGAGTTAGGCTTTTCCCTTCAGACTACAGACAGAACCTCTGTCGCCATAGAACTAGAAGTGGGGAATAGAACTTCTTGGCGAATCCAATCAGTTTTCCGAGCAATGCGGCGCGAATAAATAGCAGCAAATAGCAATTTCCAAGCGCCTGGTGAAAATACGGCTGGGTAAGCGATTTCCCAAGCTGTTAAAAGTTGTCCTTGCCGCAGTCCTACCAAGCTCCAATGCAGCTTGAGAAAGGCGTTGATATCTTGGAGTGATGGTAGGGAGGAGCGATACTTTTGAGCGACTAATTTGTAGATGTTTTCTTTCATATGCATATTTACTTCTAGTCGCTCTTGGAAAGAAGATTTTTGATTGTTTCCACCTATCCACAGTGTGCGATAGGCGAGGTACTGATTTAAAAATATGGCGTCACCGTACTTGGCAATTTTGATCCACGAGTCGATATCGTCGCAGACATTTAAAGCCAGATCCCAACCTCCCGAAGCCAGAAAAGCATCTTTGCGGAAGGCGACTTGAATTGGCGTGCCAAAGGGTACCATTTCCAGCAACATGCCGTAGTGGATATCTTCTTGGGGTACGTAAAACGCCGTGCCACTACCGCAGGGTTGCGTGCGAGTCACTTCTGCGCCATTGCCATCGACTTGTATTGCTTGACACGAACACAGCACCGCTTGGGGACGTTGTGCGATCGCTTTCCCCATCTCTTCAATGCAATTGGGAGCCAAATAATCATCATCATCCACTGGCTTGATCCACTCACCCGTTGCTACGCTCACCCCTGCATTCACTGCCCCGGAGTGACCCAAGTTGGTAGAATTGCGGTGGTAAATGACGCGATCGCCTAAACTGCGTATATATTCTTCCGTACCATCGTCCGAGCCGTTATCCGCTACCACCACCTCGCAGGGCCAGGTTTGTGCTAATGCTGATTCTACGGCTCGACGCAACAGAGGTAAACGGTTATATGTTGTGATGACAATACTAAATTTATTCATGGCAGCGCTCTTTTCTCAAACAGATTTAAGTGGATTTTGCTTACGCGCTTTTGACAGCCACGTAACCATCATACATTGTTTTACGGATATGCTACAATTACGGGTTTATCTTTTGTAAACGATTGAGTTCAGCCAGATATCCCATTTTGCTTCCGTTTCGTTTTTAACAGCTTACATTGGTTCACAACCAAATACTTCACACCATCCTATGGTTTTTACGGTTATGTGTTCTGAGCTACTATTTTCTCTACCGATCAGTATTCTAGGCAAATTTCTGCAAAAATCTGTAAATTTTCGGTAAAGTTTCCGGTTTATCTGCAAAGCTGTAGTTAAACCTTGAGCCATCTTTCAGGCTGCACTAGGTTTAGGACTTACGCAGTCTTCATAGGGAGAAACAATGGGCAAACTTGCTTATTTTATCGACTTTTACCCGCTTTTTTCCCTTCCCTGCTCATATTCAAGCATTTTTTCCTGAAAATGCGTCATTCTTGACGGCGTTGAGCCGATCGATGCACAATTTAGACTCTCCGGAATTTAGGTATTTTCCACTAGAAGAAAACTTTTTTTTATTTTATTATTATAGAGCCACCGCAGTTCAGTAAAAATACGGTTACCCGAGTCATATCTGCTTAAATTTTTTGTAAACCTTAGTTGATTCTACCGATCTTGCTGCGGCAAAAATCGTCTAGTTGGTAGCGCTTCTCTACCAAAACGAATCGGCTATCACAATCAGGACCCAGGCACGACGATCGTAGAAACCGGGTTTATAGCGGATTGCAACTTGGTTGAGTACACCTGTTGTAGGGGCGGGTTTTACGAAACCATCACCTTAGTTTCTTTGTGGATCTATTGCCTTGCTCAACGATTTTTCAGAGAAACCCGGAATATTCCACGAGATATATCGTTAAAGCTTGCCCCTACTGTATTCGATCGAGTCGCTTTCCCGCTATATTGCTGCGAACGCGACTGGGCAAGGAAGGCAGATCTCTGGTTTCCTTGCTCAAGGATTTTTCCTAGAAACAAAGGTGATTTGCCTAAGTCCTGACGATTTAGAATGCCTTGAGGGCGAATTTCCCTACTTCCGCTCTGGGTGTTGGGATTCGTAGGAGCTTTTCCCCAGCTGATTAATCGCTCCAATCAGTTGGTATAAACGTCCCAAGTCCCGTTGATTGAAGTACAAAACCAGGCGGGGTAAGTCAAAGGTTTCATCGCCTGCTTCTTGGGGCAAGGCAAGGCTTTTTTCAATTCGTCCCTTAACGAGGATATCGCTGAATTGCTCGTTCAACCCTTCGATTGCTGCATCGGATAAATCGCTGTTAAGGCGGATCACAAATCGGTCTTCAACGTAGCGGCTAGAGTGGTAGACGCGGTAAAAACTATTGATCGCTTCCATCGCCACGTCTAAACGATCTGTAATTGTGTAGAGATTGGGATCTTCGGGACTAATTAGCCCTCGTTCGAGGAGATGCTCTTTAATGTAAGCATTCCAGGCTTGCCAATATTCTCCACCGGGTCGATCGATTAAAACCACCGGCATGGGGCCAAACTTGCCAGTTTGGCTTAAAGTCATGCACTCAAACGCCTCGTCTTGGGTACCAAAACCGCCGGGGAATAGAGC
>DNGG01000267.1:10554-11593 GCA_003486675.1 Cyanobacteria bacterium UBA11372
AGAGCGATCGCATCGCTTTCTTTCAGCAGAAACAGCTTGCGGGTAAAGAAATACTTGAAGTGGAACAGCTTCGGATCGCCTTCGATAAAAGGGTTAGCCTCTTGCTCAAACGGCAATTTAATATTTAGGCCAAAAGACTTTTCTGCACCAGCACCTTCGTTACCTGCCTGCATGATCCCGCCACCGGCACCCGTCATCACCATGTAGCCCTGCTGGGCGACGGAGCGAGCAAAGTCAACCGCCATGCGGTACTCTGGCGTGTCTGGCGAAATCCTCGCCGAACCGAAAATCGCCACTTTACGGACGTGCCGATAGGGATAAAAAATTTGGAAACCCTGCTCCATGTCTTGCAAAGCGGCGCTGAGGATTTTCCAATCCAAACGCTCCACCTCAGTGCTAGCGATGCGTACCAGGGTAGCGAGTGCCTGCCCAATCCATTTGCTGTGTTGCAGCGTTGGCAGTTGATCTAGTAATTCAATTACCTCTGCGCGCAGAGACTCAAGCGCGTTGAAGGAATTATTGATGGTCATGAATAAATTGCCCAAGGCGCGGGTTTCTATTCTACCTGGATTTGAGCCGAAATTCACCAGGGAATAACCCCAGGGTTTGAGAATCAAGGGCAGCGGACTTGCCAAAACAGAAGCGATGGTCAGTTTCGCTTCAGATCGGCGACTGCGAGTCGCACCCGGTATGCCCTACGAGCTGAATCTTAATCCCTGATTCTCAGGACAACTTAGCTTCCAATAGGATTTGTTTGCATTCCTACAGACAAAGATATACAGCTTGCTCCCAGCAGCTGGCGCCGATGTGAATTTGCTGGTTGCGGGGGTTGGTTCGCGATCGCGGGCAACGCCACGAGCATCGACCTTAAGGGCGATTAAGGCGGATATTTTAGGGTTTTACCCCATAGTATGCGGGACGCACGCGCTTAGTACTGTTTTCGCTTGTGCTGGCTTTACCTGGGGTTGCTGCTAAAGGTGCTACGCGATCGCTTTCCTGGGGTTTTGACGCTCAAGGGTTAGAGGTATTTTTCTAAGGT
>DNGG01000138.1 GCA_003486675.1 Cyanobacteria bacterium UBA11372
ACAGCAACCCCACAAAATCTTCTGGTTTAGCGCCGCTAAATTCAAGCGCGGTTTGATTAATTTCTATAATAATTCCGTCAGGGGTTAATAGCGCCATAAATTGAAAGGTTTGGTCAAAAATTGCTCGGAAGCGGCGTTCGCTATCCTTTAGCTGTTTGAAAAGTTGTCCCCGTTCAATCGCGTAGCGAATTGCGCGTATTAACAATTGACTGGTAATCTGGTCTTTAACTAAATAATCTTGCGCTCCTTCGGAAAGCGCTTGCAGTGCTAATTCCTCATCATCAGATCCGGTTAGCACTACAATCGGAATATCGGGTTCGGCGCGATGAAAGTCTATTACCGTATCCAATCCATCCGAGTCTGGAAGGCTAAGATCTAACAAGACCACATCAAACCGGACATCCTGGCACAATTCAATCGCATCTTCTAACCTTTCAACCTGTATCAGTTGCCAGTCATCCTGATGGGATAGGGAAAATATCCGGCAAAATAAGCTGGCATCGCTGGGGCTATCTTCTACTAATAAAACGTGGATAGATGTCTTGTACATAAAATTTTTTCTCCCAATTGGATGGAGCGTGATGTTATATCATGTCCGGTGCTATCGGTTGTCCAAAAATCTATTGTTTTTCCTCCTACCTGCTCACCCACGGGGGCGGGTTTAGTTAAATTGTTGGTTTGAGTTGTTTGGTGATTGGTAAAACCCGCCCCTACATCGCTCACCTGTTACTGGCATGGCAGTTTAACCGCCGCTAGCCAGAAATCTTCGATTAAACCGATAATATCGAGGAACTGCTGGATATTAACGGGTTTGGTAATATAACAGTTAGCATTGAGATTGTAAGCCCGCAATATATCCTGCTCATCGGCTGAAGTTGTAAGAATTACTATAGGAATTCGTTTTAGATCGGGATCTGATTTGACTTCATGCAGCACTTCTCGCCCATCCATTCCCGGTAGGTTGAGGTCGAGTAAAATCAAATCGGGGCGGGGAGCGTTGGCATACTCGCCTTCATGTAGAAGAAATTCCATTGCCGATTCGCCATCTTCAACCCAGTGTAAATTGTTTAGCACTTTGGCTGTTTTTAACCCTTTGATTGTGAGGTTGGCATCGCTATCCGAGTCTTCAATTAGTAAAATTTCAATTGGTCTATAGTGAGTCATCGGAGGAGGAAGTGCAAAGGCTAGATTCAGGAATTATACAAAGAAACCAAAGAAACAAAGGTGATAGGCTGGGAGATTGTTAGCTAATATCCTTACGAGGTAAGGTAAAATAAAAAGTTGTCCCTACTCCTGGCTGAGATTCGGCCCAGATGTTCCCGCCGTGGCGTTCGACAATTTTTTTACAAATCGCCAAACCGATGCCAGTACCGGGAAATTCTTTTCGAGTATGGAGACGTTTGAACAACTCAAAAATGCGTTCGAGATACCGGGGTTTAATGCCAATTCCATTATCCCTCACTCCAAACAGCCAGAGATCGTCTTTTGCTTCTGCCCAAATATGAATTTGGGGGGGTTCCTGGCGGCGGAACTTGATGGCGTTGCCAATCAGATTTTGGAATAATTGGGCTAATTGGGCTTTGTCGGCGATCGCTCTTGGCAATCCGTCGTAGGTAATAATAGCGTTATTCTCTGCGATCGCTAAGAGCAAATCGTTCAGCGCCTGACGCAGCGCCTCATTGCAATCAGTGGGAACAAATGGTTTACCGCGAGTGCCAACGCGGGAATAACTCAGCAAGTCTTGAATCAACTGTCGCATCCGCGTTGCGCCATCGACGATATAACCCATGTATTCTTTGGCAGTTTCATCGAGATGCCGTTCGTATTCTTGCGCTAACAATTCGGTATAACCCGTCACTGCCCGCAATGGTTCTTGCAAATCGTGGGATGCTAAATAAGCAAATTGCTCTAGTTCTTGGTTAGATCGTTGTAAATCTAGCGTTAGTTGCTCTAATTTCCGTTCCGCTTGCCTGCGTTCGGCAATTTCAACTTGTAAGGCAGCGTTGGCTTCCGATAGTTCTTTTGTGCGTTCTTGCACGCGAATTTCTAACCGATCTCGCGCTTGTTTCAGTGCTGCTTCTGCTTGCTTGAGAGCGCTAATATCGCGAGAAATACCAATCGCACCGATGATGTTTCCCTCCCCGTCGCGCCAAGGACATTTCACAGTCAGCAATGTCTCTATCTTTCCGGGTTTGGGTAAATCCTCCTCATAAATTAAAGCTTTCCCCGTCGTCACAATCGCCCGATCTGCCTCGATAAATTTCTCGGCTATTTCAGGTGGGAATAATTGATTGTCATCTTTCCCAATCATTGCTTCTACCGTCGTTCCCAGAAAATTAGCAGCGGTAGAGTTGGCGACGACATAGCGATTTTGCAGATCCTTGACAAAGACAATATCGGGGGTACTTTCCAGCACGGAATTCAAGATACTGTTGCTTTTGTAAAGCGCTGCTTCTGCTTGCTTGCGATCTCTAATATCAATCATAGTAGAGCGAGTCATGATAAAGTTACCGTCTGGGTCTTTGATAGCGATCGCATTCAGACTCACTGGCACAATAATCCCATCTTTGCGAACCATCTGGAATTCTATATCCCGCACCCAACCGCGTTCTTTGAACCGGGGAAAATTTGCTTGAAATGTTGACAAACTCTCAGGCGTTAGCAAGTCGGAAAACTTTTTCTTACCAATTATATCCTCCCGCGTGTAGCCCAGCATTTTGAGTTCCGTATCGTTAATCAAAATAAACCTGCCATCTCGATCTAACGAGTGATACCCGCAGGGGGCATTATTGTACAAATCTCCCAATTCCGCAGCGGTTTGTTTTAATGCTGCCTCTGCCTGGTGGCGTTCGGCAATTTCAGCCTGCAATGCTTGATTGATTTGTAATAACTCTGCGGTTCGTTCCTCGACGCGCCTTTCTAACTCTTCATTAGCGCGTTCTAGTGCTAATTGCGCTTGTTTTAGCGGGGTGATATCGCGCGAAATTGAGAGAGTAGATACCACCGAACCATCAGCGGCAAATTCTGGTGCAATCAGAGATTGAATTAATTTTACTCCCTTGGCACTTGGGTAATTAAATTCCACTACATTCATTTCACCCGTGGCGAAAACTTTTTGATAGCTTGCTTGTAAAAACTCTGCTAATTCTGCTGGTAAACCGAGTTCTGAGAATGTTTTACCAAGAAATGCTGTGGGTGGAATTCCCGCTTCTCGTTCTAACGCTGAATTAACGTAGGTGTGCCGCAATTCCCGATCGACTCGAATAATGATATCCGGACTGTTTTCTAACAGGGTTTTGAGTTCGCTTTGACTGCGTTGTAAAGATAATTCGGCATTGGTGCGATCGCTTATCTGCTTTTTCAGCAGAAAGTACACCCCAAACAGCAAGACAAAACTCAAGGAATAGCCAAGACCAACCACAAAAATGGTATTTTTAACGCTAGCATCTGTCGCTGCCGATCGCTGCTGCAATAAACTTCTTTCTTCCTTGTCCATTGCTGCCAGTTTCCCTTGCACTTCTTGCTGTAAATTTTCTCCTTGATTCGTTAGATCGATTTGATTCTGCCTGTCGTATTTGTTCTGTTGCACCGATTCGATTGACTGTTGAAGCACAGCTAATCTTTTACTAATCAACGCTTCAATTTCATCTATTCTGCGCTGTTGCCTGGGATTATCAATAGTTAATTTCCGCACCGCTTCAAGCGCCTTTTGAGTTTTTTTCATCCCCGTTTGGTATGTTTTTATAAAAATGGCTTCTCTTGTAAGAATATAGCCCCGTCGTGCGCCCTGGGCATCTTTAAGACCATCAGAGATTTCATCTAAATTTTCTAATACTTGACGAGTATGTTCCACCCATTGTTTGTTTTCAATCAATCTTTGTACGTTCAGGTAAGAAGCTGTCCCCACGCCAGTCAACAAAAGCAATGCCAAACTAAACCCACCTGCTACGAGTTTTTCCGATAAATTTTTCATAGCAGTTCCCCCTTCCCTGCTGAAAGCCTTTTTTACAGCGAATTGCAAGTGGATGAGGGAAAGCGTTATCGCGCTCGTTTGTATAGGGGCAGCAAAAATGGCAGCCCCTATACAAACTTTCGGTGTACCTCATACGGCTGCAATCCGCTATAACTATAGCGTCAGCAGGTAGTTGCATCGGTTTTGTTTTTAATTATCTTTAGATTTTCTGTTTTATCGGCAGGGCGATGCTAAACTCAGTTCCCTTACCCTGTTCTGAAAATACCTCAATTTCTCCTCCATTTTTTTGAATAATTTGCTGGCAAATGTAAAGTCCTAGACCTACCCTCTTAACTCCCTGTTTAGTTGTAAAAAAAGGTTCAAATATCTTATCTTTCACATGAGGAGGCATTCCCAAACCATTATCGCGAATTTTTATTTTAATTTTTTCTTGTTCGCCAAATTCGGTTTGAATTAAAATCTTTTTAGTCGTTTTTTCTGTGGGTAATAGCAGCGCGTCGATGGCATTACCAATGATATTCATAAATACCAGGTTGATTTGGCTTCGGTAACAATCAACTGGCGGTAAATCGCCATAATTTTTAATAACTTCTATTCCTCTTTTTAGCCGATGGTTCAGGATCAAAAGAGTAGTATCAATTGCTTCGTTGATATTAACTGCTTGCATTTCAGATTCGTCAATAGTGGAGAAATTACGCAAAAATGAAATAATCTGACGAATGCGATCCGCTCCTAATTTCATAGATGAAAACATTTTGGGCAGATCGTCAGTGATGAAATTCACATCGATTTCTTCACCAAATCTTTGAATCTGAGTGGCAGGATGGGGATACTGCCGCTGATATAGCTGCAATAAATGGAGTAAGTCTTCAGTATGGTCGCTAGCATGGGTAAGGTTGCCGTATATAAAGTTAATCGGATTGTTGATTTCATGGGCAAGCCCTGCCATCATTTGACCCAAATTAGACAGTTTTTCAGATTGAATGAGCTGAGATTGAGCTAAATTTATATTTTCTCTTGCTTCGATTAGTTCCCGATCTTTTATTTCAATTTCTTGGCTGAACTGGTCGCGCAAGCGCTCCAAAAATTGAGTCACTCTTTTGTTGTGATTGTCAACTTCTGTAGGAATTATACCCAGCGCAAAACTCAAAAATATCGTAGCGATGACTACGGATAAAATCAAGAGTGTATTAGTTTGATTTACCCGATTTTCTGCTGCTATCTGAATGTTAGCGTTAAAAGTTTCGGAATTTTTCAGGAGGTTTAAAATGGAATCGTTAGCGGTTTGAAACAAAAAGTCCTGTTTCAGCTTAGTTTCATAAAGCTGAGTTCGCAGGCTCAAAGCCGAGCTGAATCGATTCATTTCCTCTGTATTTAGCCTTCCTTGGGCAAGCAAATCTGCTCGAAATTTCTCAGGATTGCGAATTGCTAATTTATCGTATTCTTGTTCAAGTTGCATAAATTTTTGATGAGCTTGCTGCCATATATTCCAATCGCGCATAAATTTTTGGTATAGGGTGTTTTCTGCCTCGTTTTTAAACAGATTTTCCTCGACTAAATTCAAACCATCATTAATTTGCAACCAAGCTTGTTCGATTTTTTTCAAAGCAGCTTGCCTTTGTTCGGGCAGGATTTCTGGAACGAGCAATAAGCGTTCCCATGATTCGATTTGGTTTTGCCCCCGCTCGATTTTCCCAATTCCCTCGATACTTGGCAGGCTAGTCTGACTCAAGGTATTGATGTAATTAGACAGCTCTTGTGTCCCTCTATACCCGACAAAGACAACCGCTAAGACGATCAAACCGACGATTAAGAAAGCGCTGGCAAGCTTTTGTTGTAAATTAAGTTTGGCAAACATGTTGTTTGTCTTTCCGGTTTGGCTAAATTGCTAAAAAGTATAAAATTATGACAAAAAACTGGACGGCTGTGAAAAGTGTTTTGGACTACCTGGCGATCGCTTACTACTAAAAAAGTTACCCACAGGTGAAATGAAGGTCAACTTAAGCAATTATTATCGAGCAATAAGGGTACGATTGTCCTACACGCCCGGTCAAATTTTCCTGGAAGCACCCGCGACGGGTGAAGCGTATCCCGCCCTAAAAATAGACCTCATATCATGTCCGTTTGAGTACCCATAGTTAGAACTGACGCGGGGACAAGGAGACGGGGGGACGGGGAGAGTTTTAATTATGGGCGATTTGCCGGACATGATATCAAAAGAAAATCAAGTCAAAACCAGGCAGGATGCCTACCCCACAAGAGTTTTTGCACAAGAGTTATTACCTGCCTCTCGCCCCTCCCTCCGCTCTCGCGCAAAAAAGTAGTTCGGGCAAGGTGGAAAATCCGAACTATATAGATCCGGGAAAAATCGTTAACTTTAATGCAGGAGGGGAAAATTAGCTCGCACCCTGCTTCAGTGCTATAGGCTGTCACGATTAGGAGTAATTGCACAATGGCTATAAAAGATCAACCTAAACCCCCTCGTTCGCGCCAGATTGGCAGCATCTTGTTATTGGTGTCTGCGGTATTGTTGCTGGTGAATCTATTTTTACCTTCTTTGTTTGGTCCTTCGATTCCCCAAGTGCCTTACAGTTTGTTCATTCACCAAGTCGAAGAAGGCGAGGTAACGGGAGTTTCCATCGGTCAAAACCAAATCCGCTACCAAATTAAAGGCGAAGAAGGCAAACCTGGACAAGTGCTTTCTACTACACCGATTTTCGATATGGAGTTGCCCAAACGCCTAGAAGATAAAGGTGTGGTTTTTGAAGCCGCACCGCCAGCAAAAGGCGGTTGGTTTACGACGCTACTAAGTTGGGTAGTTCCCCCACTGATTTTTATTGCGGTTTTGCAATTTTTCATGGGGCGCGGCGGCGGTGGTTCCCAAGGTGTGCTTTCGATTGGTAAGAGTAAGGCTAAGGTTTATGCAGAAGGCGAAGCTGCCAAAATCACCTTTACCGATGTCGCTGGGGTAGAAGAAGCCAAAACCGAGTTAGTCGAAATTGTCGATTTCCTCAAAAATCCCGGTCGGTTTACCGCAATTGGGGCGCGCATTCCTAAAGGCGTGCTGTTAGTGGGACCTCCGGGAACTGGTAAAACTTTGCTAGCGAAGGCGGTAGCAGGAGAAGCAGGAGTACCTTTCTTCAGTATCTCTGGTTCGGAATTTGTCGAATTGTTTGTCGGTGTCGGTAGTTCGCGGGTGCGCGACTTGTTTGAACAAGCGAAAAAACAAGCACCTTGCATTATCTTTATCGACGAACTCGATGCGATTGGTAAGTCTCGCAGCAGTGCTGGTTTTTACGGCGGTAACGACGAACGGGAACAAACCCTTAACCAGTTATTAACCGAAATGGATGGGTTTGATGCTGGTAAAGCAACCGTAATTGTTTTAGCTGCAACCAACCGTCCCGAAACTTTAGACCCGGCGTTGTTGCGTCCCGGACGCTTTGACCGTCAAGTATTGGTAGACCGTCCCGATTTAATTGGTCGCCAACAAATTTTGAACATTCACGCCCAAAAGGTTAAACTGGGGCCGGATGTGGATTTAAAAGCGATCGC
>DNGG01000069.1 GCA_003486675.1 Cyanobacteria bacterium UBA11372
ACTTTGCCGCTTTCCATCTTTGATGGTTAGCTGCAACATTCCCGCACCTTCCTGAGTCGCGCCATTAAAATCAGGATTGCGCCCATAGCCGAGTGCTTCGGCTGCATCAATAAAGCGTTGTGATGTCAGGTGAGGTTCAAGTGCATCGGTGACGTTAAGCAGTCCATCAACACCATGAAATTCGGATGCGCCGTGCTGCTGGTTTTCAGATTTTTTGAAGTATGGCAACACATCTTGGTAACTCCAACCCGAATTGCCTAATGCTTGCCAATGGTCGAAATCGTGACGGTTACCTCTGATATAAATCATGGCATTAATTGAACTGCTGCCACCTAAAACTTTACCGCGCGGACAATAGATTTTGCGATTATTCAGGTGCGGTTCTGCTTCGGTAAAATATGCCCAGTCTACTTCCGTACCCCATAGTTTAGGCCAAGTTACAGGCAGGTGGATTTCTGGTTTTGTATCCGGACTACCAGCTTCGAGCAACAACACCGTCGTTTTTCCATCTTCAGTAAGGCGATTGGCTACTACACAGCCTGCCGAACCTGCACCAATCACAACATAATCGTATTTCAAGATATTCTCCTTTTCGCTAACTCTATTCCTGGCTATTTTCAAACCACTCTTGCCCACCAGGCAACTGAATTAAATACTCATCAATAATATCAGGTAAAGCAGTTGCTGAATGCTCATAGGTTAGCGCAAGTAACTGTTTAGCTGTTAAAATTAGCTGCGTTCTATCCAATCTCTCTGAAAGTTGAGCCGGTTTTAATCTTCCATTCAGCACTTCTACGCTTGCTGGACGAATTGCGGCGGATATTGCTTCTTCCAGCATGGCTTCCCATTCATCGGGTTTGACGTAGTAGGAAGTTTTATTTTCTTTGAGATTTAGTTCTTGTATTTGTACAATAGAATCTGATATTGAAGCAACCCAAGAATTGGTTAGGCGCTGCTCTAATTGATTTTTAATTAGGTGTATTAACATTCTAGTTAAAAAGGATTTGATAGTTCTTAAAGTGGCTTTTTTACTCATTCCCTCTAGTTCATCTACAATTTCTAAAGCATCTTCGTAGCGTCCTTCTAAAATGCTATTTCTTAATTCGGTTAGTTCCTGAGTCATAAAACATTTACTCCAAAATTTTAATAAAATCGAACAAATGATGAGACATTTCTAATTTAGAACAAGGTTGAATTTCTAACTGGCGTCCTTGGTTATCTAAAAACATAGCTTGGTTATTGTCGCTGCCAAAACCACTATTTGATTTATCTATGGGATTGGCAACAATTGCATCGACTTTTTTTCGCCGCATTTTTTCCAAGGCTGGCGTGACAATATCTCCAGTTTGGGCGGCAAATCCAATTAAGCGTTGATGGGGTTGTTTTAAATGTCCTAATTCTGCTAAAATATCTGGTACTGGTTCTAAATGTAAGGCCGTAGGAAGGGAGTTTTTGGGTAATTTTTCCTGACTATAATTGGCAGGTTTAACATCAGCTACCGCCGCCGACATAATAGTTATATCGGCGACTGAAAAATGTTCTAGCATTGCTTGATGCATTTGGGCGGCACTGGTGATAGCGATCGCTCTCCCACGATCCCCCACCAATTCCACCAATCTCGCATCCATCGGGCCATGTACCAGCGTTACATGCGCTCCTCTGTGAATGGCTGCCTGCGCTAAAGCAATTCCCATTTTACCAGTGGAGGGGTTGCCAATAAAGCGCACCGGGTCTAGATGTTCCCTCGTCCCTCCCGCACTGATTAATACTTGCTTTCCGGATAAATCTCGTTGGCCTTTTGTGTGCAATAAAGATTGTATGTGAGTTAATATTTCTGGGGGTTCTGCCATGCGTCCTTTGCCGATGCGATCGCAAGCCAATATCCCCGATCCCGGCCCTACACTATGATACCGGGGATCGCTGTTAAGAAGCTGCCAATTCCGCTGCACCGTCATCTGTTCCCACATATCCGTATTCATTGCCGGTGCTAGTAAAATTGGAATTGTAGAAGCGAGTACAGTATTAGTTAGTAAATTATCCGCAAAACCGTAGGCGAGTTTGGCTAAAGTATTCGCCGTTAAAGGAGCAATAACAAAAACTTCTGCCCATTCTCCTAATTCAATATGTAATGGACGCCCGTGGGTAGGTTGCCAAAAATCTTTATCCGTATAGGCAGGATGGCGGCAAAGCGTTGTTACCGTTAAAGGCGTGATAAATTCACCAGCAGCATCGGTTAAAATGGCTCGCACTTCCATCCCAGATTTTGCCAGTGCTGAAACCACTTCGCAGACTTTATAGGCGGCAATACCACCGCCTATACCAATTAAAACCCTTCTCGATGTCATTGGTAATTGGTAATTGGTAATTGGTAATTGGTAATTGGTAATTGGTAATTGGTGATTGGTGATTGGTAATTGGTTTTTTTCTATTACCCATTACCGATTACCCATTACCCATTACCTATTACCTATTATCCAATCTAAAATCATTTATGCTTCATCGTATGGTTCTAGATCGAGAAGGTGGATATATGGCTCTACTAACTCTGGACGCTGGAAAGCGATCGCTCGCAGCAAATGCCAATCTTCCAACCCTTCAAACGCATTGGTATATTCATCGCGCTCTAGCCTTGCAGCCAACTCGGCTACATCAGCTACGCTCATTGCCGCAATATCGCGGTTAGAAATGCTTGCTTTTTTCATCCCCGGCACCTCTGGCAAGCGGAATTTGTCTCCCGCATTCAATCTTACTATACTACCCACTTCATCCTCAAAATTAAAAAATTGGCTTTTAGCTGGCGATTCTCAAGACATCACTTGCAACACAAAACTTCGCATTAAACTTAAAACCTCTAAGGTAACTTCATGCCCCATGTTAAATTCTTGATATTCCACAGCTACCCCCAAATTGGTTAAAGTCGTTCTGGCGTTTCGAGCCGCATTCACCGGGACTACCAGATCTTGAAAGCCATGTACGATTAACACAGGAGGAAACGAATCCTTCTTTGTTTCACCAGCACCACGATGCAAATAACCGCTCAGACTCACCAAACCTGCTAAAGGAAATTTCAGCCCCACATCCAGAGTCATTGCACCCCCCTGGGAAAATCCACTTAAAATTGTGCGCGACAAAGGCACTCCAGTATTATTCTCTAAAGACAAAATCCAGTCAGTCAGAATTTGCTGACTTTCGGTTAAACCATCATTATTCTCAAAGCTGTACCATGCCTTTCCCCCTGGCACTTCCGGGTGAGGAAAGGGGGCATCCGGAAAAATGAACTGGTAATCGGGTAAGTTTAAATAGGTTGCTAAGGAGGCCAAATCTTGGGCGTTGGCTCCATAGCCGTGCAAACAGACAATAGTTCCCTTTGGTGGTTGTCCGCTTGTGGGGGGAATGGTAATTGTGCTGAGAGACTCCAAAGTTTCTCCTTTATCGGATAAATACATAACCATCCGATTGTGACATCCTGCCGATGCTGACACAATCGCACAAAGCGACTCTATTGTGACGATCGCCTCCCATCTATCCGCCTTCTGACGTACCCGCTTGTTTAACCACAAACCCTTGAACCAAGGTAGTGAGGCTACCAGCCGTCCATCTAGCACAGTTAGAAAAAGGATTTGGGAAAACGGAAAAGGGCAAAGACGAACAAGCCTTTCCCTTTTCCCCTTTCCCCTTAGATAGGGGTGATATCATGTGCGATCGCGTAGCTATTATTTCCTCGTCTGTGAGAAAACCCTCTCGCCCTCTCACCTGCTCACCTGCTCACCTGCTCAAGAGGGGTCTAAATGATAACTACTCCACCGGACAGGATCGGAGGGGGTGAGGGGTAAGACACCCTTGTTCTGTTTGCCTTTTTATGATGGTTATCTCAACGGCAGTTAAATTTCATCGGGATTGCGCCAAGCAAAGATGACTCAAATCGTCTAAATTCTATAGCTGATGCCTCATAGGATGTTAGTCAAATCAATGTTTTGGGTTAAATTAGAGACAAAAATAATACCAGTTTCCCTTGATGATGCAATATATCTTGGGACAGAGGAAAACATCAGAAGGACAACTAGAAATTTAGACGTAACATCAACAAAGGAAAATGGTATAAGTTTCTATGGCAAGAGAAATGCGGTTTCTCTTGACTTAACCTTTTGTTGACAACCCCGATCAAAGCTTAAAGTTTGTATTATAAGCTTCTGTTAAGAAGAGCTATAGAGTTATGAAGAATCAGTGAAAACTCGGATTTTAATAGATCCTTTCGAGATAAATTACCCTAGTATGTAGGGAAAAAATGTAGTTCACAGCGCTGCCATGAAAGCAACAATCGCTCCTCTCAAGCGCCACCCCAAGGAGATCGTCGGGATGGAAGAGCCTAAACCCCAAATCGAATTACTACCCTTACGTGCTGCGGTCAGTTCAGACCGACCCTCCACCCTGGACGTTCTGGTTAGAATTATCCCGCCAGCGATAGAACTGAAGCTCAAAAGACCAGCCCTCAATTTAAGCTTGGTGATTGACCGCTCTGGTTCGATGAAAGGGCAGAAAATCGATTTGGTTCGCCAAGCGGCTTGCTATGCGGTGCAGCAACTTCGACCCAACGATAGGATCAGCGTGATCACGTTTGATCGGGCGATCCACACTTTGGTAAATAGTACGCAAGCAGAGGATAAAGCCAATATTATCTATCAAATCCAGCAAATTGAGCCTGGATGCGGCAGCGCTCTCCATGCAGGTTGGTTAGCTGGCGCGATGCAAGTGGTGAAACATCTCAATCCGGAACATTTAAATCGGGTGATTCTGCTTTCGGACGGACTAGCAGGGGTAGGCGAGCGGAATAATCAAGTAATCGGCACCGATGTCTACGATCTGGCACAAAGAGGAGTTAGCACCACGACAATGGGCGTCGGTAACGCCTATTACGAAAATCTACTGATGGTGATGGCTCGCCAGGGAGGCGGGCAATATTACTACATTGCATCATCGCAAAAATTACCGACGATCTTCCGCACCGAACTGCAAGATTTGATCGCAACGATTGGACATACGGTGACGCTGGCGGTTAATCCTCAAGGATCGGTAGAACTCGAAGACGTGCTAAGCGATTTGGCTTGCGATAGTCGGGGGCAGTTCCAATTGCCGAATTTAGTCATGGGCAACGCCCTGGAAGTCGTGGTGCGACTCCACGTTCCACCGATGCAACAGGCGGCAGATCTATGCTACTTCCGCTTGGGTTGGATGGACCCGCAACAGGAGATGCAGCAAAAAATCTTTAAACAACTGCATTTACCCGTGATGTCCTCAAATCAGCTGGAGGAATTCCTGCCTCATCCACAAGTTCAGCAACGGGTGACGCTGATGATGGCAGCAAGGGCTAAAAAAGAAGCGATGCAACAAATCGCCCACGGCAATTATGAGGCTGCCAGTCAATTATTAAAAGATGCGCGCAGACGAGTTTTGTGCGCTCCCAACTCCCCTATGATGGAAAAGGAAGCTCAAACCCTAGCTAATCTAAATTTTGACCTGCAATCGCGGCAATTGAGGAAAATCTCTAAAAAGGGTAGCGATGAGCCTTTCGACCCCACCCTAATTGGTGTTTCTCAACCGGATTCTCACGATAAAGGTTGACTCCCCGTCCCAGAAGGCGGGATTTTAATTGAGAACATTATCCGCACTACAAATTGAGAATTGAACAATGGCACGTCTGGCACTGCTGAGTACATCTGACAAAACAGGATTAATCGATTTCGCCCGCAGTTTGGTGGCAGAATTTAAGTTCGATCTGATCAGCAGTGGTGGAACTGCTTCGGCGCTGAAAGCAGCTGGGTTACCAGTTACTAAGGTATCGGATTACACGGGTTTTCCAGAGATTTTGGGGGGTCGAGTCAA
>DNGG01000342.1:0-3163 GCA_003486675.1 Cyanobacteria bacterium UBA11372
GTTGCTGTTGTGGGAAACCAAGGGTTGGAATTACTCGCCCGCAAGTCAAGAATGGTTGAAAATAGCGATTGCCGATGCTGCTATTGGTCAGTTTGTCCGCTATGAATTTGAGGTGCGCGACGCTTTTGCTCGGCGGGTGTGGATTGACTTTTCCCTCAAACCATTGACCGATGAAAAGGGGAATGTCATCCTGCTGATTGCCGAGGGAAGGGATATCAGCGATCGCCAGCGCGCCGAAGCAGAAATTCTCAAAAACTTGGAAAAAGAACGCGAACTAAACCAGTTAAAATCTAGCTTTATTTCAATGGTTTCCCACGAGTTCCGCAACCCCCTAACTACGATTGGCGTTTATGCAGAAATGCTGCAAAACTATAGCAATAACTTTACCGAAGAAAACAAAAATAAATTTTGCGAGCAAATTCAAAATTCGATCGCTCGTATGGTAGAATTATTAGATGAAATATTGCTTTTAAGTAAAAATGAAGCGGGGAAACTTAAATACCAACCCGCCCCGCTTAATTTGGAAAAATTTTGTCGCGCCCTGGTAGAAAACTTTCAACTCACCAACAGTCAGCACCAGATTGCCTTTAGCTGTCACGGAGAATGCAAATCGGTGGAAATGGATGAGGTTTTGTTGCAGCATATTTTCAGCAACTTACTCTCGAATGCGATTAAATATTCCCCCGAAGGCGGCAACATTTGGTTGGACTTAAACTGCGAAAATGGCTGGGGAACTTTCCGGGTAATAGATCAAGGAATAGGCATTCCCTTATGCGATCAACAACATTTGTTTGAAACTTTCCAACGGGGTAGTAATGTCGAGTCGATTCAAGGCACTGGATTGGGGCTAGCGATTGTGAAAAACTGCGTGGATTTACATCGAGGCAAAATTCAGATAGAAAGTGAAGTTAACATGGGTACAATGGTGACGGTGACGCTGCCGTTAACGCAGCCAATCAGAATCGATCCAGAACAAAGATTTTAAAACACAACAAGTTATTTCTTCCCCTGCTTCCGATATCAATCTTCCTTTTTGGTCATGCAGTCAACAGGGAGATGCGTGTAGACTTGAAGCAAGCCCCGCTGGGGTGGCTATTTTACCGAGTTCTATTGCCAGATTATGACTTCTTCTCAAGAAAACAAAACGAATGAGACTATAACCGTGCAGACTGCTCCAGGAGCCACGTCGAGCGGGATTGGGCTAGATGGGAGAATCAAACTTGGGATACTGGGTACAGCAGTTGCAGCGATCGCTGTTGGTATGTTCGTTGTCTTTTTCTTTTGGCATCACTGGATTGCCACTTTTGGGATGAAATCTTGGGCAAACCATGCGGGTGCTACACCAATCGAGTGCATGATCAAAGACACCAACAGCGATGGTTATGTTAGCTGTAGCGCCATGCTGCGAGGCGAAGTCGTACCCCTGGAATGTGGAGCCAGTTTATTCAATATCGGCTGTAGAGTAAATTACGGATCTGCCGCTGCGCCTCCGGTGCGCCCCGTGCCTAATGGCGGGCGTTAGTCATCCGATCCGAGAAACCGGGTTTCTGCGTCGCTCAAAAGCTACCAAACCGCAAATTATTCCTAGAAACCCGGTTTCTTAGCGAGAAACCGGGTTTCTGCGTCGCTCAAAAGCTACCAAAGCCAAGATTTTTCCGAGAAACCCGGTTTCTTAGCGTGGCGTGCCGTAACCGCCACCGCCAGGAGTGGCGATCGCGATCGCATCTCCTGGGTTGATTTCCACCGTCGCCGTACTGCCCAATTCCTCAATTGTGCCATCGCGACGATACAGACAATTTTTACCCACCGCCCCTGCTGCACCACCATGCAAACCAAAGGGAGGAATAACCCGCCTTCCTGATAAAATTCCAGCCGTCATCTTTTCCAGAAAGCGGATGCGGCGCACCACACCATTTCCCCCAGAATGCAATCCCTTGCCGCCACTATTTTGGCGAATTGCAAAACTTTCTAAAACCACCGGAAAACGCCATTCTAAAACCTCTGGATCGGTAAGCCTGGAATTCGTCATATGCGTATGAACGGCATCAGTGCCATCGAAATCAGCACCCGCACCAGAGCCGCCGCAAATCGTTTCATAATATTGATATCGTTCGTTGCCAAAGGTAAAATTATTCATCGTACCTTGAGCAGATGCGATCGCATCCAAAGCCCCATACAAAGCATCGGTAATCGCCTGGGAAGTTTCCACATTTCCCGCCACCACAGCAGCAGGATAACGAGGATTTAACATACACCCTTCTGGGATAACAATTTCCAAAGGTTTAAGACAACCAGCATTCAGAGGAATATCGTCATTCACCAGGGTGCGGAAAACGTATAAAACCGCCGCCTTGCACACCGCTCCTGGCGCGTTAAAATTACTTTCTAATTGTGGAGAAGTACCGCTAAAATCGATTTTAGCACTGCGATTATTCTTGTCAATAGTAATACTAACTTGAATCTTGCTACCATTATCCAACAAACAGGTAAAACTGCCATCTTTCAACACCTCAATAACGCGCCGCACCGATTCTTCCGCATTATCCTGCACAAACTTCATATAAGCTTGTACGGTTTCTAACCCATAATATTCAACCATTTTGTGCAATTCTTGAACCCCGCGTTCGTTCGCAGCAATTTGGGCTTGTAAATCTGCAATATTCTGAGCCGAATTGCGGACAGGATAGTTTCCCGATCCCAGGATTTCCAGGATTTCTGTTTCGCGGAAACGTCCCCCTTCTACCAACAGAAAATTATCAATCAATACACCTTCCTCTTCCACCGTAGTGCTATGAGGAGGCATCGAACCCGGAGTAATCCCGCCGATGTCAGCGTGGTGTCCTCGCGAGGCAACATAGAAGAGGATTTTAGATTTTGAATCCCCTCGCTCAAAAACAGGAGTAATCACAGTAATATCCGGTAAGTGAGTCCCACCATTGTAGGGATTATTTAAAACATAAACATCACCCGGTTTAATATTATTCCCCTTAGCATCAATCAAACTTTTAACACTTTCACTCATCGAACCCAAATGAACCGGAATGTGAGGCGCATTCGCGACTAATTCGCCAAAACCATCAAAAATGGCACAAGAAAAATCGAGCCGTTCCTTAATATTCACCGACGCAGAAGTATTTTGCAAAGTGATGCCCATTTGTTCGGC
>DNGG01000342.1:3380-3526 GCA_003486675.1 Cyanobacteria bacterium UBA11372
AAAGTGATGCCCATTTGTTCGGCGATCGCGCCAAACAAATTGTTAAAAATCTCCAACATCACCGGATCTGTTTCTAGTAAAGACTTTATTCCCCTTCCCGCCGATGTTGTATTACTTAAATCCTGACTACGAACCTTGGATAAAAC
>DNGG01000586.1:0-2739 GCA_003486675.1 Cyanobacteria bacterium UBA11372
CGGTTGTGCCAAACCCAGCTAATGCCCGGTTGAATCGCTAGGGCGTTATTAAAGCTGGTGAGTGCTTCCTCGTGACGACCTAAGTGTCCCAGTGCCAAACCCCGCTGACACCATGCGTCATAATAATCTGGTTGTAACCGCAAGGCTTTATCGAAAAACGCGATCGCTTCTTCATAGTCTTTTTTCTCGATTAATAGCACTCCTTGCTGGCGATAAAAATCTGCTTCGTAACTGATGGGCTGGCTGATGGACTGCGTCATCTTTCTTTGGGCTGATCTTTTGGGTTAGATGCCCAAAACAATAGCACAATTTGACAACACCACTCACTAGGTAAAAACTACACAATAAGTGCAGCAATAGGCAAAGGGAGAGTAAGAGGGAAAAGGGAAGAGCCAGAAGGAGAATATTCGTATAAGCCAACAACAGTGTTTAATTAAATCTTAAAAATTCAAAATCACGTTCAATTTTGCCTTTTAAATCAAAGTTGGAATCGGATCGACAGGCGCGAGAAGTCTGCCATCCCTTATACAATGAGAATCCACATCCCAACTGCGGAGATTGGGGTGAAAAGAGGAACTTACACAAAAAACTATGACCCAACCAACAGGCGCGGACTATCGCATAGAAAAAGATTCGATGGGTGAAAGGCAAATACCTGCCTCCGCCTACTATGGCATCCAGACGCTGCGGGCAATGGAAAATTTTCCCATCAGCGGAATTAAACCTTTACCCACCTATGTCGATGCCTGCGTGTTAATCAAGAAAGCCACTGCCATTGCCAACGGCGAACTCGGCTGTATTGACAAAGAGATTAGTGTTGCGATCGCGCGGGCGGCGGATGAAGTCCTGGCAGGCAAGTTTCGCGATCAATTCGTGGTAGATATCTACCAAGCTGGGGCGGGTACATCCCACCACATGAACGTCAACGAAGTGCTGGCAAATCGGGCATTGGAAATTTTGGGGGATGAGAAGGGAAATTACCAGCGCATCAGTCCCAACGACGATGTCAATTACGGTCAGTCTACCAATGATGTGATTCCGACCGCGATTCGGATTGGGGCGCTGTTGGCTTTAGAACACAGCCTTTATCCAGCATTGGAAGCGGCGATCGAGGCGGTAGAAAATAAAGCCGTGGAATTTAAAGATATCGTCAAATCCGGCAGAACTCACATGCAAGACGCCGTGCCGGTGCGTTTGGGGGAAAGTTTTCGCGCCTGGGAGCAAATTCTGTCCGACCATATAACTAGAATTGAAACCGCATCTTTGGATTTAACCGTCCTGGGGTTGGGAGGGAGTGCGGCGGGAACTGGGTTAAATACCCATCCCGAGTATCGCGATCGCGTCGCCAAAATCTTATCCGAACTGATGAACCAAACTTTGCAACCTGCCCCCCACCTGATGGCGGCAATGCAGAGCATGGCACCTTTTGTCAATGTTTCCGGCGCTTTACGTAACTTAGCGCAAGATTTGATCAAAATTTCCCACGACTTACGCTTGATGGATTCTGGCCCAAAAACCGGGTTAAAAGAAATTCAACTGCCGCCGGTACAACCAGGATCTTCTATTATGCCGGGTAAATACAATCCGGTGATGGCAGAGATGACCTCGATGGTGTGCTTTCAGGTGATGGGGTATGACGCCGCGATCGCCATGGCAGCTGCTGCCGGACAATTAGAACTCAACGTCATGATGCCCTTAATTGCTTATGACCTGATTCACAGCATTGAAATTTTGGGCAATACGATCAACGTGCTGGCTTCGCGCTGCTTGGAAGGAATTGTGGCAAATAGCGATCGCACTCGCGCCTACGCCGAAGGCAGTCTCGCCCTCGTCACCGCCCTCAATACCCACATCGGCTACCTTAACGCCGCCGCCGTGGCGAAAGAATCCCTCGCCACCGGCAAATCCCTGCGGGAAATTGTCCTGGAACGCGGTTTAATGAGTCCAGAAGACTTGGCAAAGGTGTTAGACCTGGAAAAAATGAGCGCGATGCCTGGTAATGGGTAATGGGTAATTGGTAATCGGTAATTGATAATCGGTAATTGCCAGTTGTCAGTGGTGTAGGGGCGGGTTTCACCAGCCATCTATACAATAATCGACAGTTTATCTAAACCCGCCCCCCATCAGTTGTAATTTTCTTTAGATCGCCAAAGTTCGACTAGGAGGAAGATTCTAGCAGATGTACACTCAAACTAGCGATACACAAATCACCTTTTACTATCTCGACGGTCATACGGAATCGTTTAGTATTTCTAACCCAGAACAAACCGCCGAAACTCAGCAGGAATTGCGGCAAGAATTACGCCGCCTGTTCGAGCATCCTTGGTGGGTTTTCCACTTGCAAGACCAAACAATTTGTGTCAATACTGCCAATGTAATCAAAGTGGAAATCAAACCAGCCATTCCTTACCTGCAAGGGGATAATGTCTTCTCTAATGCCGAGCGAGTAACTGCTCTGACTCAATCATCGCGGCGTTATGCAAGCTAAGCGGTTAGTTGTTAAACTACAACAAAAATTAACAACTAATCTCCCATGCCACCAGCCGTCAGTTTAATTCGCGCCAACTCTTACGAGATCGAGTTATTGCGGTCATCCTTGGAAACCCTACTGGAACCTTTGGGAGGAATAGGAGCGATCGCTAAAAAGGGCGATCGCGTCCTGCTTAAACCCAATTTACTCACAGGTGCGCGCCCCGGTAAAGAATGTACCACCCGTCCGGAAATCGTTTACTGCGTCGC
>DNGG01000586.1:3058-9296 GCA_003486675.1 Cyanobacteria bacterium UBA11372
GCAAATGGCTATAAACCGATTCTGGAAGCACTAAATTTACCCGTTGTCGAATTTCACGGCAGTCGCTACCAAACTGTCAGCGAGGAATTTAACCACCTGCTACTGAGTAAAGAAGCGATGGAAGCAGATGTGGTAATTAACCTACCCAAGGTGAAATCCCACATTCAGCTAACCTTGACAATGGGAACGAAAAATTTGTTTGGTTGCGTCCCCGGTAAGATGAAAGCTTGGTGGCACATGGAAGCTGGCAAGGATAGCGCCCGCTTCGCTCAAATGTTGGTGGAAACCGCCAGGGCGATTAATCCAGATCTAACTATCCTAGATGGCATTATCGGTCACGAAGGTAACGGCCCCAGCGGCGGCGAACCTCGCCCCTTGGGGATTTTGGGCGCATCTACGGATGTATTTGCCTTGGATCGAGCCATAGTAGAAATTTTGCACGTCAATCCCCTCGTCGTACCTACCGTCGCTGCGTCGATGCGATTGGGGCTTTGTTCCGATCTGGCAGCGATTGACTTTCCCCACCTGCGACCGGAAGATCTGAAAGTGCTGGATTGGAAACTGCCCGCAAAGCTCACACCGATCGATTTTGGCTTGCCCCGCGTTATCCAATCTACGTTTAAACATCTCTATATCCGATTGATCAAAGAACCCCTGAGTGCCTACTCCGGTAGGTAGTGGAAAGATATTAAAAGTATCAACAGTCGCAGGGCAGCTTTCTAGGCTGCCTTTCCTCTATCTTTAGATAGATTTGGTGTAAACTGTTCACGCGAGTACAGCCGTACCCGAAGGAATCGCTAAAATGGATCGATAGTCAAGGGTATATCAGTACCCTTGCCTTTTCGGTTAAACCGAATTACTCGATCGATCAGGAAAGCATCTACTATTTGGTATGGAATCAACTGAATCGTCTGCTCACTCGTCAGACAAACCTCCCCAGGGACTCGCAGACCTATTAGGAACTGCGATCGCTCTGCTAACGTTAACAATACCGCTGTATGCGATCGCTCGCTACTCTTCAAACAGCGTCGAGGTTATGCGACAGGTCACTTATCCCCTACCCGAAGCGCGAGAATGATATGAAACTAAGCTAGGTAGGCAGGTGTGCAGGCGTGCAGGTGTGCAGGTGTGCAGGTGTGCAGGTGTGCAGGTGTGCAGGTGTGCAGAGGGGAATTTGAATCCACATTCTCCCCTGCTCCCCATCTCACCCGCTCACCCGCTAAAATTCTTCTGAGTTTGCACCCGTTCCTCTAGAATGCTACACGGGGGGTGTCGAGATTCGCCGTTTGGTGAGGCTCGTCAATTCCCGATTTGCCGTTAGCTTAGGAGTTCCATTTTGGACTTATCGCGCATTCCTCCCCAACCAAAACCCGGTTTGATTAACGTTTTAGTCGAAATTACCGCCGGGAGTAAGAACAAGTACGAATTCGATAAAGACTTGCAAGCCTTTGCGTTAGACCGCGTACTCTATGCCTCGGTACAATATCCCTATGACTATGGGTTTGTACCCAACACCCTCGCCGACGACGGCGATCCCCTCGACGGGATGGTGATGATGGATCAGCCTACGTTTCCAGGATGCGTGATTGCAGCGCGGCCTATCGGTATGTTAGAGATGATCGATGGAGGCGATCGCGATGAGAAAATTCTCTGCGTACCTGATAAAGACCCGCGCTACGCTAATATAAAATCGCTCTCGGATGTGCCATCCCACCGCTTGGACGAAATTGCAGAATTTTTCAAGACGTATAAAAATCTAGAAAAGAAAGCAGTCGAAATCCTGGGTTGGCAGGATGTGGATAAAGTGATGCCCCTAGTTGAACAGTGCATCAAAGCTGGTAGCGAAAAAGGCTGAAATTCAGATTCAGCAACAAGCTAAACGCCCAGGCTGTATTTGAGATTGCAGATTTGGGATAGCAAATCTGCAATCATAAAAATAATTTTAAATCTAAAATCTGCAATTCTTCAATCTGAAATCTTCAATTCTTCAATCTGAAATTAATTATGCAACGAACGCTTCTTGCAGCTAAAATTCACAGATGCACGCTGACAGCGGCAAATATTGACTATATGGGAAGTATCAGCATCGATCAAACTCTGTTAGATGCTGCTGGAATTTTACCTTACGAGCAGGTACAAGTAGTTAATGTGGCTAACGGAGAGCGTTTTATTACCTACGCCATAGTCGCCCCGCCAAACTCAGGCGCGATCGAACTCAACGGTGCTGCCGCTAGACTGGGAATGGCAGGCGATCGCTTAATTATTATGACATACGCTCAGTTTACAGCAGAAGAACTAAAAAACTATTCTCCTACTGTCGTTATAGTAGATGATAAAAACCGGATTCTAGAAGTGCGTCGCTATAACGATGAATTGTTTAAACATTCTATCGTAATTTGATTAAATGTCTCACAAATGTAGGGGCGGGTTTTACAGACAAATTCTCTCAAAGAAACCGGGTTTGTGATCTCCATCAACCCGCCGCCCGCCATGTAACGCACCTGACAAATTTACTTGTCATATCATGTCCGGTTGTATCGGCATCGCGCGGAGGGCGGGTTTATGAAAACAATTCGCTATCAATCAAAGGTGTCTGGTGAAACCCGCCCCTACAATGCCATTAACCATACAAGTCCGATGCAACCGGACACAATATCAACAGTCAACAGTCAACAGTCAACTGTAAACTGATAACCTAGCGCTGCGGAGAATAAAGGTTAAAACGGTTTCTTCTGTGGAAATAATATCGGCGGTGACAGCCATTCCTGGTTGAATGGGATATTGGATATTGCTACGAGTCAAACGCTTTGGTGGCAATTTGGCAGAGGAAAAAGCGATCGCTTCTCTTCAAAATCGCGTGCGTCAAGGCAACCACCCAGATTTATGGTGGGTGGAACCGACTTATCTGTACAACGGCGTCCGGATCTCAGCCCAAGAAGCAGCACAAAAAGGCGTAAAACGCAAGGCTCCGCCCCAAATTCGTTTAGAACAGGTGCGGGAAATTACTCAATTTCTCGGTCGTCCGCCGTTGGAAGCTGCGCGATCGCTAGTAGTCTTAGAACAAGCTGAAACAATGGCAGAAGCGGCGGCAAATGCCTTGCTCAAAACTTTAGAAGAACCGGGACAAGCCACCCTAATTTTAATTGCGCCTTCCCCGGATGCTTTATTGCCAACGTTGGTATCCCGCTGTCAGCGAATTCCGTTTTATCGCCTGAAGCAAGAGGTAATAGCGCAAGTGCTGAAGCAGGCGGGCCATGAGGAAATTTTAGGGCATTCAGAAATTTTAGCGATCGCTCAAGAAAGTCCTGGAGAAGCAATAGAATCCTGGCAACAATTACAAGCAATTCCTGCCCAATTACTGCAAGAGGTAAAGCAAGTTCCCAAAACCTTGCGCGACGCCTTAGAACCTAAGATTCGTAAAACAGAGGAACGCAGTTACATTTGGACAAGTCTTATTTGTGGAACAGCCATCATCCACATAGTTATCATTCCCGCATAGTAGAATTCCTGTACAAAGATCGTTGTTGTAAAGGCAAAAAAGTATGTCACAAATACTGACCTGAGGCAGGCTGCCTTCTAGACCAGATAGGTCAGTGGTAATTGTCTTAGATAAGTCTTCTATAACAGAAGCGGGGACTGACTTAGTGAATGATATTGATGGTGAAAAGTTTATGCCACGGCCGCCATATAACGCAGCATCTTCTTCTAGTACTGAGTAGAGGAAATCTATGTCAGCGATGTTAAGAGATTCAATTTCAGGAGTTCCTTCAAATTTAGATTCATGATTTTGAGTGCCCATTTTCGTTCTCCTTTGATTAGTTATTTGGTGTGATAAACAATTCCTGAAAATAGTAATTAATTAAGTGGTACAAACTTGCTCAGGCTCAATCATAGTCTGAGTTCCCGCCACAAAATCTTGATAAGCTTCCGCCACACTAGCACGGAAGCGATTCGCAAAACCATCACAATAGTTTGTATGAAATTTCCCTTTGTGATTCATCGCCATCACTGCACAGCCTCCGCCGCAAGAAAACGCATAGCGACACTTACGACAAGTTGGGTTAGTAATGACTGTGCGATTGCGCCAAGTTTGATTCAATTCTTCATTGAAAATGACTTCACTATTTTCATCAATGTGACCGATACGAATTTTAGGATCCCCCGTTCTTTCCCAACAGGCATAAATATCCCCAAACGCATCTAAAACATACATTTTATTATGCGCTCCACAAAAACTTGCATGAAAGCTTGGTATGGGATTACTCTGCCTTTCAAACAATTGTCTAGCTCGATTGATTAACCAATCATCAGGACGGCGAATTATGTTCATCTTGGGATAAACTCTACGCAATTCGTCTAATGCTAAATCCAGTTCCCAAGATGTAAATGTTGTCTTGATATCGGTTTTTTCATTGGATACGTGTATAGGGGCAGTATAGGCAGAAAAATTATTGTAATTATGCCAGTTTCTGGCAATCATTTCATCAGCTAATTCGGGTAATTGTTTAATGTTATTGCGGTCAATATTCATCCGCACACTAACTGCAACCCCTAAATCCAACGCCATTGTTATATTACGAGCAATTTTCTCAAATGAACCGCTACCATCAGCGTAAATACGCCGCTTGTCATGCTCGTCAGGAGTCCCATCAAGGGTAATTTGCAGAGAAGAAATTTTTTCAGAATTGAGTAAATCTTGATAAGCGTGCAACTCCGTCCCGTTCGTTACCGCCGAAAAATTAGCCTTACCTAAAGACAGTGCCTTATTGATAATGTATTCCACAATCTCATGGCTGCTTTCTAGTAGGGGTTCGCCACCAAAAAAAGTAATATTACGCGGTATATCAGCATCCTCTGGCACTCCATGACCTGACTCAATTTTAGGGAAAGCCCCAAAAATTCTGTCTACCATTTCTGGCTGCATTGTTCTTAACAGATGTTTAAAATTCGGATCGGTACGCATATGATCCTGAAAACAATAAGGACAACGCAGATTACAGCTATAGGTAGGCATGAAGATATAGCTAGGCATCAATTGTTTTTGGAAATGATGCAGTTTTGTTGCCATTTTTACAAAAAATTCTTCTTCTGAATCCACTGTCATTTCTGTCAGGTAGCCCCTTTTTTTCAACAACTCAATAGTTGCTTGAGACGGAGGAATTATTGTGCCCTCAATTGGTGGTTCGGGACTCCAGTCTCCATAGAGGGGTTTGGGGGAATGACCGACTTCCAAAGAACGGACATAGGTTGCTACTCGTCGGGAAACCTTATCATATGCGCCCGTATAGCCATGTACTAACAACATCTGATCTGCTTCACCAGGCAAATCTACGTAGATTATGTAACTACTGGTGCGTAAGTAATTAGACATGATTAATTAGCCTATGCTGATGACAGAGGTAGGGAGTGGGGTGTAAGGAAGGTTGATTGGCAGATAATGTTCAGTTTATTTATGATTCGGATTTTTGTGTTGCCACTTTGGCAGAAAATGTCTTTTGCCTGACTGTTCGGAGTGTCGGTGGAAGGATGATTCGGTGCGATGACTCGGTGTTGCCCACCCTATGAATAGCTACAAATAGCACAGTAATCCCGAAAGAACCTAAAAATTTAGGACTTGTTAAGTTGCAAGATTCATAAGATAATTTTCCACATAACTTTTAAAGCAATTTCAGTACTTGCACTGAATTTTCATCAAAAAAACAAGCTTTCTACACCAAAACTCTAAACTTAAAGAAACTTAAAAGCTTTAATTAGATAAAATTTCACATTTTATCTTTAAGACTTCATACAGCGGCTTGCAGCCGCGTGAGGTACAGCATTTTCGCTTCGTTTGTGTAGCGGCATTCTTAAGGGTGCCGCTACACAAACGAAGGTGTACCTCACACACTTGCAATTCGCTGTAATGCTTGAACTTGAGTCCTGAGATAGAAATGTGGAAACAGCAGCGATCGCAGAAACAGCAAGCTTGCGATTAGCAATTTAGTAACCCACGATAGTTATAACTACAGGACTGACGCAAGGGCGTTGCCAGAAACCCGGTTTCTTCATTAGACTTCTCCAAAAACTCTTGTGGGGTGGGCATTCTGCCCGCGTTTGAGGGAAGTTTTTGAATAGGTCTATTGATCTATGGTTGCCAAACCAACGATTTCTCGTATCACCAAAGTTTCTTTGCGTAAGTCCTGAACTAGCAATTTGGGTTAACTAGCAACTTGAGTTATATCAAATCCGGTAGCATCGG
>DNGG01000586.1:9591-12276 GCA_003486675.1 Cyanobacteria bacterium UBA11372
TGTAATTCCGATGCCTAAGGAAATGATATTACTTAGTTATGCAGGTCTAATGGAGTATAGATGTCCTCAGAGTTGGCATTTATATAAGGACGCTGCAATTCAATTTTGCAGGTGGAAAAGTGTTGCTGAATAAATGTCATCCTAGCTTCAGGAGATTCATCGCCTTTATGCCAAGCTTCTAGCAAAGCATCGGCAACAATTTGGCAGCAGTTGATCCCAAAACTGTCTGGGGAAGTCAATTCAAATTGGCGATTCGGTTCTTCTGCTAGAGCTAGCCCAGGGGCAAGTAACTTAGCGAACAGTGGGACATCGCTCTGAAATTGCGATCTATTTTCTAGATAAATAGATTGCATAATTGGTCGGATGGCTTGATAATTGCTGCGCTCAAAGTCTAAGACTCCCGCATCATAGCGTCCGTAATCAGAAGGGTTGTATAAAACCCTAAATTTGAAGGGAATGCCGATTTTATTCAGCTCCTTGGTTAGACTATCCATCACAGCGATCGCACCAGAAGAGGTAAAATTAAAGTAGATTTTCACTGTCTGGGGATTCATATCCAATCCCCCATCGCCGACGGCTATATAAAATCCGTTTTGTACCAGATTGCGAGGCATGGGGATAGCGACAAAATCGCCTACGGTAGCCGATCGATCTGCTAATTTTAGATCGCGAGCCTGGGAAGGAGGATCGGCGCTAACGCGCTCAACGTGCAGCGTCAAACCGTCTTTGGTCACCGCCAGACTGCCATCAGATTCTTCCCTTAACACCTGCCACCCAGGGTCAAAGTAACCTGTGCCGTGATTGCTGGCGTGCAATTGCTGGTAAAATTGCACATCGATCCCCAGTACGGTGTTGTTTTCTAAACTTGGGTGTGGGGCAAAATTCCCTGCATTGCCATTCAGATTCAAGCTGGTTTGCAGCGCTCCACTGAAATAGATACCGAAGAGATAATTTCTCAACTGTAGGCTGAGATACTTATACTGCAAAAGTTCAGGGGTTTGCTGAAATCGGGCTGTTACTTTCCCTCCCAGGCCGAAGGGTTGATAATTGGGATGGCGAATGGAAAAGTTGGAATCGATCTCGATATTGCTGACGATGTCTTCAAGTGAAGTCAGCAGTCGATTTGCACGAGTAGCTAGCATAATTTGGATTTCAACTCAAAGGACTTAAGAAAGCGTTAAGCTCAACGGCATCAGGACTGACGCACAAGAAACCGGGTTTCTCTAAGCACAAACCCGGTTTCTCAGATTGGTACTAAGAATAAGTTCGGACTCGGGGATACCGAAAACTGTCACCATAGATTGCTGGGGTCGGCACAGTAAACTCTTGGCAACCTGGAGCATACAAATACCCGTATTATCAAAATATTTCTGGTACTGAATCGTTGCCTCAATTTTGTCAATCAGGGCAAAACCGGCAAACTGGATCGTTCGTGGGAGAAAGTCCCGACGGTACTCCAGAATTAATGGGAAAGCATTGAGATAAGCTTGGGTGAGGGCAAGCATTGAAGGTTGGAGAACTGCTAGCGGTGTTGCAGCCAGACGCAGAGATTCTTCTAATTCAATGGCGGAGTCTACCACGAGGCTACGCAACCAAATTGCTAAATAGCTTGCCAGTAGAGTTCCCAAATCAAAGGCTGGATCTCCCCAACTACAGCGCTCCCAGTCAATCAGTCGCACAATGCCACTGTCTGGTTGCTCCCATGCCGCGCGCACCAAAATGTTGTCCAATCTCAGATCGTTGTGGGTTAAGCAGCAAGGATGCCAGTGAGTTGCCAAGTCGGCGACGGCTGCGCCCAGACTTTCGTACCGCTGATAGAGAACAAAGTATTTCAGCGCTTCGGTTGTCACCATACCAAATATCTCAGGTCCAATTCGCCCTAGCGCTTGAATTGGATTCTCCAACTCGTCGCAAAGCTGTCCCGATGGATCTTGTGCCATAAAATCTCGGTATTCCTGGCGATTGAAAGTGGCACGATGCAGCGCCGCCAAAGCCGTACCCACCCCAGTGGCGATCGCTATCGGCAATTCTTGCTCCTGATGGTAAAAACTACCCAGATCGAGATACTCGCTTAGGTATTTGTACACAAGGATGGAATTGCTTGGATCGAAAGAAAGTACTTCTGAAGCGAATGCAGAAATGCTGCCCACATCTGGAAACTGCTGGAGAAATTTGTGAAACAGCCATTCTCTGAAGAACTCATTCGCCGTTTCACCATTCTGACGGTAACGTTCCTGTTTAACTAACAGCTTACGGTTACCTGGCAGGCTCACCAGTAAGTTGAAATTCTTACCGGCTTCTTGGGATTCAAACAAGGCGGATGCTGCATCTGCCGCGCTAAATATACCTACATCCACCAGATACTGGATAACGTTTTCTGAGGACAATGAAAATACCATTTTATCTCCTCTCCTGAGTAATATTGCTTATCAAATTGCCAATTTAACTCTGTTTTGTCAGTCTCGAAAAATAATTTTGGCAATCGCGAGCCTGAGCGAGCAACCGCTTGCCGCTTGGTCTACAGATGTTTCCCTAATATTAATATCCTAAATATCAAGCAAAGATTTGCCATTTTGGCAACATGCTTCTGTTTTCTATTTTTATATTGAGATTAAAGCAGAGTTAATCGAAGGTTAACACGGCTTTTCAATTCAATCGGGAACATTGTAGGAAACTACAGCCCGA
>DNGG01000588.1:0-8033 GCA_003486675.1 Cyanobacteria bacterium UBA11372
GAAGACTTTTCCGGTTTAACAATCGGGTTTACAACTTCTGGCGGCGAACAAGTTGCAGAATGGGCAAAAGGTGCAAAAGTTTATAAGGTATTCAATCAAACCGGATTTGGTATCATGGCTGACCCTGTTTTAGAAGGTCACAAAGCGGTGATGTTCGTATGCGGCGATGATGAAGAAAGCAAACCTACTGTTATTAAACTGACTGAAGAAGTTGGTTTTGAAACAATAGATGCGGGTAAACTCTCTACAGCTAGACTTTTAGAACCCTACGGGATGCTGTGGATTAAACTTGCACTAGCTCACGGTTTAGGACGCGATTTTGCCTTTGCTTTAGTCAGGCGAAATTGAACTAAGGTAATGGGTAATTGCTAATTGGTAATTGGTGATTGGCGATCAATATCATGTCCGATCAATTCCCCATAATCAAGATCCCTTGCACGGCACGAGTAAAGTTATCTGTTTGTCCGAGATATCTATGATGTTCCCTACGCAACAACGGGGTGAGGTTTTTGATTATGGGCAATTCAAGGGACATCATATAAGTGGTTTTTTCTACTACCAATTACCCATTACCGATTACCAATTACCAATTAGCACAAGTGTAATAAAGACAACACGCAATATTTCTCCCCTACCTGAATAGGCATTGCTTCTACCCAACAATCAATTAAACCCCAACCTAAATGAATCGTTTCCTTGCCACTATACGGTTGCCCAGTTACATAAGCGTAAGAAATCGGCGAGTCGTGGGGAATAGATTTATCTTTGGGAATAAAACCTCCTGTCCAATCTTTTGTCTGAGTTCGCCACCATACCCGCAACTTCTTTTCCGGTTGCGGTACTAATTTTGACAATCCTCTCACTTCCCTTGGCTTCAACGCACAGTGCCACATTACCAGGGCGTAATTCCCTTTGCCATGCTGCATCATTCTTACCAGCGTGGCTAGCAGCGAAGTTTGATAAAGCGTTGCCAGATTGCGCCCCGCAGCTAAAGTAATTCCCAACTCGAGCAACCGAGGTACAAAAGAAGACTCTGGCATCAGTAAATCTGCGGCACCTTGGTCGCACAGTCGCTCTTTGCGATCGCCACTCCAACTCGGAAACAAACCGCCCACCCTGACTTCATCGTGGGCATCGAATAGCAATTCCATCAACTCGTGTCCCTCGGTGAAACGCTGCCGCACGAGGGGGTCATTCTCTTTAATTAAAATAATTCCCGTGCGGCTGTCCACCAAAATGCCTTGCTGTTCGTCCAAGGGGACGCGGATCGGCGTCGGAATGCCAAAGCATTGGTAGATGCACGATAGATCGATGGGAGGCGCATCACCCAACCCCGACTCAGAGCGCAAAAATTCCACATAGCGAAACACATCATCTTCACACTTGAGCGCGCCGTGATGGGACAAAAAGACTTGTCCCGGATGGCGGTAGGGTTGAGTAGTTGAATTTGCCTCACACACAAATCATTTCCCAACGGTCATTTTAATCACGTTGTAGAGCAGTTCCCATTTCTCCGGCGTCGTTGGTTGCTGTCCTCGGTACTTTAATCGAGCCAGCATCTGCACGTCATCGGAAGGTAGCCCAGCAGCAGCCGCAAACTCCGCCAAGCTGGGGGGAATATCTGCCATCTCTTCTATTATTCCCGTCGCATCGCCTTTAAGTCCCAAAACCGAGGTCAATTTTTCCATCACCTGCCACGACAGGTTAGTAGCTTGTCCCCGTTCGATTTGGGATAGGTAGTTGCGCGAGATGCCGACTTTATCCGCCAATTCTTGCTGGCTGAGTTTTTCTTGCCGTCGGCGCAAGCGAACTGTGTTGCCAAATTCATCCATAACTGAGTCTGTCTTCTCCTCTTGTAGGGCAGGCACCTCGCCTGCAATTGTGTCTGGGCGGGCATTCTACCCACCCCACAACTCCAGAAGCCTTTTGGTAACTGTAGTTTGCAAAATTTGTCGCTAGGTATTGCATAGGCAGACATCCCGTGTTAGAGTAGTAACCATGAAATGCAAACTACAGTTTGCATCTTAATACTACTCTAGCAGCAAAAGGTGTGTTATGAATCAGTTTGCCGCCAAAGATAGCAAGGCGAAGATTCTCGATGCATTTGAGCAAATCTTGGCAGAACGGCGTAAAGTTGCATCGCGCGTCGCCACCAAAGAAGAAGAAGCCGAAAAAGAGAAAAACCGCACAGTATTGGAGACAGTTTCCCAATACACAGCAGATAGCATCGTGCGGGGATTGGCAGATCTGCAACTCGAATTTGGCAACATTGTTACCGGACTTTCGACGCGCTTGACAACAGAAACCACCAAATTGGACGATCTAAAACGAGCGATCGCAACCGAAAACCAACACCTGCAAGAACTCCAACAAACCCGCGTCGTCGCCGATGCCCTTTATTTATTAACCCAAGAACATCAAGAAAACCTGCGCTTATTAGAACAACGATCCGCAAGCGATCGCGAAATCCTCGAAAAAGAAATCGCCGAAAGTCGCAAAATCTGGCAACGAGAGCAAGAAGAATTCGACCTCACCAGCAACGAAAGCAACGAACTGCAACAACGCGATCGCACAAAACTCGAAGAAGATTACGAATACAACACCGAGCGATCGCGGAAAATTGCCAGAGACGAATATGAAGAAACCAAGCGCCAAATCGAACGAGACATCCAAGAAACAAACCAAACCAAACAGAAAAACTGGACAGAACGAGAACAAACTCTGGCAGCAAATCAAACATTACTGGAAGAATACCAACGCAAAACAGCAGCATTTCCCAACGAACTGGGCGAAGCAATCAAAAAAGCACGCGAAGAAGGCATTCGAGATGCTACTCAAGAAGCCAAAATCAAATCAGACTTGGTGGAAAAAGAATGGGAATCCACCAAACAAGGATATGAACTCCAAATCCAATCCCTAGACACAAAAATCCAAAAACAAACCGAACAAATCGCCGAAATCGCAACCCAACTTCAAACCGCATTACGCCAAGCACAAGAACTAGCAATGCGCGCCTTCGGTAACACCCCAAATCGCTCCTAAAAAACCGTACTCCCTCCCTACCTCCTCCCTCTGCGTCCTCTGCGTCTGGAGCGGTTCATTAAAAAGATCTTTGAGGGAGGCGAGTAAATAACTTGGGTTTCCCTCCACTTAACCCAACAGACAAAATTACCAAAATTTGCATCATCAAAGCGTCTCACATTACACAAGAGCGGTAAAACATTATGGCAACCAAACGACCAACCGAAAAAAGCACCAAAGCTGAAATCCTCACCGCCTACAACGAACTAATGAAAGAAAAGAAAGAATTGGAATCCCAAATCGTGCAAAAACCAGAAACCGCAACCACTCCCCGCAACGGCAACGGCAAAACCAGCAGCGAAGTCATCATCAAACCCGTGCTAAAACAACAGAAAATGGAATCAATCATCGACGGATTGAACCAACTGCAACTAAACTTTGGTGGCGCAGTCAGCGACTTATCTGAAAAGCTCGTCCTCGAAGCCTTCAAACTGCAAGAAGCACAGCGAAAAGTCAGCGAAGAACGGCAAGAACTGCAAGCACTGCACAGCTTAGAAGTCACCGACGGAAGCCTCGATACATTAATCCAACAATACGAAGAAAGCTCCAAAACCTTTAACGAAGAACTGCGCCAACGCACAGATGAAGTTAACCTAGCAACAACCACCGCCAAAAAAGCGTGGGAAAAAGAACAAGAAGAACACCGCCGCCTGATAAAAGAACGCAACGAAACCCTTGCCAAAACGCGGTTACGGGATGGCAAAGAATACAGTTACGACTTGTCTTTGTCACGCAAATTGTCAGATGAAGAATACGAGCAAGAGAAAAAACGACTGTATCAAGAGTTAGACGAATTCCAGAAAAACCAAGAAAAACAATGGGCAGAACGGGAAAAAGCGATCGCCGAACGAGAAACGCAATTTGCCGAACTTAAAACCAAAGTTGAAGCAATGCCAAAAGATCTGGAAGCCGCAATTAAACGCACCAAAGAAGAAGGCAAAGGAATTGCTTTTGGTCAAGCCAAAGTCAAAGCCGATTTACTTGCCAAAGACATTGAAGGCAGCAAGCGCAACTACGAATTGCGAATTCAATCGCTGCAAGAAACAATTGACACTCAAAACTCCCGCATTCAAAATTTATCCAAACAACTCGACTCCGCCCTGAAACAAGTACAAGATTTGGCGGTGAAAGCAATCGAAGGAACTTCCAATCTCAATTCCTTCCAGGCCATGAAAGAAATTGCTCTAGAACAAGCGAAAAATCAAAACAAATTGAAGTAATGCTAATGGCTAATGGCTAATTGTAAATAATTAACCATTAGCCATTAGCCATTAGCCATTAGCATCCATTGGAGATATTTACATGCAATTCAACAAACTCGATCTCAGCAGCATTTTAGCCATCAGTCACAATGAGGATTATTTGGCAATAGCAATCGACCGAGGCGATCGCTTGGATATCATCGAAATTCCCGCACCGAAAGCTGCCTATGAAGGACTCGTGCAACTGAATGAAATTGTAGCGTCAGATTCTCCCGAACTGGCTGCATCAGTTGATTTTTATCAACTACCGGGCGTCGTGCAAGAAGAAATTCACATGCTACCAGTTGATTCGACAATGGCAAATTCCATCGGCTACGATCCAGACCGGCAGTTATTGCAAATTGAGTTTAAAAACGGCTCGGTTTATGAGTATGAAGGTGTGGACGAAGAAACCTGGGAAGATCTCCTGGAAACCAATTCTCCAGGACGATATTACAACCGGGAAATTAAAGGCAACTATCGCTCTCGTCGGCTTGATTAATTTTGACAGTTGAGAGTTGACGGGCAATCAAAAATTTATCGACTGCATCTAGAAACGAAGTGGGAGAAAAATACCTCTCACTTCGTTGTCATAGTAACTCAAGTTGCTAGTTATGAGGTTAAGCATTTTAGATCCCCCTAAATCCCCCTTTTTAAGGGGGACTAAGAATCCGGTTCCCCCCTTAAAAAGGGGGGTTAGGGGGGATCAAACCGACAATTTTTGAAACTAGCAACTTGCGTTAGTACAACTGTTGAAGATCGAGAAGATCAGAAAGTAATTACTTCTACTTCCTCATCTCCCTCATCTCTCTCTCTTCTTTCTTGGCGTCCTTGGCGTCTTGGCGGTTCGTTAAATCGGTATTCTTTCGGTACCAAACGAGTATTTAATTTTGAGAAATAGTATTTTTCCCCTACCCCAGGTGCATCCTAGAGCGGTACGCTGGATCGGTAAACCTGTTGATTAAACAAGAATGCCTACGCCCTGTCACATCCTTGTAGAAGGAAATCCGGTAATCGTTTATGCTAGCAGGAATGGCAGCCCTAACAAAATCTTGCCTATCCTCAAACCGTTTCTAGAAAAGTTTTGGCAAGAAAGAGAAATCCACGGAGAATACGATTATACCGCTGATTGCCTAGTGGCTCAAATTGTAGTTAGGTTTGGCTACGAGATCTGCGAAGATGATTTTTCTAACTTGCGAGTCGGTGTAAATTATGACCCTAGCGTTGAATATATTTATGCGATCGCACCACAAGATCGGCAAATAAATATCTGGGTTCCCCAAGACAAATACCGCCACTATCCCAGCGTCGGATTGCAAGGCTGCGATCGCACAGGCACCGAAGAGTGGTAAAACCAATTGGGAGGCGCGCGCCTCCCAATTTCAGCTAAACAAACCACCGATCGAACTACCCAGCATTAGCAACAACTGACGGGCTGGTCAACAGTTTAACGGCTGCTTGATATTGTTGGTCTGCCTCTGTACCAATTTGCTCGCGCTTAATTGGCTCCAAGGTTACAACTTCATCGGGCGTAATCCCAAGTTTGTTAATATCGTGATGGTTGGGAGTTTCGTACTTAGCTACAGTTACTGCCAATCCCGAACCATCAGACAGATCGAACAAGGATTGAATCAACCCTTTGCCAAAAGTTTTTTCACCTACCAATTGCGCGCGATGGTTATCTTGCAACGCACCGGCAAGAATTTCGCTGGCGCTAGCAGTTCCCCGGTTAACTAACACTACCAAAGGATCGTGAGTTAAAGCCTCGCCGCTGGCTTCAAAGCTACCAATTACCCCTTGTCGGTTAACCGTGTAAACAATCGTACCTTCATCTAACCACTCGCGAGCAATTTCAATTCCGGCTTGCAACAAACCACCGGGATTGTTTCGCAGGTCGAGAATGTATGAATTGGCACCTTGTTGCTCTAAGCGCGCTACGGCGTGGGCTAACTCGGCGGGAGCGTTGGCACTAAATTGATTGAGGCGAATATAGCCGACTTTCGCGTCTCCGGGTTCGGAATGCAGTTCGGCGATCACTGGATTGAGGGCAATGCGATCGCGCACCAAATGCACTTCTCGAACCTCTTCCCCATCCCGTGCTAGAGTAAGGCTGACGCTAGTGCCCCGCGGCCCCCGCATCCTCGCAGCAGCTTCATCTAAAGTGAGTTTTGCCGTCGGAAAGCCGTCTATTTGTTTGATGCGATCGCGTGCTTGTATCCCCGCCTGTTCGGCTGGGGAACCCGCTATCGGCGCTATTACTTGCAATTCGCCCGTTTTTTCGTCCAAGGCAATTTGCAGCCCCACTCCAGTTAGCTCACCAGAAGTCGAAACCTGTAAGCTGCGATATTGATCCGGCTTCAGGTGTCGCGTAAACGGATCGTCTAAGCTCGATAGCATTTGCGCGATCGCCCCGTAAGTTTGCTCTCGATTGTTCAGCGGCTGCTTGATCAGCTTCTCCCGCAAATTCCACCAATTTTGGTGGTTGAACGTATCATCCACATAAGAGTGATTGACAATTCGCCATACTTCTGCTAAAAGCCTTTGCTCCTCACTCAAAGCCGCAGCAGGCGAGGCCCACCAGCCCAAAGCCAAAATCACCGAAATGATAGCAGAAATCCCAACCCGCAAAAAGCGATTTTGCATGTCACAAAGCTTATACTTCATTCGACCGCCAGAGATGAGATAGTTTGACCAATCCTGCCAAATTTCAGCCAGGGTTGCCAACTTAGGGCAAACCTAGCGATCTGTAAATTCAACTGAAAACCTCTTACGGACTATGTTACTTTTTTTAATAGAAGATCGAACGCAACCCGTCTCATCTATCTGATACAAGGTGTAGAATCGCGCGTTCAACACCTCTGGGTCAGCATCATCTGCAATTGGCATCTGAGCCATAAGAGTCAGAAGCCAGTTCAGCAAAGCTAAGAGAGGGAATTATAGCCAAAAATTCGGTTATAATTCGGCAAAATTGTCCAAAATGAGCTAAACCCAAGCTTAATATCCCGGACAAGTTTGACTAACTTTTGAGTAGGACGGGTTACCTCCCCATTCACACCTGTGGACAAGAAGACTCCGAATTCCACAGGTAGAATCAGGAAGCCCGTCACCCCCACCGCCTTCTCTAAGCGGGAAACCCCACAACAGCAATACATCCTTTAGGAATTCTGGCTATATGGCAAACGTTTACGATTGGTTTGAGGAACGCTTGGAGATTCAGGCACTTGCCGATGACGTCACCAGCAAGTACGTTCCACCCCACGTCAATATCTTTTACTGCCTGGGCGGCATCACCCTGGTATGCTTTATAGTCCAGTTCGCAACTGGATTTGCGATGACGTTCTACTACAAGCCAACCGTCACCGAAGCCTTCTCCTCAGTGCAGTACATCATGACCGAAGTCAACTTCGGTTGGCTAATTCGCTCCATCCACCGCTGGTCTGCCAGCATGATGGTGTTGATGATGATTCTGCACATCTTCCGGGTTTATTTAACCGGCGGCTTCAAAAAGCCTCGCGAATTGACTTGGGTAACCGGCGTCATCCTGGCAGTAATCACCGTGTCCTTTGGTGTAACCGGATACTCTTTGCCTTGGGACCAAATAGGATACTGGGCTGTAAAGATCGTTAGCGGCGTACCCGAAGCGATTCCAGTCGTTGGTACCTTAATTGCCGACTTGCTGCGCGGTGGATCCAGCGTCGGTCAAGCAACCTT